>PDRI01000018.1 GCA_002748055.1 Bacteroidota bacterium | reverse complement strand
TCCTGACCGATTTCCGTTCCAGGGAAGTCAAGGCGATCCTGGAGCACTCCGAAACACGCGCACTCTTTATCTCAGGAAAGATGCTCGCCCGCTTCACTGGCAAGCTGCCCAGGGCCGTCGAACTGGTGGTGAACCTGGACGACTTCAGTGTACTGGAGCTTTCCGACAGAAAAATCGTCCTGCAAGCTATACCGGAGGCAGGCAAACTCAAAAAACTTGAGGCAGGAGAAGACACCCTCGTGCCAGTCGAAAGAATTCAAACCACAGACCCGGATTCAGTCGCGTCCATCATCTACACCTCTGGCACAACCGGCCGGTCGAAGGGCGTCATTCTGAGCCACTGGAATCTGCTGAGCGACGTGATCAATGTAGCATCCATTCACCAGGTACACGAAACGGATGTCTTCCTTTCCATCCTCCCCCTGGCACATGCCTACGAGTTTTCCATCGGCTTTCTGGTGGCACTGTTAAACGGTGCATCGATCCACTATATCGACAAAGCTCCGACCGCCACAATCCTGGGCCCGATACTGGCGAAGATAAGGCCAACCACCATGCTCACGGTTCCGCTCATCATGGAAAAGATTTACAAGGCTAAGATCAGGCCTGCCCTGTATAAATCGCTCCCCATGAAGGCTGCCATGAAGTTTGGGCCGACCAGAAAACTGCTCTCAAAAGCAGCCAGCAAAAAACTACAGGGCTTCTTCGGCGGAAGGCTGCGCTTTTTCGGAATTGGCGGAGCTCCGCTTGCGCCGGAAGTAGAACGCTTTCTGATCGAAGGAAAATTCCCTTATGCCATAGGTTACGGGCTTACCGAAACCGCACCAATGATTGCCGGATTTAGCCCCAAAGCCCAGGTTTTCAGGTCGGTCGGTACAACCATGGCCGGCTGTGACATTCGCATTCATGAGCCCGATCCGCAAACAGGTGAGGGCGAAATCGTGGTCACAGGCCCCAATATCATGCGGGGCTATTACAAGGACGAGGAAAGAACCGGAGAAGCTTTCACCGATGATGGCTATTTTCGCACCGGTGACCTCGGCTACATGAACAAAAACGGAGTTATCTATATCCGGGGCCGGATTAAGAACATGATCCTCGGACCCAACGGGGAAAACATCTACCCCGAGGAAATTGAAGCGGTAATCAACAGCGAAGAACTGGTCAACGAGTCGCTTGTTATGCAATACAAAGGCAAACTCGTAGCCTTGGTCAACCTGAAAGCCGAAGTACTGGAAGAACAATTCAAGTACCTGGAAGAGAACGCAAATGATTTCCAGGCCGCGATGCAGACCAAAACTGAAGAAATCCTGGATGAATTATTGGCACACGTGAATGAACATGTTGCCCGGAATTCCAGGCTGCAGAGCATGATCCTCCAGTTGCAGCCCTTTGAAAAGACACCCACCCAGAAGATCAAGCGCTTCCTGTACAGCTAGGCTGAACAAGTCCACTATTCCCGGGACAGCAAATGATCGAGGTTTTTGAAGGGGGGATGGGAGTCCGTAACCGAGCCTGAAATCACCTCCCTGTTTTCCCTTGCACAGGCGTGGGGAATCTTCGCCTGCTAATCGATGTATGGGAGAATTTTCTCCATGGCCATACTCCGGCTTCCCTTCACCAGAATATGGAAAGCCGATGGTTCAGCCGCCCGAAGCTCCTGCTCCAGGGCAGCCCTGTCAGAAAAGACCCGGACCCGGTCCGATCCATTTCCTGCAGCGCAAAAATGAGGGCCGGCCAGTAGTATCCGGTCTATGGGCAGCTCGCCGAGCCAGTCTACAAGCATCCGGTGCTCCTCCCCCGCTTCTTTACCAAGCTCTGCCATGTCTCCCAGAATGAGCATACGGGGCGTTGATGCATAAGCCAGCCAATCCCCTATGGCCTTGCGCATACTGGTCGGATTGGCATTGTATGCATCGAGTACGATGTGGTTGCGCGCACCTTTTATAAACTGGGAGCGTTGGTTTTCGGGCCGGTAAGAAGAAATCGCCCGGGCCACTTCTTTGGGCTCAATCCCGTAGTACAGCCCCAGCGCAGCAGCATACTTAATGTTCTGAAGATTGTAAGCCCCTACCAGTGCGGTGGGAATCCGAAACTCCCCCTCACCTGTCTCCATGATAAGCTCCAGAAAGGGGGCCTGTTTCAGTATCCGGATATTCAGCGGCAACTCGAGTCCCGGCCCCACACGCTTGCAGTCGACCCCGCAACTTCGGGCACGTTCAACAAGGACATGGTCACTTCCATCCACAATGGCAGAGCCTCCGCTTGCTGCCAAATAGGCATAAAGCTCGCTTTTGGCCCTCAGCACACCGTCCGGAGAACCAAATCCCTCCAGGTGGGCCTTGCCTACATTGGTAATCAGGCCAAGATCCGGGGCGGCAATTTCGGCAAGCTTCGCAATCTCTCCAGGGTGATTCGCTCCCATCTCAAGCACGGCGAGTTCCTCATCCTTCAGGGAGAGGAGGGTCAGGGGAACACCGATGTGGTTATTCAGATTCCCCCGGGTCGCCAGGAGCTTGTATCGCCCCGACAATACGGCTGCCACCAGTTCCTTGGTGGTTGTTTTGCCGTTGCTCCCGGTAATACCCAGGACAGGAATCCCCAGCTCTTTGCGATGAAAAGCGGCCAGTTCCTGCAGGCAAGTGAGTCCGTCTTCGACCAGCACTATCCTTTCGTCTTTCAAATCCGTCTTGCGGTCACAAACTGCCAGGCTGCATCCACCGGCCAGGGCCTGGGGCAGAAAATCATTCGCATCGAAGCGCTCACCCTTCAAGGCAATGAATATGCTGTTCTCCAAGCCGGACCGGGTATCGGTACATACACCCGAGGACTGAAGAAAGGCCTCATATAGTTCTTCGATTCTATGCATTTTCAGGGCAAAAAGAAGGGCTGTTCCGAATGAAACAGCCCTTCTCAAAGATCTTCATTTTTTTACAATCCGGTTGGTGTACCCACACGGGTCATTGCACAACGGAAACCCAGGTCGTCGCGCGACTCGGTCTCGATCAGATAACGACGCTCTCCGGGGCTTAACCAGTAGGCCCTGTCCTTCCAGGATCCGCCTTTGTAAACCCTGACCTGGTCGTTCAGGAGAGAGATACGCTCATTTTCCCGGTTCACATACATGCTGCCGGAACCAATATACTCCTGTGATGATCTGTCTCCTTCTGTGAACACAGACTCCTTGTCACCATCCATATAATTCCGGTAATCCGACTTCCTGTAATTGAACCGGCCTTCGGCATCCGCTTCTGTAATGGCCTCACGCTTGATCCGTCCAAGGGAGTCCATCTCGGGAAGGCCACTGGCATCCAGCACCATCTTGTCGAACTGGTTCCCCCGGAACGGCCTGAAGTCGGAGACATCCTCGGCAGACATTGTCCGATACACATCCTGAACCCACTCGTTGACATTCCCGGCCATACAGTAAAGTCCGTAGTCATTTGGCCAGTACGACATCACAGGTACCGTTATAGAGCCTGCATCATTCAGGCTTCCTGCAACCCCCATCATGTCACCCTTGCCCCGGACAAAGTTTGCCCGCATTTCTCCCATGTTCCGGGGATTGTCATTGCGCACATTGTGTCCGTTCCAGGGATAGGTTCTGCGCTCCCAAACAAGCTCATCAACGGAGTTGCCAATAAGACCAAGGGCCGCAAACTCCCACTCTGCTTCGGTTGGAAGCCTGTACTTCGGCAGGAGGATGCCGTCCTCGACATTGATCCGCCTGGCGGGTTTGTCGGGATCAAGACTGGGAATTTCCTCTATAATGTTGGGATTGTAGATCCCGTAAATATAGGCCTCTGTGTTAAAGTTGTTCTCATCTTTCTGCTCGGTCGACAACTCGATATGCCCCATGTCCACAAGAACCATTTCATTCACCCTGTCGGTACGCCAGATGCAGTAGTCATTCGCCTGCAGCCAGTTTACACCAACTACGGGATACTCGTTAAAAGAGGGATGCCTGTAATAGTACTCAACATAAGGCTCATTGTATGCCATTGGGTCGCGCCAAACCAGTGTATCGGGCAATGCAGCATTGACCACCTGGGGGTTATTCTCCCAGAAAACCCTGCTCAACCAGTTGATATACTCTCTGTAGTCCACGTTTCTGATTTCCGTCATGTCCATGTAAAACGAACTGACCGTAACCCTGCGGGGCATGTTGTTCCATTCGTAGAGCACATCGTCCTGGGTACGCCCCATGGTAAAGGTGCCTCCTTCAATCAGCACAAGACCTGGTCCGGTTTCCTGCTCCACTGACGTTTTCACTGCAAATCCACCATTGGAGGGATCATTGTAGGCCCAACCGGTGGTGGTGGAAGCCTTGCCAGAAGAAGTAATATCCTTTCCGCCACACCCCCAGAGCGCAAAAGCAACAAGAACAAGGGGAATCAGTCTCATCATCATTTTCATGGCTTTCATGTTTAGTTCTTTCATTTTAAAACAAGGGCTAAGATAGAAACTTATACCAAAACTAACTAAAATTTCGGGCATTTTATTGCCCTGCGTTTCGTTGATTTATAAAGCTTTTCCACAACAATAACCATAGAAAGTTCATGAGCTCCCATGGTCGGAATATTCACAGAAGGTGCCGACAGTTTCGTATCGTAACTGTATCTCAAGCGAATTTGTTCATTCCCATAGCCCACCGAAAAGATCAGCGAGGCATAAGAAAACGCCAGGTCCTGGCGCAACCAGACCCCGCCCACCAGTCGGTTTGATCGCAGCTCAACACCGTAATTCATATGCTGATAAACATCTTGTTGCATAAAAACCAGATTGGGTGAAAGCTGCAGCACCTCCTTTCCAAGGCGCCTTTCGTAGATGGGGATCAGGGCCCCGGCATGCAGGGTATACTTGCGACTGACCCTGGTATTGGGGTCGCGGCCCGGCGAACTGTAAGGCTCGAGGACATGCTGCACCGCAATGCCCCCGTAAAACGCCCCGATGAAGACCGCTGCTCCAAGGGCAAAATCGGGATAAAGCTTCGAGAAAGCACGCAGGTCGTTTCCCGTATTGCCCGCCAACTGGTCGGGCAGCACCAGCTTGTCGATACGCAGATTCAATTGTCCGGCTCCTGCCTGAAATCCGGCAGTGACAATCATCTGCCGGGTCACTTTCAAATGATAGGCATATACCAAAGCTGCCGACGTGGTATTGAACACACCCCCTCCCTGCCGGTCGTTCATCGCCAGGAAGCCCAGTCCGCTCTTAATCCCCGGCATATATTTCTGCAAAGAAGCATGGTAACTTACATAGGTATCGGTCTCCCCGGGCCACTGGTTCCGGTACCCCAGATGAAACTTCATCGCTCCCTCTACTCCGGTCAGGGCAGGATTCAGGTGCAGGGGATTCGCAAAAAACTGAGAATAGAGGGGATCCTGTGCATGAAGCACCCCCGGGCCGGCTCCAATCACCAGCATCCAAAACCAGCCCCTGTATACGGCAATTCCTTTCACGATTATCTGATATCTCTGCGCCTTTTTTACTTTCTCCTGAACTAAAACGCAGGCTCTGTCGTTTTATTCCTAGTTTTATCAATCACAGATGAAAAAAACCTTCTTTCTCCTCCTGTCCCTCTTCCCTGTGCTGCTTTTGGCCCAGAGCGAAACCATTGTCCTTCAATGGGATCAATCGGCCACCCCCCTCCATTTCCCCAAGGCCTTATACGCAGATGGGGAGAATTCGTTACCCTATTTTTCGATTCGAAGAGCATGGACCGGGAAAGACAGGCTTCCCCTTGTACATATCACTGAGTTTAAAAGCGAAGCGCTGGAAGAGGAAAAACTCCCCGGGGCCCAGCTCGGAAAGCTGGAGGAGCAACCCCTGCTCGAATATGAACTGGCCCGGGAAGCCGGGAAAGACTACCTGATGATTAAGGTCCTCCCCTTCATCCGCACCAGGGAGGGAGAAGTCAGGCGGCTGAGTTCTTTCAGCCTGAAAACCGACAGTGAAGTTCAGCTCGCCCCGATGAAGCGCGACATCAACGGCGAATGGAAATCCCAGTCCGTTCTGGCTGAAGGGCAATGGTACAGGATTGCTGTAAGTGAAAGTGGCATACACCAAATCTCCTGGGAAGAACTAAAAGAGCTGGGCATCTCCAACCCGGCTTCTGTAAGCCTGTTCGGTGCCGGTGCAAGCCAATTGCCGGAAAAGTTTTCGGAAGGTTATTGCGACGATCTGGAAGCAGTCCCCCTCTATTTTTCCAAGGGAAGCGACGGCGTCTTTGGCCCGGGCGATCAGCTCCTGTTCTATGCGCAGGGACCGGTAAAATGGGACTATGATGAAAGCCTGGGTATTCTGAGGCAAAACCTGCATCCCTATTCCTGGAAAGGCTATTACTTTATCAGCGAAAGCCGGGGACAGGGGCCTTCCCCGGAAACATGCAGTCTCTCCACGGAGGAGGCCACCCATACGGTTA
>PDRI01000017.1 GCA_002748055.1 Bacteroidota bacterium | reverse complement strand
GGAATTTTCAGAGGGTGTATTACGGGCGAAGCATTTCCGCGATCTGAAAGGCAACCTCCAGACTCTGCTCCGCGTTGAGACGGGGGTCACAGGTGGTGAGATAGTTTTCTGCGAGCTGTTCGGCAACGATATTGTGCGCGCCCCCGGTGCATTCAGTGAATACCTGGAAACCGGAGACCCGGTACTGGTCGAAGCTGAGACCTACAAGGCATGGTTTCTGGAAGCCATGCCTTCGGACCTGTACACCCGGGTAGTGGAGAAATACGGCCCGCCCCCCGGATCCTATATGCGCGTGGAAAAGGGTGGAAAGGAATACCTGGCCGTAACAGCCCTGCGCTTCGGAAATGTGGTTCTCCTGCCACAGCCACTCCCCGGAATCGGAGACAACACCCAGAAGCTGGTACATGGGGCAAAAACTGCGCCTCCTCATACCTATATCGCTTCTTACCTGTGGACCAGATACGGCTTCCAGGCCGATGCCATCATGCATTTCGGCACCCACGGAAGCCTGGAGTTCACACCCGGGAAGCAGGTAGCCCTTTCAGATTACGATTGGGCCGACCGGCTAATCGGGCCCGTCCCCCACTTCTATAACTATACCATCAGCAATATTGGCGAAGGCATCATAGCCAAACGCAGATCCTATGCAACATTGCTCACCCACCTGACCCCTCCCTTCATGAAGAGCGGCTTGCGTGATGAGCTGGTAATCATCCATGATAAACTGCACAGATACAGTGCCCTTCCCGACGGGCCGGTCAAAGAACAATATGCAGCATCGACCAAAGAACTGGCCGAAAAAATGGAAATGCACCTTACCCTGGGACTGGATTCAACCCGGCCCTACGGCCATGAGGAAATGCATACCATCCACGAATACCTGGAAGAAATCGAACAATCCAAGGTGGGCGCCGGGCTCTACACCATGGGCATACCCTATACCCCGGAGAAACAGCGAAACACCGCTTTGCTGGTATCCATCGACCCGGTGGCATTCGCAATGGCTGATCTGGACCTGCAAAAGGGAAAGATCAGTAACGAAGAGTTCCAGGACGGGTTGTTTGTATCCAAAAACTACAGGCCGAAAGCCTCCGAACTGGTGAGCCAAATACTGGAAGGCGCGAATGCGCAAACCGTCATTTCCCGGGTACTCAGCGAAAAGGACCGAAGCATGGCCCATCAGTGGGAAGAAGAGAACAAGGAGGTCGACCTGATGGGCCTGATGATGAGCTTTGGTACAGACAAAGGGAAAACCGGAGTAGATGCGCGGGATGCAGATCAATTGCCGGCCCTGGTTGCCAGGCTTTGCAGTGAAGAGAAGAACCGGGAATACATCGAAAGCCTGGAATCGGAACAACTTTTCGAAAAGGCCACCGGACTTCTCGACGAGAATGACCGAAGAAAGGCCAAAAAGATGGCTGAAAGAATGAAAAACATGGCCCCCGAGATGTACGAAATGATTTCGGTGGGAACCCAGGAGGAAATGCTGGAATTGTTGCAACTCATGCAGGACAGCCTTACAAAAACCCGGGTTTTTGAGCTTCTCAAGGATGAAGGGCTTGCCGAAAGAATTGAAAAACAGCATGTAGCCCTGATGAAGGAAAGGGCGCTCCAATGCGACGATAAAGTCCTGGCCGGATGGATGGAAAAAGCCCTGTCGGGTTTAGAGGAAGACATGCTTCCGAAGGACAAACAGGAACTCTCGAAAGGGATACGAGGCCTGAAATTCATCCAGGCCAACAGTGCATGTTTCAGCCATTGCCAGGAAGCGGTTTATGGGCAATATGAAGGCAATCAGGAAGCCTGGAATACAGCACTTAAAAGCTCGATTTCGCTACTGGAACGTCAGTTGGCCAAAGTCAAGGCAAAGGAAGCAGACTACGCTCGTGCAGTCCTGAAAATTGAACGTGGACTGAATAAGGCCTATCGGGTTCTGGAAAAACTTGGCGAAAGTCCGAAGGCTGAACTGGCTTCGATACTTAATGCCCTGGATGGTGGTTTTACCTCCCCCTCCTCGGGCGGAGACCCAATCGTAAACCCGGCTGCACTCCCGACAGGAAGAAATATGTACTCTGTGGATGCCGAACGTACACCATCTGAAGAAGCATGGAAAGTAGGGAAACGCCTGGCCGAATCCCTCCTGAAAGAAGAATACGCACTCAAGGGCCACTATCCAAAGAAGATTTCTTTCACCCTTTGGTCCACCAACTTCATTTCCACCGAGGGCGCTACCATCGCCCAGATTCTGTATCTGCTTGGTGTGGAACCAATTCGGGATGGTTTTGGTTCGGTTCGTAACCTGAAACTGATTCCCATGGATCGGCTGGGGCGCCCCCGTATCGATGTGGTAATCCAGACCTCGGGACAGTTGCGTGACCTCGCGGCCTCGCGCCTCGATCTGATCAACCGCGCCATTGCCATGGCTGCAGATGCAAAAGATGCCGACAGCCTGAACTATGTGAAATCGGGAATCCTGACCAGTGAGAAATACCTGCTCGACCAGGGGTTCTCTCCTCTTGATGCCCGCAGCTATGCTTCCAAAAGAATCTTTGGAGGGGTGAACGGCAATTATGGTACGGGCATCATGTCGCTGGTTGAAAAAGGAGATGCCTGGGAAGACGAGGAAGAAATCGCCCGCCAGTACCTGAACAATATGGGAGCCATCTACGAAAAGGGTGAAAACTGGGGAATGTTCCGCGAAGGTATTTTCCAGGCAGCCCTGCAGGAAACCGAAACGGTGGTGCAGCCCCGGTCCTCCAATACCTGGGGCCCGCTCAGCTTAGATCATGTTTACGAGTTTATGGGCGGCATGAACCTGACTATCAGGCATGTAACCGGGAATGACCCAACCGCCTACTTCAACGATTTTCGAAATACCAGCCGACCCAAGATGCAGGAGCTGAAGAAAGCCATAGGTGTTGAAACCAATTCCACGGTATTCAATCCGAAATACATCGGTGAATTACTCGCGGGAGAGGCCTCTTCGATGGAAGAATTTGCAGAGACCTTCCGCAATACCTATGGATGGAACGTAATGAAGCCCGATGCCATTGATCAGCACATCTGGAACAACTACTTCGACGTCTATGTAGAAGACATATACGACCTGGGAGTCAGGGAACGCTTTGAAGAAGAAAACCCCTATGCGCTTCAGGAAATGACTTCGGTTATGCTGGAAACAGCCCGCAAGGGCTACTGGAAGGCCAGCAGTGCCCAGCTGAAAGCCCTTGCAGAACTGCATGCCGGGCTGGTCACCGAATACGAGGCCGGTTGCTCGGGGTTTGTATGCGACAATGCCCTTTTGAGGACCTTCATTTCAAAGCAGCTTCCCGCCGATCAGGCCGAAAACTACCAGCAGGCCATTGAAGCTGAACGGAAAGCCTCTATCAATGAAAACCAGGAAAAGGTGGTCCTGGAAAAGGTCGAAAACCAAACAAAATCCGATCGAAAAGCATCCCCGGACAAGCAGCGTAAGCTTTCGCTCGTGGTTGTTTTTGCAGTGATCGTATTATTTATTTTGTTCTTTGTCATCAGAAGAAGACACTAAACCCATACCAGAACCATGAAAGAAACTACAGCCATATCCAGAATATCCTTTTTATGGATGATCATCCTCTGCGGTCTCATCCTTGACCCCCTCCTTCACCTGGTGCCCATTTTTTACGGCATCGAGATCACGCGGCCCGATGCAACAGGCGAGATGCCTGCATCAATGGTCTGGATTCTGGGGCTTGCCTTCCTGCTCCCCGTTAGTGCCATTGTCTCGGTCAATTATCTCAATAACAAGGCCGGACGCATCATTAACCTTGTCCTGGCAGGAGTGGCCTTGCTGGTGGGTACAGGCCATCTCAGTGAGTTCTTCATCAGCGAAAAAGTGGACCCCACTACGCTGTTTGTGATACCCGTCCTTTTCCTGGTCGGCATCCTGCTTGCAGTGGATTCCTGGAAGCTGTTCAAATTCAAATAGATTCATGGAGACTCTCTTCCAGCTGATCCTGATTCTGGCCTTGTTAAAATACTGTCTAAAGGCCGGATTCTTCTCGAGTTGGCGCGGAATACTGTTCTATTCCCTCTTTGCAGGAATAATAGCCCTGGCCTTTTATCCCCTGATTATCCTGCTCGAAAGCAAGGCCTTTGAAAAGGTCCTGTCCAACCCGGGCCAGGTGGCTAACATCGCTGTGCTAATCACCTTTGAAGCCCTTGGCGGGCTCCTGGTCAGCATCGCCATGCTGGACAATCTCTTTGCCGAGAGAAAAAGAAAATGGAAGAAAATCCTGAAGCTCACTCCGGGCGTGCTGATGATCGCTGCGGTATTTTACATTGAATTAAAGGTGTTTAGCAACTTCCCCGGACGCCCCTTCCCCCTTCTGGCAGCCCTCACGGCTGTCTCGCTCAGCGCAAGCATTGGCCTGATTTCCTGGGGTATAAAAAAGGGAATGCCCGATGTTGAAGGGCGCTACGAACTGAAATTCCTGACCAATGTACTGCTCTTGATCCTGGCAGTGGTATTGAATGCAGCCCTTTATGGTTCGGCTCCGGCCCGGGCGCCTCAGGTAGCTCTGCTCTTCCAAACCCTTGGATTCCTGGCCCTTGCAATGGCCGGGGCATTTGCGGGAATGGTGATCTACAGAATTAAAAGGAAATAACAAAACAGAGAAACATGGATTTGATTACAAATGCGCTATACTGGATATCCACCGGCCTGCTGGTGCCGGTCATCATCCTCTTGCTGATCTTCTTCGTTTGGTCCCTGATCATGGGAGGAAGCTTCTATGGACAATACCTGAACCGGCGAAAACAAAACAAAGCGCTCAAGCAAAAACTGCAGCAGGCGAAGGTGAAGTACTATGCAATCGGTGAGCAGAGCAATACTGAGAATACCAAAGACCCCTTTGTAAGGACCATCGGCCAGATGATGAAAAAGGATGTCGATACGGCCCTTATGCACAAACTGATCGGAGACTTTGAAGTCGCTGCCGACAAGGACATGGGCCGATCGAAGATGCTGACCAAACTGGGCCCCATGCTTGGGCTGATGGGGACCCTGATCCCCATGGGGCCTGCGCTGGTTGGGCTGGCCTCTGGCGATGTGGCCTCCATGGCAAGCAATATGCAGGTGGCTTTTGCGACAACCGTAGTCGGCATTTTCACTGGAGCGGTCGGATTCATTACCCTTCAGGTAAAACAACGTTGGTACGCCGACGATTTGAACACCCTTGATTACATCTCGGAATCACTCAATAAGGACTAAAGGCCATGAGGAGAAAAAGAAGGCTCATAAACAAAGACGAGGACCAGGATCCCATGTCGGTGCTTACCAATCTCTTCGATGTTTCCATGGTTTTTGCCCTTGCCCTGATGGTGGCATTGGTTGCAAGATACAACATGAACGAGTTCTTTTCCAAAGAGGACTTCACCATGGTTAAGAATCCCGGAACCAGGGAAATGGTCATTATCACCAAGAAAGGAGAGAAAATCGAATCATACCAGGCATCTGAAAACCAGGATCAAAGTGGATTCAAAGGAAAACGCGTTGGAACTGCCTACCAGCTGGAAAATGGCGAAATCATTTACATCCCTGAATAAACCTCCTTACTATTAGTGAGATTTATTCCCCAATACCCTGAGTATTGGGGATAGGATGTTTCCATGGTTTTAGCTTTGTTTAGCGCTTGTTGTTTTAAGCTAAATAAGATAGAAATGAAAAGCAGATTCTTACTATTCTTCGCGCTGGCTTTCTGTAGTGGAAGCCTGTTTGTTTCCTGTGACAATAAGGGGAAGGATGATCCCGATCCCAACGATGGGAAGTTTGTTGCACTGGAATCACCTTATCTGATTTGTGCCAGTCGAAATCCCGGCGGAGTGGGGTTTGATTTCGAGTATAACGACGGAAAAGGCGGGGGAAACAACATGGATTCCACTACCGTTACCAACTTTGAGGAAGACCTCGTAATTAAAACCATCAAGGGAGAAAAGCCCGATGGAAGCCTGGGTGGCGCACCCTACATGAAGCTCTACGACAATTCAGTACAAGCGGTAAACTATTCCAGTGTGGATACCTGCTGCAAAGGGATCACAGCCTTTAATGCACTCAATAGCTCGAATATCGAGGACTTTGATTTTCAAAATGATGATCCCGGTTTCGATATCACGAGTGTCCCCAAAGGGACTACAGGAAAACCCCTTATGGGTAAGCTGATGGCCGAGTATGGCAAACTTGTTATCGGAATCAACTGGAAAAACCCGGCCAAAGATGATGTAGTCGAAAATGAGCCCGTATGGGTCATCAAAACGCGTGAAGGCCGACTTGTAAAGCTGATCGTTACCGACTTTCCGGCTGATCCGGCTCCCACTTCCACCGGATACATCGCCATCGTCTGGGATTTTGTTGACTGATAAACAGGATCAGGTGATGAACAATCGCTTCAGGAACCAGCCCCCATTCAGCGGGCTGGTTCTTTTGTTATTCGTGATGATGCTTCCCCCGGCCCCTCTTTT
>PDRI01000001.1 GCA_002748055.1 Bacteroidota bacterium | reverse complement strand
TAAAGCGAAAGCGGATAACAAAGGGCTGTCCTTCGTCGAGAAGGCGGGCAGTCTCTTCCTTTTCAAGGCTCAGGGAATTGCGCAGTGTTTCCCTCACTGTGGCATCATAGACGAAGGTTTCGCCACGTGATTCATAGTCCTTCCGCAGGGCATCAAGCTCCTCCGGGGTATCGAAGGCATAGTAGGCCTGCCCCTTTTCGATCAGCTCCAGGGCATAAGCCTGGTATTGCGCCCTCCGTTCCGACTGGCGGTAGGGTCCAAAACCACCCCCCCTTTCGGGCCCCTCATCGGGCTCCAGCCCGCACCACTTTAAAGCCTCTCTGATATAGTCCTCAGCCCCGGGCACGAAACGCGTCTGATCAGTATCTTCGATCCTCAGAATGAAGCTTCCGCCCAGTTTACGGGCAAATAGGTAATTGAAGAGTGCGGTTCGGAGTCCGCCGATGTGAAGCGGGCCGGTCGGGCTGGGTGCAAATCTTACCCTGACATTTGAGCTCATAGACATGAAATTTGGACAAAGATAGAAAATGAGGGCCTAGGGGCTGCTATTGCGCCCCTGCTTTTCCTTCCAGGCCGGATAGAGATCATCCTTCACCCAGGAAAAATCAGGCTCAATACGAAGAATCTTTCGGTAAAGGGCCCCGGCCCGTTGCATCTGGTCCTCCTCTTCAAAGACCTGGGCCAGACCAGCAAGGCAGTTCAGGTAGAGCCAGTTTCCCGGAAGCTTCTCCGGGTGGTCTTCAAACAACTGAATTGCACGGGTATAGTAACGGATGGCCCGAGGCTTCGATCCTCCAAGAATGGGAGGGGCATGGTGGGCCATGTGGGCCTGTTCCATCCAGGCCATGGGTTCGAGCGAATCGAGTGCGATGGCCTTGTCGCAGGCTACCCGGGCCCTCTTCCCGTGTCCGGGAGCCCTGAATGGCTCCATCACAGCCCCATAGCCATGTATGGCCCCCTGCAGACTGAATACCCTGGCATCGTTGCTGTAACGTTTGCTCATCCAGGCAGCCTGTCCGAGGGCTTTTTCCCATATTTCCCGAGCGTCCTTCTTCCTTCCCACTGAAATACAGTAGGCCACATAGCCATAGCGTGCCACCAACAACTCATAACACTCGTCCCGGTCACGTTTCAGGGCACAGGACCGCTCCATCTGCTCCATCCGTTGCAGCCATTGATCCATCCTGATTTCCACATAGGCCCTGTAAATGGCTTTGTCCTGGGCTTCTGCCTGGAGCATGGGCAAAAGCAAGAGGCCACTAAGTACCACAATCTTCCTCATGAAATTAAATATAACTGTTCTTAATCATTTTTTGGGGATGTGGAATGCCCTATTTTCGGGTCAAATCCAAAGAAAAGATCATGTACGGAAAAATCAAGGAGCATCTTCAGGAAGAACTCAAACAAATCAAAGAAGCCGGATTGTTTAAGTCTGAACGCATTATCGCATCCCCGCAAAACGCCGGGATCGAACTTAGCAATGGCGCGAAGGTCCTGAACTTCTGCGCCAACAACTACCTGGGTCTGTCGGACCATCCCGAACTTGTTCAGGCAGCCAAGGATGCCCTCGACAGTCATGGCTACGGCATGTCCTCTGTTCGCTTCATCTGCGGGACCCAGGACCTGCATAAAACTCTCGAGCAAAAAATTGCGGCCTTCTTCGGAACAGAGGATACCATCCTCTATGCCGCCTGCTTCGATGCAAACGGCGGTGTTTTTGAACCCCTGCTCAGCGATGAAGATGCCATCATCTCGGATGCCCTGAACCACGCTTCCATCATCGACGGGGTAAGGCTCTGTAAGGCGAAACGTTACCGTTACAAGAACGCTGACATGGATGACCTGGAAGCCCAGCTGATTGCCGCACAAGAGCAGCGCTTCCGCATTATTGTTACAGACGGGGTCTTCTCCATGGATGGAAATGTGGCTCCTGTGGACCGCATCTGCGCACTTGCCGAGAAATACGATGCCATGGTCATGGTGGATGAATGCCACTCGGCCGGCGTGGTCGGCAAAAGCGGACGCGGGGTTACCGAACTCTTCGATCTGCGCGGACAGGTTGATATTATCACAGGTACGCTTGGAAAAGCCTTCGGTGGGGCAATCGGTGGCTTTACCACCGGGCGCAAGGAGATCATTGAGATGCTCAGGCAGCGTTCCCGCCCCTACCTCTTCTCCAACTCCATTCCGCCTGCTGTGGCCGCTGCCGGCATCCGCATGTTCGACATGATGGATGAAACCAGCGAATTGCAGGACAGGCTCCATAGCAATACCGATTACTTTGTCGAAAAGATGAATGCAGCCGGCTTCGACATCAAGCCCACCCAGTCGGCAATCTGTGCAGTCATGCTCTACGATGCCAGGCTTTCGCAGGATTTTGCAGCCCGTCTGCTGGATGAAGGCATCTACGTAATCGGTTTCTATTTCCCCGTAGTACCACGGGACCAGGCCCGCATCCGTGTGCAATTGTCGGCTGCACACAGCAGGGAACACCTCGATCGGGCCATCGCAGCATTTACAAAGGTCGGTAAGGAACTCGGGGTTATTTCCTGAGATACCGCAGGAAGCATGGCCCACCACCCCCTGAAGAAGCCTACTTTTGCCGGCTGAGCCGGTAAAATCAGCGATGAAGGGGGTGGTAGGCCATGCTGCACTTGTCTAAGACAATCATTCCTTATTTTTACAGGATGATGGAACTGAAAAGAACAGGGGCCACGATGCTCTTTTGCGCCGGCGTCCTGCTCCTGCAGCCTGCGCATATACTGGATGCACAGGAAAATATAGCGGCTGCCAGGGCAATGAACCCTGGAAGCAAGGTAAGCATCTCGGGAATCGTGAGCAACGGAGATGAGCTGGGCACTATAAGGTACATGCAGGACGAAAGCGCCGGCATCGCCGTGTATTCAGAAATGCTGAAGGACGTAAAACGAGGCGACAGCATTACCGTAAGCGGCACCCTCAAGGACTATGAGAACCTGCTCGAAATCGATCCTGTCAGTTCCTTCCATATTCATTCTTCGGGCCACGAACCAAGTCCCCTTGAACTGAGCCCCTCTCAATTCAAGGAAGAATATGAAGGCATGCTCGTCAGGGTCAAAGCTGCCCGCTTTAAATCGACCGGGACCTTCAGCAGAAGGGCCTACAGCTTTGAAGCCTCGGGTGAACCGGGCCAGGTTTACATCAACGACCAGGGCTCTCCCCTAATCGGAATGGCCATCCCTGCAGGTACTGTAGACCTTACCGGAGCTCTGGGGGCCTATCGGGATAGATATCAGCTGCTCCCACGCGATGTGTACGATATACAGCCCCCGGGGCGCATTCGCATCCTGGGGCTGGTGAGCTGCGGGGAAATCAACAACGGCGGTTTTAGCCTCAGCTGGGAGACCGACTCGGCGGGAAGCACAGCCCTGCTTTACGGACGGAGCCCGGAGTTGGAACTGGGCCTGTTGAGCGTTCCGGGAAGCAGCACCACGCACCAAATCAGTCTGAATGGTTTCCGACCCTCTGAACTGCTCTATGCCCGGGCCTTCTCGGTCAGAGAAAACGATACCGCCTGGGCTCCCAGGGGGACCTACATGACCGGCTCCAATTCAACGGGAGAGATCAGGGTACTCTTCAACAGGGCCATCGATGAAAGTGTCTCACTCGCTTTGCTTGAACCCGAATATGTAGCCGGGAACCTCGACGATGAGCTCATCACCTGTATCGAAGCAGCCGAAGAGAGCATCGACATGGCCATCTACAACATCAATGACACCCGGCTCGCCAGCATCACAGGAGCCCTGAACAGAGCCCACAACAGAGGGGTAAGGGTACGGGTGGTTTACAATAAAGATAGCTATCCGGTGGGCGTAGGATCTCTTCATTCGGCCATCGGAAAAATCGCGAGCCCTCAAGCCCTCTATCCCGATTACGGCATCATGCACAATAAATTTATCGTGATTGATGCGAGGTCGGAAGACCCTGACAGGCCGCTGGTCTGGACCGGTTCTACGAATCTGACCGAAAACCAGATCAAGGTGGACCCGAATAATGTGATTGTTATTCAGGACCAGAGCCTGGCTCTGGCTTATACCATGGAGTTCGAGGAAATGTTTGGCAGCGGGGGAAGCCAACCCGATCCCGACAATGCGCGTTTCGGCCCCGATAAAACGGACAATACACCACACGATTTCCTCATCGGTGGCAGACCCGCAGAACTCTATTTTAGTCCGACCGATGGCACCAACTCGCATATTATTCACGCGATTAACAGTGCCACTTCGACGGTGGATGTGGCCACTATGCTGATTACCCGCCCGGACATTGCCTCTGCACTGATTGCGGCACGAAGAAAGGGCTGCGAGGTGCAGATCATTATTGATGACTCCGACCAACATGGAAAAGCGGTACTAAAGCAGTTGCTGGCGGAAGAAGGCATTGTTGTAAAGAAGCATAAGGGCGACGGGCTGCTTCATCATAAATACATGATCGTAGACCAGAATATGGCTGAAAAGGATCCTCTGCTGCTAACCGGGTCCCATAACTGGAGCAATTCGGCCGAACTGCGAAACGACGAAAACACCCTTATTGTCCATGACCAGGGGGTAGCCAATGCCTATTTTCAGGAATTCAGTGCCAGATTCAGGAAGGGTATTCCGCTTGGCGAGGACCGCCACAATACCGGTCATTTTACGGCAATAGAGGTCTTCCCCAATCCCGCAAGCAGCCATTTCAGCATCCGCAAACCAGCTGATGCCGGCTTAAGCCATATCGGGCTCTGCGACCAAACCGGACGGGAAGTGGCCCACTGGCAAGAACAAAGGGAAGGCAGCTACACACTTCCTGCGCTGCCTGCAGGTTATTACATTCTTCAATTGAGATTTAAGGACCTGAGCCGGTATTCCACGCCCCTGCTCATTGAGTAGGAACCGAACGGCCTATCCGCACTTGGACGAGCCGCACTCTGTACAGATCAGGCAACCCTCCTGGTAGATCAGCTTGTCGGAGCTGCATTCCTCGCACTTTTGGCCGGTTTTGGCCTTGGTTCCATCGGGAATATACTTCTTCAGCGCCCTGACTACACCCGCACTCCAGGTGTTGATGGATTCGTTGTTGAGTCGAAGTGAAGAAACCAGGTTGACAGCATCGAGAACGGGCATGCCATGCCTCAGTACGCCGGAGATCAGTTTGGCATAGTTCCAGAACTCGCTGTTGAACTGATGGGAAAGCCCCCCCATGGTGACCTGGTAACCATACTTATCGACATACTGGAAGTCGTAACGCTTTGTGCCATCTTCATTCCTGATTTTCAGAATCTTTCCCTTTTTCACCTTGTTCGGAATGGGGAAGGTATCCTCCTCTTTCCGGCCGGTAAAGATCTCATAGGGCTGGCCATCGAGCAAGCCTACAAAGGCAATCCAGTCCTCGTCGTTGTTCTTAAAGCGAAGAATCTCGGCATCAAGCTCGGCAGGGCGCTTGGTGGGCATTTCAGTTGCCGGCTTTTCCTTCTTCTTGTCATTGGAAATAAGTACACCGCCTCTGGATCCGTCACGGTAAACTGTCACCCCCTTGCAACCACTCTTCCAGGCATTCACATAAAGGTCTCCCACCAGCTCTTCCTTCACATCCGAAGGCAGGTTAATGGTAACACTGATGGAATGATCGACCCATTTCTGAATGGCCCCCTGCATTTTCACTTTCTGCAGCCAGTCCACATCGTTGGAAGTGGCCTTGTAATAAGGTGAACGCTTTACCAGCTCTGCCACATCCTCCTCGGAGAAGCCCTTCACCTCTTCGGGATCCATGCCATTGACCTCAAGCCAGGTGAGGAAATTATGGTGGAATACATTGTACTCTTCCCAGCTGTCACCCACCTCGTCCACATAAGTAATATTGGCTTCCTTATCGTTCGGATTGACCTTACGACGACGCTTGTAGGCTGGCAGGAATACCGGCTCAATGCCGGAAGTGGTCTGGGTCATCAGGGAAGTGGTTCCGGTGGGGGCAATGGTAAGCAGGGATATATTCCTTCGTCCATGCTTCTTCATGTCCTCGAGAAGGGAAGGATCCTCCTTGCCCAGGCGATTGATAAAGGGATTGTCTTTCTCCTTGTTGAAACTGTAGATCTCAAAGGCACCGCGCTCACTCGCCATATCCACCGAAGAACGGTAAGCAGAAAGAGCCAGGGCTTTGTGGACCTCTACCGAAAAGTCAACAGCATCTTCACTACCATAACGCAAACCAAGTGCTGCCAGCATATCACCCTCTGCCGTAATACCCACACCCGTACGACGGCCCTCCATGGCCTTCTTGCGAATGTTCTCCCACAGTTTTGTTTCGACCCGCTTGATCTCCTTATCCTCGGGATCTGAATCGATTTTTTCCAGAATGCCGTCGACCTTCTCGATCTCCAGATCAATGATGTCGTCCATGATGCGCTGTGCCAGTGCAACATGCTTTCTGAATTTTTCCCAGTTGAATCTTGCTTCCCCGGTGAAAGGCTGTTCCACATAACTGTAGAGATTAATGGCCAGCAAGCGGCAACTATCATAGGGACAGAGCGGTATCTCCCCACAGGGATTAGTAGAAACGGTCTTGAAGCCAAGATCGCTGTAGCAGTCTGCCACCGACTCACGGGTAACTGTATCCCAGAACAGGATGCCTGGCTCGGCAGATTTCCAGGCGTTGTGCACGACCTTCTGCCAAAGCTCACGTGCATCAATTTCATTGACATAGCGGGGCTCCTTGGCGTCAAGGGGGTATTGCTGAACAAAGCTCTTGCCCTCGACCACCGCCTTCATAAACTCGTCTGTGATCCTTACAGAAACATTTGCGCCGGTCACCTTCCCACTCTCCATTTTAGCGTCGATGAAACGCTCGGCATCGGGGTGCTTAACCGAAATGCTCAGCATGAGGGCACCACGGCGTCCATCCTGGGCCACCTCACGGGTCGAATTTGAATAGCGCTCCATAAAGGGCACCACACCGGTAGATGTAAGGGCGCTGTTGAGGACGGGGCTGCCGGTTGGCCTGATGTGACTCAGATCGTGCCCCACGCCTCCGCGACGCTTCATCAGTTGCACCTGCTCCTGATCGATCTTCATGATTCCACCGTAAGAATCGGCCACGCCATCGTGACCAATTACAAAGCAGTTACTCAGGCTGGCCACCTGAAAATGGTTTCCGATACCCGTCATGGGGGAACCCTGAGGCACAATGTACCTGAATTCCTTCATCAGGTCGAAGAGTTCGGCCTCGGAAAGGGGATTCGGATAACGCTTCTCTATGCGATGAATCTCGGAGGCAAGACGCCTGTGCATATCATTTGGAGTCTGTTCATAAATATGACCAAAGGAATCCTTCAGTGCATACTTATTCACCCAAACCCGGGCAGCCAGTTCATCACCCTTGAAATAGTCCAATGAGGCTTTATAGGCTTCATCAAAAGTGTAGGTCTTTTGCTTTTCCTCTTTCTTGTTGTTTCCGGGCTTTGCGCCCCTCCCCGGTTCTGTCTTACCTACTGCTGTCATTTCTCTTTTCGATGCCGCCTTTTCTGCCATGCCTTATGCTTTAATAATTTCCTTTTCGATGCCTTTTGCACCCGGTAAACCTGAAATTACACACCAGAAGTGCCCTGGTCAATCAATAGTTATCAACATGCTTGTTCAATGGTGCGGGTTCATGCACCAATAAAAAGGACCACATGCCTCCTGTAATCACAAAAAAACCTGCTTTGACAGTTTCAGATCCAGGGTTACCAGCTCAGTCAAATTTCGGGAATTGAAAATATGAAGAATTCGAGAGGAGGGCGCTGATAAGCCACCCGTATTTATGAACAAGAAATTAACGCTCGGGCTAAGTAGATTAAAGTCAGGCAGATGAGTTCAGGGGCTGTGAAAAACGGCACAAAAAATTTCTATTATACTGGTATTGTGGTTGTTATAGAGATTCCCAGGGGGCGTAACCCTGAAAAGGACATGCCCATAATAAAAAGGCACCCGGCTGGTCCGGGTGCCTTTCAAATGTCTAATAAACCTCCAGAACTTAGAACCTGTAGGCTATGCTAAAGTTCCAGGTGAAACCATTTCCGAAATACACCCGGTTGTCGGTATTGATTCCATTCCAGGCAACATCCCCATCCTGGAGATGGATGTTCGTGCTGGCCTGTGAAATGTATTGCTTGTTCAGGAGGTTATTGGCATTGAAGCGAAAGTTCAGACTGCGGCGGTCCTTCATGTAAATCTTGTAGGAAACGCCTCCGTCCATAATGCCATAAGAAGGCAATTCGAGTGAACCATCATGATCTTCTGTATCAAAACTCTGAGGATCGATGGAGGCATAGAGCTTGTCGTAGTACCTGTAGTCCAGGTCAAGGGACAAGCCCTTAACAATCCTGTAGCTAGCCAGCAGACCGAAGCTGGTCTGGGCAGCATCACCCACCTTCACACCATCGAGATAGAGCGTGTTAGAGGCTCCGCCAATGATATTTCGGTTCTCATCCCAGATGGTGGCTTCCACGTCACCTGCATAGGTCCAGCTTCCGATGGAGGCAAAACCACGAATGTTCAGGTTACGGATGGGACGGGCATCGAATTCCAGCTCAACACCAGTATGGTTTTCAGCCACATTCTCGAAAAGGGCCACATCGTCATATTCACCATCGTTGTCGAAGTCGCCTCCATCACGAATCTGGCGATCGCTCCACTGGGTGTAGTAAGCATTCACATCAACGTCAAGCACCTCGCTCCTGTAGCCATAACCAGCTTCCAGACCGAGCACACCCTCATTTCCGACATCGGTATTCACGATGTTCAGGTAGTTGAGGAAGAGATCGTCAAAGAAGGGCTGACGGCTGTAATAGCCGGTGTTAAAGAATAGATTGTGGTGTGCATTGAGGTTGTAGTTGGCCCCGGCCTTCAGGTTGTAGCCCGGATGGTTTAACTTTTCGGAGCTCTGGTCGTCGGCTTTCACATAGGAGTGATAATCGAAACGCTGGTAGGACTGTGTTGAAACAGCTGCCTGAACAAAAGCAGAGAGTTTGTCATTCTTGTATTCGAGCTGACCAAAAGCACCGGCATAGGAGATGCGCTCGCAGTTGTAATAGTCGAGTTTGTCATCGATCATGCTGTTCCGGTTGGTCCAAAACATATAAGGACTGGCTTTATGCTCCTGGGTATAAACCTGTCCGCCCGGGAAGAGCCCCTGAAAGCCGGCTCCGTTGTAGTTGTCGTCCCAGTAACCGTCAAGTCCCCAGAGGTTATCCACCAAACGGAAGTGCTCACCATAATAGGTCCGGAAGTCGGTACCCACGTTGAAGGAGAGGTTCTCACTGATTTCGTGATTAAAGTTGACCACAGCACCCAGCCAACGGTGAAGGTTCATGGAAGCACGACGCAAGGCCGCATTGTCACCATAGGATCCAATGGTCATGCCATCGCGATGCCAGTCTTCGCTGCCATCATTCACAATGGACTTGTTGTTGGCTACAATCTGGTCGAAATCGAGCTGACCATCGGCATCGAATACATAGTATCCGCGGCCATAGCCACCTGTACCGCCACCAGCTCCGGTAGAAGCGTACAATACGGTAGAAAGGGCACTCTTATCAGAGATGTTCCAGTCCCAGTTCAGGTTGGCCACAGGCTTGTGATAGAAGTTCTCGCGCAGTGAATAAACCTCACCGTTGAGATAACCCCAGTTGCTGTTATAGCGCTGCTCTGCATTGGTAATCGTTCCATCCCCGTCGCGGTCGTAGTCGCTCAGCTTTTTGGTATAGTTCTGATAGTGCCACTGCGGTGCACCGGTAACGGAGAAGTTAAATTTATGCTTATCGGAAGGCTTATAACCAATGGATAGAAAATAGGTCTGGCCCTGGCCCTTGGTTCCATCATTGTAGCCATCACCCTGCCAATGGGAGAGCAGGAAGGAAGCACCCCAGCCCTTTTCGTTCAGGCCGGTGGAGTAACTGGCCACATACTTCATGTAGTTGTCGTTCCCCATGAGTGCACTAACCCGGCCGCCTCCAACCATGTCAGTTGCCTTGGTAACCACGTTGATGGTGGCACCAACCGATGAGATGGCCAGTTTTGAAGAACCCAGACCACGCTGAACCTGAATGGCAGTCGCAATCTCGGAAAGTCCCTGCCAGTTCGACCAGTACACCTTCCCGTCTTCCATGCCGTTTACAGGCTGACCATTGAAAAGCAAAGCAAGGTTTTCCTGGGCAAAACCACGGATGTTGATCCGGGAATCACCATAACCTCCTGCCTGGCTGGCTACATAAACGGAAGGGGTGTTTTTCATAATGTCGGGGAATTCCTGGTTACCCGACTTGGCTACAATCTCGGGCAGCTTGATGGTCGAAACAGCCACAGGGGTCTCCCTGTCTTTGGCCACGTCGATTACACCAAAACCAACCACCACAACCTCGTCCATGGATTGGGCATCGACATCGAGAACAAGCTTTCCAAGGTCGGTATCGCCGGAAAAGGCAAAGGTCCTGGATTTGTACCCAAGGAAGGAGATAACCAGCTCACCACTCCGGGCGGAAGCACTGAATTCAAAACTTCCATCGGCACCGGAGATGGTCCCGTTTGTGGTTCCTTTTTCCACGATGTTGGCGCCTGGCAGCGCTGCTCCGGATTCACCATCCAGCACTGTTCCCCGAACGGTCCCCTGCGACATGACCGTTATTGCCAGTGTCAGTCCCAGGAGGGTCATTGCAAACTTTCTGATTGATTTCATAGTTTTAAGTTTAGATAATGTGCTGCCAAAAATCGACAACATGAGGGTATTCGTGATTAAGAATTTGCCGCGAATATAGGTCTTAGCTTTAAAACATTGGAAGGTAAGAAGAAAACAGGCGGGATGTATCAAGGGATACGATTAAACAACCCCGGGATTTTTGCACATTTCGTCGAGAATGAGAGTGCTCGCCCCTGCCCTGTTTTTCACGTAGATACGTGCTGCTTCTGAGGAGGTTTTCAACAAATGCGGATTCGTCAATTGTTGATGAATGGTGGATAACAATGTTGCCGTGTCACTTATCGCGAACCCTCCACCGCACGCAAGCAGTTCCCGGGCCTCTCTGAAACGTTCGTGATTGGGACCAAAGATCACCGGCATGCCATAGACGGCTGCCTCAATTACATTGTGGATGCCCCGGCCAAATCCACCCCCGATGTAGGCCAACTGACCAAAGCGATAGAGATAGGAGAGCTGGCCTATGCTGTCTACAACCAGGGATCGGGTATCCCCGGGCACATCTGTTTCGAGCTGTGAAAGACGTACAGCAGGTGAGAAACGGCTGCAAATACGCTGAATATGAGCTTCAGAGAGCTCATGGGGGGCAATGATCCAAAGCAGGTCCTGCGGAAGTCCGGCAAAAACCGGGGCCAGAATCTCCTCATCGGGCTCCCAGGTACTCCCGGCCACGATCAGCTGCCGACCATGGGCAAAGGCCTCCAGCGCCGGGTTCTCATAGCTGGTTTTTGCAACCTTCAACACCCGGTCGAAACGGGTATCTCCGACTACTGAAGTGGACTTCAGCCCAATCCCTGCCAGGAGCAACTCCGAGTCTTCGTCCTGTACAAAAATATGGGTAAAACAGCGGAGAAAACTCCGGTACCAGGATCCGTACCATTTAAAGAAGACCTGTCCCGATCTGAAGATGCCCGAGGCCAGGTAAGTGGGGATCTTGCGTTTTTGCAGGCCCTTCAGGAAATAAAACCAGAACTCATATTTGATAAAAACGGCCATCTCGATCCGGAGCTTATCGAGGAAAAATGCTGCATTCCGCCGGCTATCAAGCGGAAGATACATGACGTAATCGGCACCGGGATAGTCGCGACGCTTCTCATAGCCGGAAGGAGAAAAAAAGGTGAGCAGGATGCGGTATTCAGGAAAGCGCTCCCTGGCAGCTTCTATCAGAGGACGACCCTGTTCAAACTCCCCTAACGAAGCACAATGAAACCAGATAACAGGGCCGTCTCCCAGGGCATTTTTCAGTCCTTTCTTCCAGCCTCTTCTTCCCCCTATCCAAAGCCGGGCCTTTCTGTTCCAGGGAGAGATCAGCAAAGCTACAAGATAGTAGAGGCTAAGCGCTGCGTTATAGAATAGTCTCATCGCATCGGTTTTCAGGATCTACCCCGGGTTAAACGACTGACCAGCCAGACTGCAGTCAGGGCCAGGATCCAGGAAACAAAACGAACACTCAGCATGGAATCCAGAGTGGGCAACTCCGACCAGATCACCGTCGATATAAAGCCCGTCAGTAAACCCGCTATCACCCCCTGATGGGTCACCTTCTTCCAGGTAAGCAGCAGGAGAATAACCGGTCCGAAGGATGATCCCAGTCCGGCCCAGGCGTAAGAAACCATGGAGAAAATCAGTTTGTCGGAGCTAAGCGCAATGACAAACCCCACCAGGCCTACAAGGATGGTGATCCAGCGACTGGCCCTCAGCAGGCTCCGGTCGCTCACATCCCGCCCCAGGGTCTGGTGAAAGAAGTCTTCGATCAGCGAAGAAGAAATAACCAGCAGCTGGCTGTCGGCTGTTGACATCATTGCTGCAATGGCACCGCTCACAAAAATACCGGCCAACCACAGGGGTAACAGGTCGTTGGCCATTTGGGGCATCACCTTTTCCACATCGTCGAAAGCCCCCTGCCCGTATAGTGAAGCTCCTACAAGGCCCAGCACCAGCGCACCTGTAAACGCCGGGATAACCCATGCAATGGCAATGCGCCGCGAAATCCTGATCTGCGCTGGTTTGCGGATGGCCATAAATCTGGTAAGCAGATGAGGCTGTCCCATATAACCCAGGGCCCAGCTAAGGCCACTGATGATCATGGCCGCTGCTGCCCACCCGGTCTTTCCGGCTGTAAACGAAACTAAACGCTGCCCACCCTCCAGCTCTATGTCGCTGAGGCCTCCAGCCGGAAGATCGGCCAGTTCGATCAGGCCCACGACAGGCAAAATAACAAGCGTTCCTATCATGATCACTCCCTGCACCACATCTGTCCAGGCCACAGCAAAAAAACCCCCCATCATGGTATAGAAGATGATGACCAGGGCTCCAAGCACCATGCCCGTTCGCTGGTCGAGCCCAAAGGTAACGTTGAGGATCTTGCCTGCCCCGTTAAACTGAGCCGAGAGGTAGAAAATGAAAAAGAAAACGATGATGAAAGTGGCCAGGATGCGAATCAGGGCCTGCCCCTTTTCAAAGCGCGCCGCCAGAAAGGTCGGCAGGGTGATGGCCCCCAGCCGTTCGGTCTCCTCGCGAAGTGCCCTGGCAATGAAGAACCAGTAAAAAATGATCCCTGAAACACAGCCCAGGGCAGTCCAGAACTCCATCAGACCAGCCGCATAGGCAGCCCCGGGCAAGCCCAGCAACAACCAGGCGCTTTCTCCCGAAGCCCGTTCAGAAAAGGCAACCACCCAGGGATTAAGGCGGCGGCCGGCAATAAAGAAATCTTTGTGCGATTTATTAATCCGATAGGTGATAAAGCCTACAGCAAGGATCAGCACCAGGTAAAACAGAAAGCCAAGCAACGCGAAATTCATGCCCCAAGATAGAAAAAAACCACCATGCCAAAGCGACTAAAAAGCAGCCATCAGAAGGTCCATATCCTGGGACGAAATACCAAGTTTCGACCCAATGGCCTCCTGGGTGAGTATCCCGTTGTAGATATACACGCCATTGCGCAAGCCAATGTTTTCCCTGAAGTGTTTCCCCATATTTCCGGCCTCTCCCATGTCCAGCAGTAGCGGACCCAGGACATTGCTAATTGCAATGGAAGCGGTGCGGGCCACACGTGAAGGAATATTGGGTACACAGTAATGAATTACACCATATTTTACAAAGACCGGATCGAGCTGGGAGCGCAGCTCGGAAGTCTCAATGCAACCGCCCCTGTCGATGCAAATGTCGATAATGACTGCGCCTCGTTTCATCTCCCTCACCATGTCTTCGGTGATAAAGTACTGCCCCCCCTTTTCTTCTGTTCTGATGGCCCCAATCAGTACATCGGCAGAACGCAGGGCCTTGCGAATAACCTTGGGGTGAAAGATGGAGGTTGGAACCTGATAACCGACAGCATTCTGAAGGCGTCTGAGCCGGTGCACAGAATGATCAAAAACCTTGAGTTCGGAGCCCAGTCCCATGGCAGCTCGAACCGCAAACTCGCCGACAGTTCCCGCGCCCAAAATGACGACCTCAGTGGGTGTGATCCCGCTAATGCCCCCCAGCATAACCCCCTTGCCCCCACGGCCGCTGCTCAGGTACTCGGCCGCTATCAGGATGCTGGTGGTCCCGGCAATGGCACTCATACTGCGCACAGCCGGGTAACATTTATGCTCGTCCATAATCTGCTCATAGGCAATGGCCGTGATCTTTTTCTGCATGAGCCCGCGGATGTAGGCTTCCTCAAAATCGGCATACATCTGAAAGGAGGAAATCAGTGTCTGGCGCTCCTTCATCCAGCCGATCTCCTGCGGGGTGGGGGGAGAGATCTTTAGCAGGATGTCAGAGGTGGCGAAAACCTCCCTGCTATTCTCGGTAATCTGTCCTCCCCGCTCGGTGTAGGCTGTATCGGGGTAATTCGCAGCCAGGCCCGACCGGGCCTCAAGCATAACTTCATGTCCATGGCCAGTAAGTATCTCAACTGCTTCCGGGGTAAGGGGGACCCTGTTTTCAAGGCTATGCTCCTCACAGGGGATTCCAATCTTCAGCTGTTTTTCCTTGTTTCCCACCTCCAGCATTTCCTCTCTGGGCATCAGGCCCTCCCGATGGAAGCCAAAAGCAGATGATCCGGCATGTTCCATGATTTATTTGTGCTTAGTGACCCAAAATAACACAAATCCCCACTCAAATCAAGCCCCGCTATTCACACCGATAAAAACGAAGCATCCTCGACTGGTCGTCAAGCACCTCGATCTCGACCCGAAGAGCGTCTTCAGGGATCAGATGGGCAGCCTTTTGGGGCCATTCGACCAAACAAAGGTGGCCCGAATAAAAGTATTCCTCATAGCCCAGGTCGAAGAGCTCTGATGGATGCTCGATGCGGTAGAGATCGAAATGATAAATCGGCTGGCCATTCGGCTTGAAATACTCATTTACAAGGGCAAAAGTAGGACTGTTTACCTCGGCCTCTACTCCCAGAGCCCTGCAAAGGGCTTGTATAAAAGTCGTTTTCCCTGCCCCCATTTCACCGGAAAAAGTCACAACCCGCTGTTCCCCGATCGCTTCAAGAAAGGCAGTCGCAGCCTCATCGATCCCCGAAACCGATTTAATGAATAGTTCTTCCATCATCAACGGACCGGGCTAAGCACAGCGAGTGGAACCAGCATTTCTTCCATGGAAATCCCACCATGCTGAAAGGTGTTTCTGTAGAGATTAACAAAATGATTGTAATTATTGGGATACACCATGAAATCTTTATTTGCGGCAAAGATATAGGCCGTGGTCACATTGCTTCTGGGCAGGCGAACATCGGCCGGCCGGGTTATTTCAAACACCTCTTTGGGATCGTAATTCAGGTTCTTACCCTGCTTGTAGCGCAAATTCACCGAAGTCATGCGATCCCCAATCACCTTCAGGGGGTTGTTTACCCTGACTGCTCCATGGTCGGTGGTCAGCACCAGACTGATGTCATGAGCGACCAGCTGTTTAAGTAAATCGAACAAATAGGAATGCTGAAACCAGCTTTGGACCAGCGAACGGTAGGAGGACTCGTCATAGGCAAGCTCCCTGATCATGTCCATCTCGGTCCGGGCATGGGAAAGCATGTCGACGAAGTTATAAACCAGAATATTCAGGTCGAAGTTCAACAGATCCTTATAGTGCTCAACCAATTTCTTCCCGGCCCGTTGATTGCTGATCTTTTCGTAATTCAGACTGGCTTGAATCCCCAGGCGTTCCATCTGGGCACGACAAAGTTCTTCCTCAAAGGCATTCTTTCCACCCTCCTCATGCTCTTCCACCCAAAGGCGGGGATAGCGTTTCCGGATATCGGCCGGCATCATTCCCGCAAACATGGCATTTCGGGCATACTGGGTAGCTGTGGGAAGAATGCTGCAGAATATGCTCTCCAGCTCGGTTCTGAACAGGCCGGCCATTTCCCGCTCAATGATCTTCCACTGATCGAAGCGCAGGTTGTCGATCAGGACCACCACCACCCGGCCCCTTTTCAACAAAGGAAAGACCTGCTCCTGAAAGACCCCCGGCGACAACAGGGGAGCCTCATCGGCAGCTTCTTTGAACCACGATATGTAATTCTTCCTGATGAAACGGGAGAACTCATGGTCGGCCTCCGTTTTTTGCATGCGAAGCACCTCTTCCATTCCTCCGGCCTGGCCACTCTCCAGCTCCCTCTCCCAGTATATCAGTTTCTTATGAATTTCGGCCCAATCGTCGAAATTTACGGCTGCATTGATCTGCACCCCGATTTGCCCAAACTGGGACTGGTAGCTGGAAGCCGTTTTCTCGGTCACCAGACGCCTTGAATCGAGGTTCTTCTTGATGGTCAGGAGAATCTGCTTAGGATTAACCGGCTTAATCAGGTAGTCTGAAATCTTGCTGCCTAAAGCTTCATCCATGATGTCCTCCTCCTCGCTCTTGGTTATCATCACCACGGGGATGGAGGGATGCTGTGCCTTGATCTGCTCCAGGGTTTCCAGGCCTGTAATGCCAGGCATGTTTTCGTCCAGAAAAATCAGGTCAAACTCATTTTCTTCCACCAGCCTCAGGGCATCAGTGCCATTCGCAGCAGTTGTTACCTGATAGTCCTTTTCCTCGAGGAAGAGGATGTAGGGCCTCAACAATTCAACCTCGTCATCGGTCCAGAGAATATGAATTTTCCTGCCCATTAGTCCTGTGTTAAATAATGATCGCGAAAGAAGAGATAGTAGGGTTGAATAAGCTTCTCTTTGTTCAGAATCTCAAGATTGTCCCTTGAAATAACCATCATCTGAATGGCTTCCGGGGGTGCATCGCTCACAATTAGGGCTGCCTGCTCCCGGATCGAGGCCAGATATCTCATGGCCCCGTCTGCGTTGTTGAAAAGCTTTACAACAATTACAGGCTGCCCCGCATCAGCCAGGAACTTATCAAGTTCCAGGTTGTAGGGATTGTAACGATCCAGGTTGAAGTTCAGCAATTCGAAGCTTGCCCGATTGGCATTGGCCGAGGCCGGAAGGGCCAGAAGGAAATAGTGAGGCTGTTCCGGATCGTAGTCGACATAGAGGGCTTCGGCCTCGGCAACCTGGTCGGCCTCCCTGATCTCCGGAAACTCCATGTACATGTATTCAATCATCTCCTGTGCCGCCAGTGCCTCTTCGCTGTCCGGGAAGCGTACCAGGAGGGTATCAAGGGCCTGCTTCAGGGCCTCCTTGCCATACAGGCTTCCTCTCGACAAGGAACTGATGTATAGAAATTTAGGTTCGAGCGCGTCGCCGCTATAAGCCTGTAGGGCACGTTCACTCTCTTCCAGTACGGCGGCATGTTCTTCAGCCCTGTAGTGCCTCAGTACCGATTCGTAGGCCCGAACCACCTTCTGCTCTTCCTCTTCGAGTTCTTTCAGATAATTCGGATTGTTCAAAAGCATGGCATAGTGGCTATCGGGATAGGATCGAACCAGCCTGGTTTTAGAAAGCTCGGCCTTGCCGGAAGCACGGGTCGAATTATAGAGCTGATACAGATTATAAAGTGTCTCCGCAGCCTTTTCAGTCTCGGGAAAACGCTGCAACAGGGTTTCAAAAGCCTGAATGGCTTCATCGTAATCGAGCAACTTGTTCTTGTAAATATCGCCCATGGCAAAAAGGGCGGCTTCCAGTCGGCTGTTCGAAAGTGCCAGCATGGAATCGGTGGTTGGGATATTGACCAGATAGAATTCCCGGGACTTGTTGTCGAAAAGGGGCTTGCCGGCATCAACACCTGCACTGTCACCTTCCACCCCGGCAGCTCCTCCGGTAAGGGAGGAAATACTTTGCCGGTTGCGCCTTCGCCAGTTATCCTCCAATTTACGATCGCCCCATTTCATGCGGAATTCGGGCTGACCAAAACTCTTCAGGTTCGGGTTGTAGAAATACCACTGACCTCCCTGTTGCTGCCGGGAACCCATCCCCCCCATGTTGCCGGTCATCGACATGCTCTGATTAAATGCCATATCCCGAATGGCCTGCTGCTCGGCCTGCCGGGCCTCTTCTTCGGCAATTCGCAGGTCTTCAATAATACCATCCACAATCTTCAGGCGCTCGGCTTCGGGAAGTGCTGCCAGCATTTGAAGGCTGTCTTCAAGTTCGCAGGTGTTTACATTCTGAACCAGATTACTCAGACTGGCCGAGAGGGTAGTCAGCCCTTTATAGCCCGGATAGTCGTCGTCCAGAAAAGACACTGCCGAATCGTAATAGGCTGCAGACAGCATGTAATCGGGCCTGTCATAATAGATCCCCGCAAGGGTCGCTGACGAAAGTCCCTTCTGATAGTTGTTCTGCACACTGGTCGAAACCGAGCGCTGATAAAGCCTTATGGCTTCTTCCATATCGCCCTCTTCCCGGGCAATATTGGCCAGGGCAAAGTAAATCTGGTCCTGGTACTCCTTATTCTTACTGTCTTTCAGCATCCGCTTCAGCAACTTCTTTAATTCACCACTGTCTTCGCTGCCGGTTTCAAAGACCTCTGCCATGCTTACCCTGGCATTGAAAGCCATTTCGTAAGGAGGATTCAGGCGGGTCACCTTGCGGTAGCTCTGCAATGCTTTGTCCTTCTGTCCAAGCTCTTCCTGCAACTGCCCCAGAATGTAGAGATAGCGGATCTTATCCTTCTTTTTCAGGCCCTTTTCCCCCAGCGCCTGATTCAGATAGGAAACCGCATCGGCAAACGACCCTGTCTGTATATGAAAGGCCGACCAGGTCAGCAGGTAATCCAGCAGGTATTCCCTGGGCAGATTGTTCTGATCGGACAGGGCACTGAGTATGCGTTCTGCCTCACCCGTATCGCCAATCAGGAGCGTGGCCCTGGCAAGCCAGATCATGCCCAGAAAACGCACCTCTGCTTTCGGATAGGTAACCAGCACATGTTTGAAGGTTTCGGCGGCCAGAAAAAACTTCCCCTGAAACATATAGGCCCGCCCCATCAACATGTAGGAATCATCGACCCACTTGTTGAATTCATTCTGCTCGAAAAAGGCCTTGTCTCTGGCGTTCTGGTTGCCATCTTTTAGTTTTGGCTTGGCTGTAATGGAGTGAAAAGTAATGAGCTTCGTAGCCTTGTCAATGGCCCGTTTCATGTCGGACGAAACAGTCGAATGAACACCCTCGTCTGCAAATAAAAAGAGGGGGAGAACCTGGTTGTAATCGAACTGCACTCCATCCCGGGCTTTCTCCACACCACGCCGATAACTTTCCCGTCCGTTAAAATAGATGTTGTAGTGCGAGGTCAGGTTATGGTAATTCCTGCTCAGGGATGTATTCTTTTCCACGCTGCACCCCAAAAGTACAAGCAGGAAAAAGAGCACAGATATCAAGGCCGGTCTACTCACCATACAGTATCAACTGCTTTTGGCTGAACTTAGTATATCTCCAAATAAAAAAACTCAGTATGCACTGATGTCCACCACTTCTCTGATCTCCGGCACTTCATTCTTAATGGCTGTTTCCACCCCTGCTTTCAGGGTCTGCAGACTAAAAGGGCAGCCCTGGCAAGCGCCTTTTAGTTCCACACGAAGAACCATATCGTCGCTAAGATCCACAACAACAATGTCTCCGCCATCGGCCACCAGGTAAGGCCTGATTTTCTTCAGGGCTTTTTCGACTCGTTCAAGGATCGTATCCATAGCATTAGCGTTTTGGTTATCAGCTTGTAATTTCTACTCTCTTTGTCGGACCCAGATCCCGGTTACGCTGCTCTACAGCCTGACGAAGTGCTGTGGCAAGTGCATGAAAGGCAGCGCCGGAAACCTGATCGGGATTCAGGGCCACTGGTTTTCCCTTGTCACCCGACTCACGGATCCCCTCTACAATCGGAATCTCCCCCAGGAGGGGTAATTCCATCTGCTGGGCCAGCTTCTTACATCCCTCTTTCCCAAAGATGTAGTACTTGTTGTCGGGCAATTCGGCCGGGCTAAACCACGACATATTTTCGACCAGCCCCAATACAGGAACATTGATTTTCTCCCCCTTGAACATGTAGATACCCTTTACCACATCGGCTAAGGCAACATCCTGGGGAGTGCTTACGATCAGGGCCCCGGTTACCGGCACCTCCTGTACCATGGTCAGATGCACATCGCCTGTGCCCGGGGGCAGATCGATGAGCAAATAGTCGAGCTTCCCCCATACTCCGTTATTGATCAATTGCTTGAGGGCACTAGTGGCCATGGGTCCACGCCAAACCACAGCTTCCTCGGGTTTTATGAAGAGCCCTACCGACAAAAACTTAACCCCATAACGTTCCACCGGAACGATCCAGTCAATACCGTCCTCCTGCCTGGCCATAGGCCGCTCGCCCTCGGCATGAAACATTTTCGGAACGGAAGGGCCGTACACATCCGCATCGACTAGTCCGACCGCATAACCCTGCTCTGCCAGGGCAACTGCCAGGTTAACTGCAACCGTGGACTTACCCACTCCTCCTTTGCCCGAAGCAATGGCAATGATATTCTCCACCTCGGGCAGCACTTCCTTTTGAGGGCTTGGGGCCTGAACCTCAATCTGAATGTGTCCCGGCTTCAGGCTGTCTTCACCAAAGGCCCCGTTTACAGCACGCATACAGGCCTTCCTGATGGAGGAAATAAAGGGGTCATTTGCACGATTGAATCGCAGGGCCAGCCACAATTCGTTCTCCCGGTAGAAAATGTCGCCCACCATGCCCAGTTCCACAATTGATTTCTTCAGCCCGGGATGCACGATTTCCTGAAGCACGCCTGTGATTTTATCCTTAGCTATTTCCATGAGGTCTATATGAATGCCCTAAGATAAGGCTTTTATTTAGAATAAGTCTGCGGTTTTACAACAGTCGAAGGGTTGCAGGATCTTCCCGAGAGAAGCTCATTCTTCTGCCTCGGGAAGGGCCTTGATTTCTTTTGAGGCAGGCAGGGTAAATGAAATAAAATGGATCCTAGATCCCCCGGCCAAAAAACGGGACTCATAATAGGTCTGGATGCCCGTTACCTCATCGTCCCAGTCCTCCTTGTACACGTCATCCGAGTCCTTCAGTATCTCAAGTTCATTATAGCTGACCAGGGCCCTGGTATAGAGGTAAAGCTCTTCATTGTCGGTTTTCAGATTGACCCGCCCGCCATCTTTGAGGATGCTGCGGTAGCGATTCAGAAAAAGATCACCGCTTAACCTTTTTTTGCGACGTTTCTTTTTCGACTGGGGATCGGGAAAAGTGATCCAGATCTCGTTCACTTCACCGGCCTTGAAAAATGAAGTGATGAAATCGATGCGTGTGCGCAGGAAGGCCACGTTGTTAAGTTTTTCTTCATGCGCCATATTGGCCCCCTTCCAGATACGGGCACCCTTGATATCGACACCAATGAAGTTATAATCGGGCCTGAGTCTGGCCAGGCCAAGGGTGTATTCGCCCTTTCCACAACCCAGCTCAAGCACTACCGGATGATCGTTGCCAAACAATTCGGGTGCCCATCTGCCCTTCAAGCGATAGTCCTTTCGAAAGACTTCTTCAAAGTCGGGCTGAATAACCCTGTCGAGGCTCTCCAGCTCCTTGAATCGCTTCAATTTCTTCTTTCCCAAAAAACTAAGGATTTTCGCGTTCGATCCGAATCCCGATATCGGTCACCGGCAACGCTGGTTTACGCATGCCCTGTTCCAGGGTAAATACATAAGGCCCGGCCTGAGCAAAGCGGGTCTGCCTTCTGTAGAGCAACCTGAGTTCACGGTGTTTGCCCGATCCTTTACCGATCCAGCGGCCATCGGCCGCAGCCAGTTCAATATTCACGGTATCACAGATGTTCTGGCCATCCGGGCCCTTCACGTGGACAAACATATAAAGATTGCGATAGGGATAGTCGGTGCCGTGCCGGAGCTGTACATAAATGCGGTGGTTCGACAGGGTGTCCTCCACCTGCAATTTGAATTCCCTGGGGTCGGTCCATTTCCAGGTTCCCTCGGGCAAGGTTTCAAAATGGTCATAGACCATGTCGTCATCACAGGCCGGGAAAAGCCCGGTTAAAACGATGATGGTAGCGAAGAGAACCCGTTTCATGAGGATGATTGCTGCTTTCGTGGCCCCCTGGGCGGACGCCGTTTTTTCTTCTTCTTTTTGGGCTTCAGCTTCTCGAAGCGCGTCAGGCTGCCCTCTCCGGCAGCACTGGTGTATTCGAGCTTATCTTTGGCACTCTCCAGGGGTGCATCGATCAGCTCTTCGGGCATCTGCCCTTTCAGGTTCATATCCCGGATCTTCCTGGCCCTTTCAACGGGTACAGGAACCAGCGTCTGTGCTCCGCTCCCCTCATAGCCATACCACATAATGCCCCGGTAAACATCGGTCTTAAACAAATAAGCTACGGCCGTTGTGGTCTTCAAGGTATTGGCATTATCGGGAAAGCGGCTCCTTGCATCCTCGTAACCTGCAAGCTCGAAATTCAGACAGCACTTCAGCTTGCCGCATTGTCCGGCCAGTTTCTGCGGATTCAGTGCGACATCCTGCATTCTTGCGGCATGCGTGCTCACCGAAACAAAATTGGTGATGAAGGAGGAACAGCAAAGCTCCCGGCCACATGAGCCAATGCCTCCAATCTTTCCGGCTTCCTGACGTGCGCCAATCTGTCGCATCTCTATCCGTATGCGGAAGGAATCGGCCAAAACCTTGATTAATTCCCTGAAATCGACCCGTTCGTCGGCGATGTAATAAAAGATGGCTTTGGTGTTGTCGCCCTGGTACTCCACATCCCCAATTTTCATGTTCAGCCCCAGGCTCCCGGCTATCTTCCTGCTCTCGAGCATCGTAGGAACTTCCCGCTCAAGGGCCGAGCGCCATTTCTCAATGTCGACCGGCTTGGCTTTGCGGTAAACCTTTTTCAACTCATCGCGCCCGTTGTTATAGCGGCTTTTTTGCTGCTGTTTTCCGACAATCTCTCCGGCAAGTGACACAATACCAATGTCATGACCGGGGGATGCCTCTACCGCAATAATGTCGCCCCGCTTCAGGCGCAAATCGTTCACATTGCGGTAAAACCCTTTGCGGGTGTTCTTGAAGCGAACCTCAACAACATCCGGGATGTCCATGTCGGAAACCTCTCTGAGCCAGTTATAGGCATCGAGCTTTGCACAGGAATCGAAATAGTGCTCAATCCTGTCCCGATTGTCGTTGTTGATATTGAGTTTATCCGCTGAGCAGCACCCTCTCGCCTTCAGGCTTTCCATAGTGCAAAAATAGCCTTCCTTTTAAAATAATAAAACCTATTCGATGATCAGTGCCCTGATCACTTTAATTGCCAGATCCATGAACACCACCCTGGAATAGCCGTTGGCTTCGATATGATTGGCTGCCTCCTGAAACTCCTCTGCAAGAATGAAAACATTTCTCTCATGGATAAAGGGACTGAATTTTTTCGAAAAATCGGCCTCCATCGACGACAAGTAGTTCAGGGCAGGCTCGTCCATGTGCATCATGAAATTTTCTCTCAGCAGGCGCAGGCTATAGTCGAGCAGCTGCTTCTGCTTTACTCTGCCCAGGTTCGCAACATCATTCACCCAGTTGTCGATGTCGATAATAGCCCTGGAATAACACAGCCGCATCAGGCTTGTAAAGCGCTGAAAATAGTCCAGTTCACTGGCATCCTGCTCCAGGGTTTGAAGGGCCGTATTGAAATTCCCATTGGCCCGTTTGACCGCATCTTCAACAAGCCTGTCGTTGTGCTCGCCCCTTGCCAGAATGGCCTCTCTGATGATGGCCTGTGGATGCGGGGGAACGTGCATGAGCTGGGTGCGGCTCAGAATGGTGGGAAGAATCTCTTCGGTGTGCCTCGACACCATCAGGATGTGGGTCTTTGGGGGAGGTTCCTCAATAATTTTCAGAAGCTTATTGGCCGCCGACGGATGCATTTTCTCCGGCAGCCAGATAAGCATCATCCTGTATTCCGATTCGTAAGGCCTGGATCCGAGTTTGCGAATAATCTGCAGGCTCTCATCCCTGTAAATCAGGCCCTGCTTATTGTCTGCAGCCAGCACTTCGTACCACTGCTGTTCCGAAAAGTAGGGATGCTCGCTTAGGGCCTCCCTCCACTTTCCAACAAAGTCATCGCTGGTAGGATTCGCACTCAAGCTCCACTTAGCAGGCTTGAGCACAGGGAAAACCAGGTGCAGATCCGGGTGAACCAGTTTCTCAAATTTCAGGCAGGAGGGACACTGTCCGCAGGCATCCTCCTCTGCCCTGTTTGTGCAGGCCAGGTATTGCAGCAGGGCAATGGCCAGCTGACGCTTGCCGGTGCCATCGGGACCGTGCAGCATCAGGGCATGTGGAAGCCTGTTTTCGGCAACCAACTGCCGCAAACGCTGCTTAATTTCCTGCTGACCGTATATGGATTTAAACTGCATGAATCTCGGTTGGTAAATGTAGCCAAAAAAGATGCATGCAACTGGAATTTCTTTGCTACCTTTGAAATCGTTTGAGGAAAATACAACTATTCATTAAATCTTGTTTCGTATGCAAATCATTGACAATTATAATTTTGCAGATAAAAAGGCCATCATTCGGGTCGATTTTAATGTCCCCCTCGGGGCAGGGTTCGAGGTAAGCGACGACACCCGTATCAGGGGAGCGCTTCCAACCATCAAAAAGGTCCTGGCCGACGGTGGTTCAGCCATCCTGATGTCGCATCTGGGCAGGCCCAAGTCCGGACCCGAAGAGAAATTCTCACTCAAGCATGTCATCCCGACCCTCTCCGGGCACCTGGGTGTGGATGTGCAGTTTGCCGACGACTGTGTGGGTAAGCAGGCCGAGGAAAAAGCCGCAGCACTGAAACCCGGTGAGGTACTTCTGCTCGAAAACCTTCGCTTTCACCCGGCCGAAAACAAAATCAAGACCGACGAAGAGAAGGCTGCCACCAGGGCTTTTGCAGAAAAACTCTCCAAACTGGCCGATGTTTATGTCAACGACGCCTTTGGTACGGCACACCGGGCCCATGCTTCCACAGCTGTAATCGCCGACTTTTTTGCGGAAGATTCCAGGATGTTTGGTTTCCTGATCAACAAGGAAATCCAGGCCATGGACAAGGTCCTTCACGAGTCTGACAAACCCATGACAGCCATTATGGGTGGCGCCAAGGTATCCGACAAGATCCAGGTGATCGAAAACCTGCTCGATAAGGTGGACAACCTGATCATCGGTGGCGGAATGACCTACACCTTTGTGAAAGCCAGGGGTGGAGCCATTGGGAACTCCCTCTGCGAGGAAGACAAACTCGATGTTGCCGCCGAACTGGTAAAAAAAGCCGAAGCCAGGGGCGTTAAGCTCATTCTCCCGGTCGATCAGGTACTGGCCGATGAATTCAAGAACGAGGCCCATACAGCCGAGGCTCCCATCGATGAAGGCAAGGACGGTTTCATGGGCCTGGACATCGGACCAAAAACCGTACAGGCCTGTACCGAGCTTATCATGAACTCGAAAACCATCCTCTGGAACGGACCTATGGGCGTATTTGAGATGCCCAATTTCCAGAAAGGGACCGTTGCCATTGCCCAGGCCATCGCGGAATCGACTGCCAAAGGCGCTTTCAGCCTGGTAGGTGGTGGTGACTCTGTGGCTGCTGTAAATAAATTCGGGCTGGCCGACAAGGTGAGCTACGTATCCACCGGCGGCGGTGCCATGCTCGAGTACATTGAAGGCAAGACCCTGCCTGGCATCAAGGCCATTAGGGGCTAATGCAGCAAAGCATGATGGAAGCTACCTTACCGGAACGTGTGTTTCGGATCGGGGACGAAACAACCTTCAGGGACTGCTCCCTGGAGGTTTTTCGTTATCAGGCCCTCCACAACCCTGTTTACCGCGACTACCTTGCCTCGCTGGGCTGCAAACCAGCCACTATCACAAGAATCGAAGACATTCCCTTCCTGCCCATTGGCTTCTTCAGGAGCCACCGGGTGATTTCCGGGACAAATCAAAGCAGTATTTACTTTGAAAGCTCCGGGACCACCGGCAGCCAGCGTGCCCGGCACTATGTCTGCGATCCCGAACTCTACAAACAAAGCTTCAGAAAAGGTTTCAATCGTATTTTTGGCTCTCCCTCCCGGCATTGCATCCTGGCCCTTCTGCCTGCCTACCTCGATCGCCGGCATTCTTCACTGGTGTACATGATGGACTGCCTGATCAGGGCATCGGGGCATCCCGACAGTGGTTTCTACCTCGATGAACTGAAAGAACTGAGCGAGATCCTCGGCAAACGGAATGCCGATGCTGTACCCACCATCCTGCTTGGGGTCAGTTTTGCCCTTCTCGACCTGGCCGCCGCCCATCCTCAGCCACTGGGAGATCATATTCACATTGTGGAAACCGGCGGCATGAAGGGCCGCAGACGCGAACTTGTACGGGAAGAGCTTCACCTCATCCTGGGAAAGGCCTTTGAAAAGGACACGCTGATGTCGGAGTACGGAATGACCGAACTGCTGTCCCAGGCCTGGTCGAGGGAAAAAGGGCTTTTCAGCTGTCCTCCCTGGATGCGGGTACTGATCCGGGATCCCAACGATCCCCTTTCCCTTGTGCCGGAAGGACGAAGCGGGGGGATCAACATCATCGATCTGGCAAACATCCACAGTTGTGCCTTCATCGCCACCGAGGATCTCGGCCGATGCTTTAAGAATGGAGACTTCGAAGTGCTGGGACGTTTCGACCAGGCCGCCACCAGGGGATGTAACCTTCTGGTTGCCGGGTAGGCATTCTTCAGCATTTTTTCTAACTTGCAGTACACACACACGAAAACACCGTTCCAATGAAAAAAGCAGCATTCATCCTCATGGCCCTCGTAGCCACTTTCAGTTTGAAGGCCCATAGTCCGAACACCCCGGAGATGCCATCCGGGAAAAGGATTGCCGGCACCTACAATATTGATGTCGATTCGCCCTACGGCGTTATTCCCGGTGTGCTGGTGGTCAAGAAAGTAAAAAAGAGCTATGAAGTCAGCCTGACCCGTGCCGATGAAACTCCCCAGACCATAGAATTAAACGATGTCGAAGTCAAGGGCAACGAAATACGTTTCTTTTTTTATTATGAAGGCATGCAAATCGGCATGGAAATGACCATCGACGGAGACAAGCTTTCCGGTCTGATGATGAATGAATACAAGATCTCCGGCACGCGCGCCCCAAAATAACGCTCCAGCCCTGTCATAAATCGCTTCGGGTACAGAATCAGTCTCCCAGCAAAACGATCCGGTTAAAGGCATAGCCCTCGGCGAGAACCAGCCCCCTGGTCAGTCCGCCGCTTTCAATATCGTAAACATAAACACAAGGCTCCGCATCTTTGGGGTTAACCCCGATATAGGCTTTATCACCCACGACTACGGAACGCTGCGAAAATGTGCCCTCATTGAAAGGCAGGTCCAGAACAGTGATCTCATCGCTGGCCAAATCGAGTACGGCATAATAGCAGTTGTAGTCACTCCCCCACTCTGCTCCTGTGTACTCCGGATCCTGGATGTAGAGGAGGGCCTTGCCTCTTCCCAGAGATTCCACCGTAACCAGTTTTCCTTGATGATTGGATGCATGGCTGTAGCCCAGATAGTTCTTATCGAACTCGGTTTCACCATCCTTTATGCGCAGGAGGGAGCCATATTGCATGGTCGTCCTGGCTGCACCCTCAATGATGGTGTTGCAGGCAAGGTAGTAGTCCCCGTTTTCATCGAAAAAAGACTTGCTTTGCAGCAACTGTCCGTAAGCTGTGCCCGCCATAAAAGCAGCCCGGTCTTCTTCGACACATTTCTCGACAGTCATGTCCGCTGCATGAATAAAGGCCATGTAAAAACCAGCCCTGCTTCTGGATTTGCTGTGGCAGTAGGAATAAAGAACCATGTCATCGCTGGCCCGGTAACTTGCCAGACCCGAAGTACTGTAGGCCGCGAGGGTGTCGCTTAGGCCGCTCAGGGTCCCCTCTGCAAGAATGCGCATATCGGCCGTATTAATCTTGGTCCAGATAATGGAATCCTTTTCGCCATTAGCCGCCAACACAAGCAGGGTATGGTCGCCTATCCAGGTATGTGCATAACGCCGGTCTCTGTAGGTATTTCTGGCAAAAGACAACTCCTTGCTAATCTCGATCCCGGAGGTCCCGATACGGTATTTCCCAAAGCGGTCTTTCTCCCTGGGAATCTGCACATAATACGCCCCATCAATGGTGGTTTCCTGAAAAAGCTTGGCCGTTACATCCACCCCGGTCCCCCGGAAATCCACGACCTCCTCTGTCTCCAGTGATTTGCTACTGTATACCAGCAGCGCATTGTCTGAGCCCATCCCGTAGGTCCCGCCAACGGAGGCCCAAATATCAAAATGCCTTCCATCAAGGGGATTTGGCTCCCCTGACGGGCCATCAATTCTTTCGCAGGACAAGAAGGCCAGGCACAGCAGGCTTATTAACAATACAGGGAGGGAATCGTGCTTTTTCATTTCGTTTGGCTTAATGGAGGAACATTCTGAATTTACAAAAGAAGCTTCTGCCCGGTTTCTGCATCAGGTAGTTGTCGTAGATGGTCTGGTTAAACAGGTTTCGGCATTCCAGTGAAATCGTATAACGCTCCTTCTTCAGTGAGTAGGTGATTTGCAGGCTATGCAGATACTGGGAGGGAATAATCGACTTGGAACTCAGGCTGCCATAGCCTTCCCACGACAGGTAAAACCAATGTACATACTGAAAACTGTAGGCTGCTTTCAATTGCTGGTCCTTCCGCCCAAACAGCTCTCCAATACTGTACGTTACATCCAGGTTCCCATAGAACCAGGGCCGGTTGGGCATGCGGTTGTTATAGGTCATTTCGGGTTTACCATTGGGCTGAAAGCGGGTTCGGTTCCGCTCATTGAGGTAGCTGAGGTTAGCAAGCACCTGAAAGCGAAGGCCGTCATCGTAACGGATTTCAGCTTCAATGCCTCTGACCTGTACCTTGCTCACATTCGCGTACTGGCTCTGGCCCTCGGATTCGGACAGGACCAGATGAATGTAGTCTTCGACCCTTCGGTAAAACCCTCCCGCTTCATAAAAAAGGTGTTGTCCGGAGCGGAAATCAAAACTGCCAAACAGGCCCAGATTGGCATTATGGCTGTTCTCCGGAACGAGTCGGAAATTCGGATAAATGCTTGTTCCGTTTCCAAGAAGCTCTCTGGCCAGGGGGAGTCTGATGCCGTATTCGTAAGAAGCCTTTACAGCGAATTGTTCGGCCAACCGCAACCTTGAACTGAGGCCATAGCCATGCCTGGAGCTGAAACTGGAGGTTTCGGCCTCATCGGAACCGGTAATCCAGGAAAGATCCGTTTGGGCAATTTGCAGAAAAGACAGGTAATTCTTCATAAAAACCCCGTTGTGCAATCGATCGTTCCAAAAGCGCTGTTGATAAGTCAGGCCGATAATGTGCTTGCCAAAGACATCCTTTGAAGGTTCCAACTCCGTATCCAATTCATCGTAGCGATCGTTCAGGAGCTGATGCCAGAGGTAATTCAAATTGAAAAAATGATGCTGCTTCCGGCCATAGTCGAGATTCAGCCTTGCAATCGTAAGGGGCCTTTTAAGATGTCTGATGGACTTCCCCCGGCCACTGATTTCATTGCGCGAACTCTCGATGTAACTGCCATCCCAACGGTATTTACGGTAGGCGGTATCCACCACAATCGCTTCGTCCCAGGTATGAGAGAGTGACAGACTTGCAGAAAGCCCCTCTGTAAAGAGATCCTTTTTACGATAGCGCGCAGCAATGCCCGCAGATTCGGTGGACTGGGTCACCATTCCATACACCACACGCTGCACACTTCCGGTCTGCAACTCATTGTCCACAAAAAAATAAGAGCTTGTAAGCGAAAGCTGATCGGCCCATTTTCTATCACTGACTCCCACGCTAAACTGAGAAAAAAATGAAAAATAATCGTCGTGAAAGCGTTTCAGATCGACCCGTTCAAAGGCAGAGGCTGAGGGCTTCCATACCTCGACCCCCTTCATCAGATAGTCGTTCCTGGAATAGTTGAGGCCGAAGGAAGGCTTGATGAACAGACCGGAACGGGGATGCTGGTAGCGCGCATTCAGATCGGCCCGGTGCGTACCAAAGGACCCAAAGCCATAGGATACATCCAGGTAATTCTCCACATCCTTCCTGGTAATGATATTAATCGCTCCGCCCAGGGCATCCCCTCCCAGCCTGGCCGGAACAACCCCTTTGTACACCTCAATGCGTTCAACAATGCTTACCGGAAGACTTGCCAGCTTAAGCCCGCCTCCCATGACCGAAAGCGGAACGCCGTCTATGAAGTACCTGACTGCATTCCCGGACAGGCCATTGATGGAAAGATCGAAGTCTGAACCCATGCCTCCATCCTCACGTATCCTTACCCCACTGCTTTTCCCCAACGAGGTATTCAGGTTGTACAGGCTGCCTGTCAGATTTCCCACCTCAATCGCATTCACACTATAGGCGCTCTCGCGCATATGCTGGCTCTTTGACTTGCCATAGACATTTACTGCCCCCAGATCAACAAGCTGTTTCTCAAGCATGAAATCCCGGGACAAATCTGTCGCAATTGTCATGTCGATTTGCTGAAGCTTGTAGCCGATGGCCGAAACCGAAATCTTGTGTCGCCCGGGTGCCAGTTTAAGCTTGTAATGCCCCTCAGCATCGGCCATAGTACCCGTGCTTGTACCTTCAACCACAACCAGTGCCCGGGGAAGCGCTTCATGATTCGTGCCCCTGATCGTACCGGAAAGCAAAACCTCTTCCTGTGCTTTTGCCAGAAAAGAAAGAGAGAAAAACAGGAGTGTAAAAACGAAAAAAGCCCTCATCCCGGTATAAGCTTGCAAGCACCATGGATCGTGGATCCAATCGCCAAAACCGCAACAAATATAGCCCTTTCATGGTACGAATTAAACTATGTTAATCCAGCACTTAGCAAGGGGTATTTGAGCATGCGCCGATATTAACTACTTTTGTGGCTACAATGGTTCCTTGACGCACAAGAACATGTGCGCCGGATTAATAGGG
>PDRI01000016.1 GCA_002748055.1 Bacteroidota bacterium | reverse complement strand
TTTCTTCTGCTGGCTCTGCCTTTTTTCCTGAATGCATGTTTTATGAATTCCTCCTACGAGACCGTATCCGGAAATGGGAAGGTTGTTGAGGAGACCCGCGACCTTGCCGGTTTTACCGGGGTCAAGGTGAGTGCCGGAATCGATGTTCTGCTTTCCCAGGCTGATGATTTCAGCGTAAGGGTGGAGGCAGATGAGAATCTGATAGCGCTTATTGAAACCCGCATCGACGGGGATCTGCTGGAGGTCGGAACCGATCAGGTGAATATCCGGAACGCCAAGGCAAAAAGGGTGCATGTCTGCCTGCCGGAACTCAGGAAGCTCAGGATTAACAGTGCCGGCGACTGCATTGGACAGAATGCTTTTGAATGTGGCGACCTGCAGCTGGATATCAATAGCGCGGGCGACCTGAGGCTGGAGCTGGAGGCCAAACACATCGATCTCAATATCAGTTCCAGTGGCGACTGCAGGCTTTCCGGAGCCTGTGACCATTTTGATGCGGATCTGAGCAGTGCAGGCGATTTGGATGCCTATGACCTGGTTGCCAAAGTGGTTGAGGTGTCTGTTTCGAGCGCAGGGGATGCCAGGGTCCATGCCACCGACGAAATCAGTATGCAGGCTTCCAGTGCAGGCAGCATCTATTACCGCGGCAATCCCAAGGTGGTGCTTTCCAACGCATCCAGTGGGGGAGAAATTGTTAAGCGGGACTAGCCCAGGTAGCTTTTCAGAATCTTGCTTCGGGTTGTGTGCTTCAGCCGCTTAATGGCTTTTTCCTTGATCTGTCGGACACGTTCACGGGTCAGGTTGAACTCTTCCCCGATTTCTTCCAGGGTGTGGGGGTGCTTTCCGTTCAGTCCGAAATAGAGACGGATGATGCTGGCTTCTCTGTAAGTGAGGGTGCTCAGTGCCCGCTCAATTTCCTTGCGCAAAGAGTCGTTGAGTAGGCCGCGGTCGGGAGTGGGGGTTTCCCCATTGAGCAGGACATCGTACATATTTCCATCTTCTCCGTCCTGAAGCGGCGCATCCATGGAGACGTGCCGCCCCGAGCTTTTGATGGCATCCTTGACGTCTTCCGGTGCCAGCTCAAGGGTCTGGGCAATCTCCAGAATGGTGGGTTCCCGCTCGTATTTTTGTTCCAGTTCGGCAAAGGTCTTGTTGATTTTATTGATGGATCCGATCTTGTTGAGTGGAAGCCTGACAATGCGGGCCTGTTCCGCAAGGGCTTGTAAGATCGACTGTCTGATCCACCATACAGCATAGGAAATGAACTTGAATCCCCTGGTTTCATCAAAGCGCTGGGCAGCCTTGATCAGCCCCAGATTTCCTTCATTGATCAGATCGGGAAGACTAAGCCCCTGGTTCTGGTATTGTTTCGAGACGGAGACCACAAAACGCAGGTTGGCTTTGATGAGTTTTTCCATCGCTTCCCTGTCTCCCTTGCGGATTCTTCTGGCAAGTTCAACTTCTTCTTCAGCCGTAATCAGGTCGACTTTTCCGATTTCGTGCAGGTATTTGTCGAGGGAAGGGGTTTCCCGGTTGGTGACCTGCTTTATGATCTTCAGTTGTCTCATGGAGTAGCAGCTTGGGATTCGTTTAACGTAAAGCCACCCGACGGCAAAATACGCGGCCAGTCAAAGCTCATAAATATAGGTAAAGTAAATTGCTTCACAAACCAGGAACCCCTTGTTCGTAAGATTTTTTGGTAGTTCTGCCTAAATACCTTAATATTGCAGGAGAATTCCATTCTGGAGAACATTGTAGTTCCATTCTTTCACATTCCATCTACTTTAGTAATAATTTTTCCCCACAGGGTGACGATTTAATTTCCACATTTTTATGTACGATATTCTTGATTTGAACAAACGGCTTCTTCCCGAGTTGCGTAAGATAGCCAAAGAGTTGAAGATAAAGCGTGTAGAGACCTACAGAAAGCAAGAGCTGATTTATAAGATTCTCGACACGCAGGCCATCGTGGTTTCAGAGACCAAGGCTACGAAGAAAGAAAGCGCAAAGAAGGAAGCCTCCCAAAAGGAAGCTTCCCGCAAGACCTCCGGCCGAAGGGCTGCGAAGAAGGAGGAGCTAAAAGATTCGGCCAAGGCTTTGACAGAAGCCCCGGCCGAGGAGTCGAAGAAAAGCCCTAAAGCCAGGAAGCGGAAGGCTGAAGCTGTGAAAGAGGCTGCTGCATCTGAGCAGAAGGAAGCGGCTCTTCCCGCAGGAGAAAAGCGAGAGGAAAAAGGAAGCAGGAGCCAGGAGAAGGGAGAAAGAAAAGAGGAGCAAAGCGAAAGGCGCGAGGAGAAAGCGGAAAGGCCTCAGCAACGAGAGGGTGGACGCAGAGATGAGAATTACCAGCGCAGGCAGGGGCGCTATGACAATCGCGAAAAGCGCTTTGACAGGGACAATGGGAACCGGGATAACCGGCAGCAAAAGCATGAACGCCGCGAGGTGGACAAATATGATTTCGACGGGCTGGTAACCACTTCGGGTGTGCTTGAGATTATGTCGGATGGCTATGGCTTCCTGCGTTCAGCCGATTACAACTACCTGAACTCTCCGGATGATGTTTATGTTTCCCAGAGCCAGATCAAGCTTTTCGGCCTGAAGACCGGCGATAATGTGACCGGTGCCATTCGTCCGCCGAAGGAGGGGGAGAAGTATTTTCCGCTGATCAAGGTCGAGACCATCAACGGCAGAAGCCCGGACTATATTCGCGACCGTGTGCCCTTTGATTACCTAACCCCGCTCTTCCCGGAGGAGAAATTCAGTCTGGTTGGAAAAGGGGCCTACAATATGTCGGTTCGGGTGGTGGATATGTTTTCCCCCATCGGGAAAGGGCAGCGTGGCCTTATTGTTGCCCAGCCAAAAACGGGTAAGACGGTTCTTCTGAAGGATGTGGCCAATGCCATTGCCGCTAATCATCCCGAGGTTTACATGATTGTTCTGCTGATTGACGAGCGTCCTGAAGAGGTCACTGACATGGCCAGAAATGTGAATGCCGAGGTTATCTCTTCCACTTTTGACGAGCCTGCCGAGCGCCATGTAAGGATTGCAAATATCGTCCTCGAAAAGGCCAAGCGAATGGTGGAATGCGGACACGATGTGGTTATTCTGCTGGATTCCATTACCAGGCTTGCCCGGGCTTATAATACGATCTCCCCAGCCTCGGGTAAGGTGCTTTCCGGCGGAGTTGATGCGAATGCCCTCCACAAGCCAAAACGTTTCTTTGGTGCAGCCAGAAATATTGAGAACGGTGGTTCACTGACCATCCTGGCCACGGCCCTTACCGAAACAGGATCGAAGATGGATGATGTGATCTTCGAGGAATTCAAGGGCACGGGTAACATGGAGCTGCAACTCGACAGGAAGCTCTCCAATAAGCGGGTTTACCCCTCTGTAGATGTGAACCTCTCAAGTACGCGTCGCGAAGACCTGCTCCTGGATAAGCCCATGCTCGATAAGATCTGGATATTGCGGAATTACCTTTCCGATATGAATGCTGTTGAAGCCATGCAGTTTCTGCGCGACCGGATCAGTAAGACCTCTACCAATGAGGAATTTCTGATATCCATGAACAGCGATTAAGATGACCTTAAGTGACAGCTTCGGCTGTCACTTTTTGTTTGTAGTCCCCTTGTTTTTCCCGGCTATTTGAAATGAATTTATATTACTTGAATTCGTTTACAATTGAGGCTATTTTACTAATTTTGTTTGACTTCAGTATTGTAAGTTAAATATTTGTTATTTAAATACTTAAGAGATTTACCCATGGCGAATAAGAAGAATTTCATAACATGTGACGGCAACCAGGCTGCAGCGCATATTGCCTACATGTTTAGTGAGGTGGCAGCCATCTATCCCATCACCCCTTCGTCCAATATGGCGGAGCACGTGGATGAGTGGTCGGCCAACGGCCGGAAAAATATTTTCGGAGAAACAGTTAAAGTGGCCGAGATGCAGTCCGAGGCAGGTGCCGCAGGTGCTGTTCACGGTTCCCTTCAGAGTGGTGCTCTGACCTCTACCTTTACAGCTTCTCAGGGCCTGCTGTTGATGATTCCGAACATGTACAAGATTTCCGGTGAATTGCTTCCTGGTGTATTTCATGTATCGGCTCGTAGCCTTGCTGCCCAGGCCCTTTCCATTTTCGGAGATCACAGTGACGTGATGTCTACTCGTCAGGCAGGATTTGCCATGCTTGCCACATCTTCTGTTCAGGAGATTATGGACCTTGCTCCCATTGCCCACCTGGCTGCAATCAAAACAAGGGTTCCTTTCCTGCACTTTTTTGATGGTTTCAGGACCTCTCACGAGATTCAGAAGGTCATTGCACCCGATCAGGATGCACTGGCCAATCTGCTGGATATGGATGCCCTGAAAGCCTTCCGCGACAACGCCCTGAATCCGGAACACCCTGTGACCCGTGGTTTGGCCCAGAACCCGGATATCTACTTCCAGGCCCGCGAAGCTGCGAATAAATACTATGACGCTGTGCCCGATGTTGTCGCAGACTATATGAAGGAGATCACTAAACTGACCGGCAGAGAGTACAAGCCCTTCACCTTCTACGGCGCTGCGGATGCCGAGAATATCGTTGTGGCTATGGGGTCAATTACCGAAACCCTTAAGGAAGTTGTTGATCACCTGAATGCCAAAGGTGAAAAGGTGGGTGTATTGGTTGTACACCTCTATCGCCCCTTCTCTGCCAGCTACTTTTTGGATGTGTTGCCCAAGACGGTGAAGCGCATGGCCATCCTCGACCGTACCAAGGAACAGGGAGCCAATGGTGAGCCGCTCTATCTGGATATTAAGGATGTATTCTATGGCAGGGAGGACGCTCCCCTGGTGGTAGGCGGACGCTATGGGCTGTCTTCCAAAGACACCACACCTGCCATGATGATTTCGGTCTTTGATAACCTGAAACTGGCTGAGCCCAAAAATGGGTTTACGGTAGGGATCGTTGACGATGTAACCTTTAAATCGCTTCCCCTGCTTCCCGAGGTCAGCCTGGGTGCAGAAGGGACTTTCGAAGGAAAATTCTATGGCCTGGGTTCGGACGGTACGGTAGGTGCCAATAAGAACTCGATTAAGATTATTGGTGAATCGACCGATAAATACTGTCAGGCCTATTTTGCCTATGATTCCAAGAAGTCGGGAGGGATCACCACCTCGCACCTGCGTTTTGGCGACAGCCCTATTCGCTCGCCCTACCTGGTTGTAACGCCCGATTTTGTAGCCTGCTCGGTGATTTCCTACCTGAATAAGTACGACATGCTCAAGGGCCTGAAGGATGGTGGAACCTTCCTGCTGAACTCCATCTGGGATGAGGAAGAGACCATTAAGCATCTGCCCAACCATATGAAGCGTTATATGGCCGAGCACAAGATCAATTTCTATACCATCAATGCCACAAAGCTTGCTGCAGAAATCGGCCTTGGCAACCGTACCAACACGATTATGCAGAGTGCCTTCTTCAAGATAGCCGATATCATTCCCTATGACAATGCGGTTGAGGAAATGCGCAAGTTCATCGTGAAGAGTTTCGGTCGTAAGGGTGAGGAAGTGGTGAATATGAACTTTGCTGCTGTTGAAAAAGGCGGGGAGGTTACCAGGATTGAGGTAAGGCCGGAGTGGGCAGATCTGCAGGATGAAGTAAAGGAAGACAAGCGTACGGGCGTGCCCGAGTTTGTTGCCAATGTGGTTGAGCCCATCAATGCACAAAAGGGAGATGACCTTCCCGTATCTGCCTTTGCAGGACGTGAAGATGGAACCTTCCCCGCCGGAACATCCCGGTGGGAGAAGCGTGGTATTGCGGTTAACGTACCCGAGTGGATTTCCGACAACTGCATTCAGTGTAACCAGTGTGCCTATGTGTGTCCCCATGCTGCTATTCGCCCCTTCCTGATCGATGAGGAAGAGCTTGCTGCACTGCCCGAGGGCACACCCACCATAAGGGCCAATGGGAAGGACTTTAAGGGGTTGCAGTTCAAGATTCAGGTGAGTGTGCTCGACTGTACCGGCTGCGGAAATTGTGCCGACGTATGTCCTGCCAAGACCAAAGCTTTGGAAATGAAGCCGCTTGAAACCCAGATGGAAGAGGCTCCTGTATGGGACCACCTTAGCAACAAGGTGAGCTATAAGGACCATCTCATAGACAAGAAGAAGTCGGTGAAGAACAGCCAGTTCGCTCAGCCCCTCTTCGAATTCTCCGGCGCATGTGCCGGTTGTGGTGAGACCCCTTACATCAAGTTGATTACCCAACTCTACGGCGACCAGATGATTGTGGCCAACGCCACGGGTTGCTCCTCCATTTATGGTGGATCGGCACCCTCCACGCCCTACTGTGCCAATGTCGAAGGACGGGGGCCTGCCTGGGCCAACTCGCTCTTTGAAGACAACGCCGAATATGGTTTTGGTCTGGCAACAGGCGTTGAGAAGAACCGCGAACGCATCAGGAATAAGATGACGGCAGCCCTGGCCGAAGTGAAGCCCGAAACCAGGGAGGCCTTTGAGGCCTGGATTGCCGGTATGGCTAACCTGGATGCATCGAAGGAGGCCAGTGCGAAAGTGCTTGCTGCACTTGAGAATGAG
>PDRI01000036.1 GCA_002748055.1 Bacteroidota bacterium | reverse complement strand
GATAGATGGCTCCCTTACCTGCTTTGGAAGCACAGTCCTGCACACGTGTTTTCCTGTCTCCCTGAACCATGGCCATCATGCTTAGTGCCATTGCCAGGGTTATGATGATTCTGAGCGTTTTCATTTTTTCTTGCTTTGGCGGCAGTTTTTCAGTTCATTGATTGGCCTCAGGCCGGATTCGCGTCGGACAGATTTACATGCAGGTTTCTGACCATCTCGGTGACTAGTATGATTTGTTGCAGGGTATCGTCTGTAAGATCCACATGCGAAGATTCGCTCTGGACGACCATGAGCATGCCATCTTTTTCAATGGTTTGTGGCTCTCCGACCTCGTAATAAACCTTTACATTGTCGAAGGCTTCCTTGATTATTTTAAGATCGGCAACATAAGCCTGAACAGCCGTTTCATTGCTGTAACGATCCAGCACGAGGAGGAGGTCATTCAGAATCAGCTTTTGTTCCCCAATCATGGATCTTAGTTTTTCGTTCTTGTTTTCCAGTGCAACCTGGGTCGAGATGTAGAGGCCTTCGAGCCATACTCCGGCAATCATCAGGGCACTGAGCTTGCTCCTGTTGCTCTCCCTCAGATAGCTGTCCATGTTGTTAAAACTGTTGATTGAGATGAAAAGGAGGGAATCCAGATCGGAGCTGGTGGTGGCGAGTCGTTTGATTGTGTTGAAATCAAAAAACTGACCAATCTGCAGGGCATCCGCAAGGCGGTTGATGCTGCTCAGGTGGTTGACCGCACCACCGGTTTTCGCATACATATTCAGGTAGCCCAGATCGGCACTTAGGACACCCAGGGTGAAGGCCGTCTCTGTGTTGGTTGTGTTCAATGAGAGCTTGTCCGGATCGGCCAGATAGCTTGTCGAAAAGGGAATGTTGAGGGAAGAGATCAGCGAGGCTGCCTCAATGGGAGAGGCAATGTTGGAGATAATGTCATCCATGGTCTCGGCGGATATTTGCAATGTTCCGACTTCCACATCGTCCGTGTTTATCTGAAGGTTCTCGGCCGGCTTCTGTCCGCAGGCAACCAGCAAAAGCAGGGCGGTGAGTGCTGTGAATAGTTTGTTGATCATGGTGGTCATTTTTCTGTCGTTGCTTCGTCAACAATGTCTGATAAATGTAAGCAATCTGTTTTAATTCGTTCGCGCTCTTTTCTTTCTGAATAAGAAACCGGGATGCTTCTGTCCGGAAGACCGATCGAAACAGAGTGCAGGATACGCCAGGTCGCAAAGGAACCGGATAAGGCCGATATTGAAGCAGGTTATGTAAGTAATGATTTGTCAGCCAACGATATACGAAACCGAGTCTTCATTTCACAGGGCTTCCTTGATGTAAAAGGGTGCATTGTTTACATAGCGATCTCTGAAGGGACCCGTGATGGATTCATGAACCCCAAGAAGCAGGGCACCTTTTGGCTTCAGGTTTTTGTGGTAGAGATCGAATACCCGGTTCTGAAGCAGCTGGTTAAAATAGATGATCACATTTCTGCAGACGATGAGGTCAAATTCCATTCCGAAGAGATTCTGGTCCCGGACCAGGTCCAGGGTGCGGAACCTGGGTTTGTGTCGTAAAAAGTCCTTCATCTGAATCCGGTCCCGGGCTTTATCTATGTCGAAATAGCTTCTCCAGGCACCTTTATGCTCCCGGCCCGCTTTTTCCCTGAACAGGACCTGGTCACAGTTCTCCGGATAGTTCTGATTGAAGCGGTAAGGGTAGCTTCCCCGCTTTGCCTTTTGCAGTGCGGATGCGCTCAGGTCGCTGGCATAGATTTGTGCTTTGTCCCAAAGCCCCGCCGAATGCAGGAGCATCATCATGGAATAGACCTCCTGGCCGGTCGAGCATCCGGAATGCCAGATCTTAATTTCATCCTGCTTCCGAAACGAGGGGAACAACTGCTCCTGGATGCTTTTCCAGATCTCGGGGTCTCTGAAGAGTTCGGTCGTATGTACGGTCATCTTCCCTATGATCTTTTGCATGAAACCCGGGTCGCTCTGCATGGCTTTGGCCATCTGAACCATGTCCATATTCAATTCCATCATGATGCGGGCCAGGCGCCTGCGCAGGGAGGTGGGGGAATAGTCGTCGAAATTATAACGGGTATGTTCCCGGACAGTTTTCTGAAAAAGGCTTATTTCGGTTGCTTTAACCTTCATCTTTTGGGTTGAATCTCACAGGGCTCTTCAGTTGTAAAACTAGCGATTTAATACTTAGCTTCAAATTTGTTCAAAATCCATTTGTGCTTATCTTTGGTACCTGTGTCCGTTGTACAATGACCACCGGTATTATGATATTTCCCGGCGCTCACGGTGACAAGGAACTGACCCGTGTGCTGGAACAGGTCTACAACCTGAAGGTCCGGCCTGTTTGGAACGGCGAAACCAGCCTTGAGGGCATCGACCTTCTGTTTATCCCCGGTGGCTTTCCCTGCAAGGCTTCTTCTGCCGGTACGATGTGCATTGAACAATCCCCGGTGATTGATGCCATCCTGGAGTATGCCGAAAAGGGGAAAGTGCTGGTTGGCATTGGAAATGGTTTCAGGCTCCTGTGCGATACCGATTTGCTTCCCGGCTCGCTTAGAATGAACCGTTCGCGACGTTATATCTGCAGGTCCGTCTTTGTCAAGCCCGATAATGACCAGACCCTGCTTACCCTTAAGCTTTCCTGTGACAGGGCCTGTCAGCTTCCCATTGCCACCGGATACGGCCGATATGCAGCCAGGGATGAAGTGCTTGTTGACCTGCGTTATCAGGATCAGATTCTGTTCAGGTTTTGCGATGGTTTCGGACGTATTTCAGAAGAAAATAATGTGACCGGATCGGTCGACAATATTGCGGGGCTGTGCAATGCCCGGAAGAATGTCTTTGGCATTGTTCCCCAACCCGAGCGGGCCGTATTTACGAATGGCCGGGGTGGCGATGGCCGGCTCATCTTCGATTCCTTGCTGAATCATCTCTGATCCTCGCTCAGACTGAAAAGACAGCGGCTGCCTTCCTGTATCATTTCCACCACATTAAAACGAACCAATTTTGTCAGGTCGACGATTAAATCCCGGCGTTTGATGCCCGTATCCTTTGCGATCCGGCCGAGTTCCTGTCCGGGATGTCGTTTAAGATGTTCGAGCAGGATTCCCTGTATTCTGTCATACACCAGGGTTTCCCCTAGCGGCTCATTGGCCTGCTCCCAGACGCTGAGTTGGACGATGTTGGCCAGATGGTTCTCATCGGCAACACGAATGTACGCCATCCAGCGATTGTTGTCGTCCTTTGCAAAGACGGGTTTATCGCTGCATTCGGGAATATAAATCTCCAGCACCTGCTTACTCTCAATACGGTGCTGCCTGCTTTCAAAGCGAATTTCGGGTTTGCAATAGCGTGAGGCGGCACTTTCAACCATGTAGAATTCCTCTTCGGATCGTATCCCGCTGATGCGGCCGTTGTCCTTTACCCCGATTAACAGGCGGCCGCCCGATGTGTTGGAAAAGGCCGAGAGGCTACGTGCGATTTTTCGGGCATCATTGATTTCGAATTTGAAATCCTGGTACTGGTTTTCGCCGAGCTTAATTCGATTCAGCAGCTCTTTTGTTTCGGAAAGGGACATGCTTGCAAAGATAGAAAGGGGGAGCTATTAGTCCTTGTACCAGGGCAGGATCTTTCCGGTTTCATCCTTCTGAGGGTTGGGGGGGGTGGGTGGTCGGGGGTTCAGGTTCTCTCCATTCAGGACCTTTTCGTAGAGCCTGAGGTAATTTCGGGTCATATGGATGGAGGCGAAATGGTCACAGACATATTCATGGCAGCGCTTCCGGTCGTAGCTTCCTGTCTCCTGCATGGCTTCGGCCAGTTCAGAAAGCCGGTTCGACAGAAAACCAAATTCGGGGCCGACCAATTCGGGGAGAGCGCCATAAGGTGTTCCGAATACCGGACAGCCAAAATAGAGGCTTTCGACAATGGCCAGGCCCATTGGTTCGTGCCAGAGAACCGGGAAAAGCAGGGCCCGGGAACCGTTGATCAACTTGTTTTTACGCTCACCACCCACCATGCCTTCAAAGCGGATTCGGGGATCCGGGGTGAAGCGTATGCCCATCTTCAGGTTGAAGCGATATCCGCCCAGCACCCTCAGCTGTTGTTTCGTTGTGCGGGCCAGATCCATCGCACCCTTCAGATTTTTCACGCTCCAGGCTGCTTTACCAAGGAAATGCACATAGTTTCTCGGCCGCCCAAAGTCGGGCTTTCCATATTCTTCCAGTCCCAGCCCGTTGTACACATAGACCTCGCTTCCATGGCGGGAGGCATGGTTCTTTGAGACGAAGGTGGCGTTGATGTCTATCTCTGCCTTGCTTCGGGTATTCCCGTGAATGGTGCATAAATGAGGTTTGGACAGGGCTTCTTTTAACGGGATATGGACGTGTACCAGGTCAACGTCATCCGGAATTTGCGCTTCCAGGGGGCGTTTCGGATCAAGGGTAAGTATGCTGGCAAAAGGACAGCTGGAGCCTTTGCCTACTAAAAAACTAAGCCTGTGGCCCATGGTCTTAAGCTCCTTGCCCAGGTGCCAGACCACCCTGGAGGTTCCTCCGTATTTAGGGGTGGGAATACGTCCGTTGTAGACCAAGAGGATGTGCAGCTTTTCCATTTCAGTCCTTTTTTTCCGGTAAACGGCTCAACACAGAAAGAAATAGGGGGATGTCGTTTGCCCCGACCGTGGCCATTCGCTCCATAATGCGATGGTAGAGTGCCGAGCCCTTGTGGATGCCGGCCGACCCGAGCGTAAACTCGCTTAGTTCTTTAAGCCTGGCAAAGCCCTCTCCGGATTTGTGCTGTATTTCTCCCGGCTTGTTTAGTGCGTTAAGGGGGGCGAGTTCATAGGCCACCACCATCACAGCCTGGGCCAGGTTCAGGGAAGGATAGTTTCCGGCCATGGGGATGCTCACTGCCAAATCTGCACGGAGGACCAAGTCATTTGGAAGTCCGCTTTCTTCGGTGCCAAACAGTATGCATGCTTCCCGGAGTCGCCCGCCCTTTTCCTGCAGCAGTTTACGCAGTTCCCGGCTCGAGTGGTAATCGTGTTTGGCTGTGCGCGATTTAGCGGTGGTGGCTATGATAAATTCCCTGCCCTTAAGTGCTTCCTCAAAATTGCTATAAACCCTGGCCTGCTCCAGTACATCGTTGGCGCCATGCGCAAGCATCCGGGCCTCGGTGCCAAGGTGGTTGCAGGGAGCGATGAGCTCGAGTTTTCCAAAGCCCATCGTCTTCAGCGCCCGGGCTGCTGCGCCAACATTGCCCCCCACTGCAGGTTTATAGAGCATAAACGAGATCTCCGGCATGCCTTGCTTTTGCGTAAAAATAGGAAAAAGAAAGGGATCAGTTCTTCTTCAGCTGTTTCAGGATGCGCCTGGCCCTCGATTTGTAGCCCGCAGTATTGTTTTCCATCTGGTCCTCCAGGATGGTCTTCAATTCCCGGCCCAATTCCGGATAGAGCAGGCTGTGCTGATAGATGATTTGCATGGCATGAGCCTTTACGGCAATGGGAGCAGCTTCTGAAACAAGGCTGGAAAAGCAAATGTCGAGTAAGATACCCTGCTCATCTTCCGGGATTTCATAGCGGCTCAGCATGCGAAGCAGACACCTCATCGATCCCGATGATTTCAGTCCGGGCAGGGCCTGCACAATTTCAGGTATGAAACCCCTGGCAAACGCTTCCTGCTCGTCGGCAGCATCAAAGATCCATGCTGCACGCCAGGCCAGGGGATCCTTGTCCCGAAGCGCCAGCCTGAGCAGGCTTTGCCTGCAGGCCGGTTCTTCCAGGATCCGCTTCGTCAGGTCGTTTTTTTCGGTTCCCGACGGAAATTTCTGTAACAGGGACCTGAAGTCCAAGGCCGGCTTAGAATTTCATTCCCACCACCTCGTAGCCATAGGTGGATATCTTGTGGGTGCGGTTGAGGTCTATCTCGGTGACCCTCATAATGGTCTGCTCTCCGCTGTCATTGTCCCTCAGATCGTATTCGAGGACAACCCCTTTTACCATAGCGGCATGGTAGAAGACATTGCCAAAGGTTCGCTGGTCGTTGAGCATTTCCTTGCTGATCTTTTTGCCCAACTGCTCGGATGCCCATATATGAGCTTCATCTTCCTCATCCCTGATCAGGTATTCATGGCAGAGGTAGCCCTCAATTCTTTTGGTTTTCCCGGTTCTGTAGATGGCGTAGGGCTCAACTTCTTCCTCTTCATCATAGGCATATTCTTCCGTCAGATCCTCGATGGTTTCTTCATCGACATTCATGACAAAGCCGGTTTTTTCGCCATCTTCTTCTGCCAGAAAGAGCATGGCCGCGTTTTTAGCATCCAAAATGATGGTCGAGGAGGATTTTCCGTCGGTAAAGACCATGGCATAATCGGCCCGCTTTTCCGCCAGGTAAGTGTTGTAATAGATTTGTTCGTCGATCTTTCCTTTCTTATCGTAGCCGGTGATTTCCATTTTGAGGAAGGCATCGTAGTTGTACTCGGTTTCGTAATCGACATTTCCCGAAATGCCAAGTGCGTCGAGATAGACCCTTTCCAGGGTGGTGTTGGGCGAGGGATCGGGTTTGCGACCTTCTTCAACGGCTCTCGCACTGTCTCTCTTTGCCTGGGCTTCGAGGTTGTCCTCCAGGATTTTTTGCTTGATGAGCGAACGAAGGCTTTGAGCTTCTGCCTGCTGGAGCCCGCTGGCGGCAATCACTATGGTCAGCAGAAATAGGATTTTTTTCATGTTCTTGTCTTTTCGATTGAATGGGTTCGCGAATATACGAAAGAATGGCCCATGGCTGTACGCCTGAACTGGCCTATTTGACCACCGCGCAAAAAATGATTGTAAATTGAAAGCAGTCGGCCATGGATGCCAGTGCCCTGTGAGTCGCAAAGCTGGCCAAAAGCCTCTGTTTGTCATTCCCTCGTGTTGTTTGGAGCATATCGCATTGCGACCCGGGATCGATGGAGGCCTGTTTATAGCCGATTCCTGCATCCAGGCCGTTTTGCGGTTTTCATCACAGAAGCATTTCACTTAACTTTGAAAAAGCCTTACTTTGCGGCTGCTCAATTCAAGGGAAATGAATACGCAACTCGAATGCTTACCCTGTGCCCTGGGTTCAACCCTGCGACTGGTCAGGACCGACATCGTGCCCCCGCACATGCGGGTACAACTGATGCGCCGGATCTCGGCCTTTTTAGCAGAGGCCGATTACAGCCTTTCGCCTCCTGCACTGGGACGCGAGATTCACAGGTTGATTCGTGCAGAATTGGGCAATCCCGATCCCTACCGGGAAATTAAAGCCCATTTTAACGGGCTCATGCTCGACCATGAAGCCGGCTTTAGGGAATTGCTCACTTCTTCATCCGATCCCTTCGATACTGCGATGCGTCTCGCCATCGGCGGAAATGTGATTGATTTTGGGGCCAGGTACCAGTTCGATGTCATGGAGACCATTCGTGGTGCCCTTGATGTGGAACTTGCCCTTGATGATTCCCCTTCGCTTAGGGAGGCTCTTGAGGCTGCCCGGAGCCTGCTTTACATTGGCGATAATTGCGGAGAAATTGTGATGGACAAGCTTTTTTTGGGGCAGATGGCGGTTCCGGAAAGGCGATTTGTGGTAAGGGGTGGCCCCATAATCAATGATGTCACCATCGGCGATGCCCTGGCGATTGGCATCGATGAGCTTGCCGAGATTGTGACTACAGGGGATGATTCACCGGGGGTTGTATGGGAGAACAGTTCGGAGGATTTTCGTCGACAATTCCACCGGGCCGATGTGGTGATCTCCAAGGGCCAGGGCAACTTTGAAGGGCTCATGGATGTAGCTCATCCAAACCTCTACTTTTTGCTGATGACCAAGTGTGACCTGGTTGCCGCTTCAATAGGGACGGAGAAGGGCTCTTATGTGGTAAAGAAGGGTAAAAGCGCTGAAGATGTATAAGCACTTGTTTGGCCCGGTGCCCTCAAGACGCCTGGGCATGTCGCTTGGGGTCGATCTGATCCCGCATAAGATCTGTAGCCTGGATTGCGTCTATTGTGAATGCGGGCCGGGTACCCTTGTAACCCTCGATCGTAAGGAGTATGTTCCCACCGATGAGGTGGTTCGTGAGCTGGAGGACTACTTCAGGTCCCACCCCGATCCCGACTACATCACCTTTTCCGGTGCCGGAGAGCCCACCCTGCACATTCATTTCGGCAAAGTGCTGGCCAGGGTAAAGGAATTAAGGCCTGCCGTTCCGGTGGCCGTCCTTACCAATGGAACGCTGTTGTCCGACCCTAAGCTACGTGGCGAACTGATGCAGGCCGATCTGGTACTGCCCTCTCTTGATGCCGTTACCAGCTCCTCTTTAAAAAAGATAAACCGGCCGCATGCTGCGATCGACCCAGAGGAGTATGTGAATGGTCTCAGGAAATTTGGGGAGGAGTTTGGCGGCAGAATCTGGTTGGAAATCTTTATTTTGCCAGGCTTCAACGATGATGAAAAAAACCTGCTTGCCCTGCAGGATGCCATTGCCTTGATCAAGCCCGACCGGGTGCAACTGAACACCCTCGATCGTCCCGGTGCGGTAAAGGGGCTTTATCCGGCAAGCATCGGGCAGCTTGAAGCCATCCGGGCCCGTTTTGGCGGCGACAACGTGGAAATCATTGCCCCACCCGAAGACCGTAACAAGGCAATGGCTTACCGCAATGACACCGAAGCTGTTATTCTCGAAACCATAAGCCGTCGTCCCTGTACGCTGAACGACCTCCACCACATCCTCGGCCTTCACGTAAACGAAATCAACAAATATCTTGGCGTGCTTGAGGCCGGCCAACGAATCGAAACCGTGGAGGAAGAGCGCGGATTGTTCTACCAGATCAGATCCCGGGCTTCGTCCGCACCTTCTACTCGGTCAACGGATTCCCGGGATTCCGCTTCCAAAGGATGAGGTTTGTGCCCAGCGAAATGTTTATTCCCCGGCTGTCTCTCGGATTCCAGAAGGTGTTCAGGTTGTCACTTGCGAAATAGATTTCTATCCAGTCCGACCGCAGTATAAGCGCCAGCCCAAGATTGTTCCACCAGTAGTTGCTGTAGGAGAAGGATCCGCTCAGCGATATGGCTTTAAGCGGAGTCCAGCTGGCACTGAAGGTGCCTTGCCTGAGGGTGGCATGTGCGTAGTGACGGGCGTGGTAGAGGGCATGGATCGAGAGTTTTCGGCTTAGTTTGCAGGAGCTGCCGAGGTAAACACGGGTATTGAGTGGGGTGCTGAAGCTCTTGCTTTCTGCCTCTGGAATAATGGTCGTAAGGATGGTATCGGCATATCGTTGAAGGTAGTCATCAAATTTAAATTCTTCGTCGGTCAGGGTGTAGGGCGAAAACTGCAGCCCCTCGTACAGATACTCACCCTTTGAGACCAATTGCTGTGGATCCTTTCGCCAGTGGATGTAACCCAGGTCGTTGATGGCTCCTTCCAGGCTCCAGATTCTTCCGGGCCTCCAGCTAAATCCGAAGTCGAGTGCTAAACCGGTGTTTCTGTTCGATACGGCGTCTTTGCCCAGGAAAAAGTCGCTGAAGGCCGTGACCGGCCGGAAAACTTTCCTTATTCGGTCGGTTTCGAAGAGGGTACCGGACACATTCATGGAGATGTCGGTTTTAAGCAGGGAAGATGAAAAATCGTCGGAGGTTTCAATGGTAGCCAGGAATGTGTTGGTTACGATGGCCGAGAGCCCCATTAGCGCCTTTGCGCGCAGGCCCATCCGCAGGTCGGGATTGGGTTTTATTACTGTCCCAAAGCTGTAGGAGGCATAGCTCAGTTCGTTCAGATCGTAATGATTCAGATCGATGGTCCTGGGCTCCTCCGTTTCTACATCGGCGTTTCCGTAGCGAAGTTCAGCAATGCTTCCCGGAAACAGAAAGAGGGAACTGTTGACGATGGAGGCTGAGAAATTCAGGTACCAGGCATTGTTGATCCGGAGACCCAGATAGAGCGGAGTGGAACCAGCACCGAATTTCAGGTAATTCTGTTCCCGGAGCCTGGCATCAATGGCTTCGAAGTCCCAGTAAAGAGTCGTGTGGCCATTTTCCGTTCTGCTGCTGAGCAGATCGTTGATTGTGAGAGAGGAGTTTTCGAAACAGGCAAAAGCCGATGCGCTCAGAATCAGTTGCGTGTAGTCTTCCTGCAATGCCGGATTCAGCCGGTTGGCCTGGGGCATTATACCGGTGTAAAAGAGTGTGCCGTGCTGTGCCTGTAACAGATGTTCAGTGCCTGACCCTATGAGGATGCTGAACAGCAACGCTATGAATGGCCCGATCTTCACACTTAGATGCTCAGCTTTGCAAAGAAGGTAAGTTTGATGTTGAGTGCCTGTTCCTCCAGGAAGCTGACGATCTTCTCCTCATCTGCTTCAGAGGTTTTGAACCGGGCAATGGTCCTGGTCTTTTTCGTGTTAAAAAGTCGTTCAAGGGCTTCTCTATCCTTGTACATGTAAAAGGTGGCTACAGTAAATCCGCCCTCATCCCCGGGCCCGGTAATGTCGACAGCCCTGCTGAATAAGCTGTCTATAACTGCACCTGCGTCATCGTAGAAGTAGGACTGCAGGTGCAGATCCATGGGGAAGCCGTTTTCGATGTCGATCTTCATCTTCAGCTTCTCAATACGGTAGGAGGAATTGTCGAGTTGCCTGAAATCGACCTTCCAGGTACTGTCCTCAAGAACAATCTCCGATACGCGCATGCTGAAAGGAATGTCCAGATCGAGCTGAACCGAAAGGGAATCCTTGTCGGTCAGATAGTTCTTGTGCTCCGGTTCGTATGGATTCGTCCAGAGTTCACCTTCTATCAGCAGCAGATCCGGCCCCTCAGACATCAGGATGTCGAAGTTCGTAGAAGGATCTAAAGCAAAACTGGAGGAGATGTATTCGTCCGGAGCACTTGCATCCGGAGCGCCGATGTAAATGCTGTCGGGGATTCCGGTGACCTCCTCGAAGCGTCCGTCAGGAAGTCGCATCAGGAAGCTGTTGATGTCGTAACGGAAGGGAAGGGCAAAGCTGTTCAGGGTATTGAAACTGATTTGAGGATTTTCAAAATCAATGGAAACCTCCTGGTTTTCGAACTGCGGACCCGGCATTGGGACTTCCAGATCCCTGATCCCCGGAATGGTGTCATAACCGAGCGAACCGTAGGCGTAATCCAGGTCCATATCACTTAGGATTACCCTAATTTCGGGCTCCTGCGGGCTGTCCTCTTCCAATCCTTCGATGAAGTAATCCAGATCGATCGTAAAGTACTCTTTTTCATTCCTTTTAGTTAGCTTGATGGTATGGTTCGAGAGATCGAATTCGAGTTCTTTATGCTTGGCCGAAGGAATGAAATCCAGTACCTGCAGTTCTGCATTGTTTGCATCGACAATACCGGGAAACCGAATCGAAAACTTCGAGTTAAACTGTTCATAGGTGTTGAATTGCAGATTCAGTCTGCCCCGGTCAAGTCTGATGGAATCAATTGTTTTGCCTGTTAGAAATTGACTGTCAAATGTGCTCAGCTGGAAACCGAACAAGGTCTTCCCCTCTATGAAAAAGCCATTCAGCGCCGGGAAACCGATGGTGTCTGTAAATACAGTGCCTTCCAATGTAAGGAAACTATCGAGTCTGAAGGGAGGCAGATTCTGCTGGATATGTAAACGCAAAACCCCATCCTCACCGGGAGCCAACTCGATGACCGGTGCAGACATCCCGTCAAAGAGCGAATCGATCTCGATATTCAGCGTACTATCGATATAAAAACTCAGATCGGCAACGTGCAGGCCAATCTCCGTACTCAAATCCACTTCCGCATTTTCAATGTCATCAAAGAGCCGGTTGCAGGAAAAGACCCCTGCAAGCAACACCATGCCAATCACCACCGGCCACTTCTTCATCGCTGATCACATCAGTTAGACAATACTCCAGCCAAATATACTGAAATTCAATGGCCCGCCAACTTTATGGCGCATATCAGCATTGAGATGCGGGGCTCCCGGCTCCCCGGAACATCCTCGCCTGGGATATCCATTAACGGGATGAGCCAATGAGATTTTTACTAAATTTAGACCAATAGGCCTTGGGGCCCGTTTTTTTGCACTTGTTTAGCGAAAAACGCTGCAGTTGTAATCTCCATATACAGAACCACTATGATAATCAATGATTTTAGGCAGTTCAGAGGGCAGCATTGTGAAACCACCGCAACGGGAAGTTTACTCAATCAGATAGGGGTTGAACTATCTGAACCAATGCTTTTTGGAGTTGGCGAAGGATTGAGTTATTTTTTTTGGAACATGAAAATGATGGACTTTCCTTTTATCGGAGGGAGAGTCAAACCAGATGTTTTAACCGAGAATATATGTCAAAACCTGAATCTGAAATTAAGGGTAAAAGAAACATCCTCAATTAAAAAGGCCTGGGACAACATCAGTGCGCCTCTGAACAAGGGAAAAGCCGTTGGAATAAAACTGGACAGCTACTATCTGGAGTATTTTACGAACAAAATTCATTTTGCAGGTCACTATGTTGCTATGTACGGCTATGATGAAGACTATGCTTATCTGGTTGATACTGAGCAACAGGGCGGACTGGTAAAAACGAGTCTGAAGAATCTCGAATTGGCCCGAAACGAAAAAGGGCCAATGTCCTCAAGAAACAGAAGCTATACGATTGACAGGAAAGGAGATGTTACTGAATTAAAAAAAGCTGTAAAAACAGCCATTTTCAATAATGCTACGGCTTACCTGAATCCTCCAATAAAAAATGTCTCTTACAAAGGAATTGCAAAAACTGCAAGTGAGATCAGGAAATGGTTTAGTAAGAGCAAGGATATCAGGAGGGACTTTCAAACAACTGCAATGCTCATGGAGCGGGCAGGAACAGGAGGCTCAATTTTCAGGAATTTGTATAGAGACTTTTTGAAAGAGAGTTATGCTTTGCTGGGGCTTGAAGGGATAAATGAGGCTTACAAAGATTTTATTGAAATTGCCGGACTTTGGAAGGATGTAGCTGATTGCTTTTACAAAGCAGGAGAGACAGCCGATATACAATACATCCACGAAGCATCGGAGCTGCTCCTGGATTTATCGGAAAAAGAGCAAACAGCGATGACTAAACTAAGAAATGCCTGTACCTAGCCTGGTGTGAAGACTCAGGAAGATTCTTTCCCAGGATTCTCTAAAAAAACCGGTAGTATTGCCGGAAAGGCCAACTATGAGCTTTCGCTTTTTGAAGTGCTGTCGATTCTCAGGGCCATATCTTGTTTGCGATCAATTGAATTTTCATGCAATGCCAAATGATGAATGAAATAGTTTTGACCCCAATCGGAATTGTAAAGAACAGCAGAGCAGATAAAACAGATGCTAACTGGAGTGCGATAGTTTCTGAAATTGAACTTGCCGACTACATGCCTGTTGAGGCTTTCGATTCCATCGAATCATTCTCTCATCTGGAAATTATTTACTATCTCGACAGGGCTGACAAAACGATTTTAGGAAGCGAGCATCCGCGGGAAAACCCGGAATGGCCAAAAGTTGGAATTCTCGCTCAACGAAAAAAAGACAGACCAAATCATCTAGGCTTGACCATTGTTAATCTGCTACAGAAGAAGGGAAGACGACTATTCGTTTCGAATCTTGATGCAATAGATGGAACCCCCGTTTTGGACATTAAGCCAGTGTACCAAGAGTATTTACCTAAAGGCAAAATAAGGCAACCCGACTGGACGAGAGCGCTAATGAAAAACTATTGGAGGACGGAGTAAACCGGCTGCAATTGCGGCAGCAATGATTCCTTCACACGGGAATCATGGCACTAATCTATGCACACCTGTAGCATTTCAGCTCAAACTATTCAGCTTCGACGCAGTACGCGTGCCCATCGTCCCGAGGGAAGACAGAGGTGAATTTGACGAATATGGATGCAATTAAGCGATTTATAGACAATATGACCCCGATGGGTGAGTCGGGTTGGGTTTTCTTTTCTTCCAGGTTTATCGAAGAGCGTTACAAGAAACGAAGCGTGTTACTCAGGGTGGGAGAAACCGAAAACTATTTGTCTTTTATAAAGCGGGGAGCTGTGAGGTTATACATTCCTAAAGAAGATAGAGATTTGACTTTTAAGTTCAGTTTTGAGAATGAATTTGTAACGGCTTACGACTCATTTCTGAGGCGGGAACCATCTGTATACCAAATCGAAACACTCACAGAAACAATATTGTTCAGAATATCTTACCGCGACCTTCAGGAGGTGTATGACGAAACAGAAAACGGAAATACTATTGGAAGAAAAATAGCCGAAGCTTTGTTTATAAAGAAGATGGAACGGGAACTGTCCTTACTAAATCAGACAGCCGAAGAAAGGTATTTGGATTTGCTTTCAGGTCACCCCCGACTGTTGCAGGAGATCCCTTTAAAGTACATCGCTTCCTATATTGGCATTACACCACAGGCCCTCAGCAGGATAAGGAGACGCATTTCTTAACCCAGGTTCATTGTTTTGATTCCTTGTATTCTGTATCATGTGATCAGAATCAAAATGGATATGAGTTATGGGAGATATTGACGTCCTTATAGTCGGAGGTGGACTTGGCGGACTGACCGCCGGTGCAAAGCTTGCCAAAGAGGGCAAAAAGGTATGTCTTATCGAACAGCATAGCATAGCAGGTGGCTGTGCGACCTGCTTTCGCAGAAAAGGGTTTACTGTTGAAGTTGGGCTTCACGAGATGGATGGTCTCGATAAAGGCGATCCCAAAGCGAATATCTTCAAGGATTTAGGTGTTTTTAATCATCTCGAATTTATACGCATTCCAGACTTTTACCGCTTTACACACGGGAAAACAGATATCGTGATTCCCGATAACCGAAATGAGGCTATTCGCGTCCTTACTGAAAATTTCCCCCACGAAAAAAAAGGCATTCAACGCTTCTTCAGAACCCTGTTCGCCATACGGAATGAGATCAAAAGACTCCCTTCTGAAAAATGGCAGAAGCTTGCGCTGCGTCCCGTTTTTCCTCTGGTGTTTCCCAATTTGGTATTCAACTCTCATAGAGATCTGGGTAGCTTTTTGGACAAAACGATTAAAGATGAAGAGCTTAAACTGTTGTTGCAAGCCAATTTAGCCTATTATCACGATGACCCATACTCCATGTCGCTTATCTATTTTGGGCTTGCACAGGCAAGTTACTTTGCGGGAGGAGGGCATTTTATCAAAGGGGGTTCAGGACGGCTTTCGAAGTATTTGGCACAGCTTATTACCGATAAGGGAGGCAGGGTATTGTTGGGCAGGAAGGTTGAGGCTATTCTTATGGAAGAGGACAAAGCGGTTGGTCTGGTGTATAAAAACACCCATGGCAAAGACGAAACCAGGCATAAACTGTTTGCCAAAAGAATTATAGTCAATGCAGCTGTTCCGAACGTGGTCGAATTATTGCCTTCAGCGCATCGGGAAACACTCCGCAAAAGCCTTGAGAAACTAAGAATCTCCTCTTCCATTCTTTCCGTTTACCTCGGATTTAAACGTGAAATAAAGGACCTGGGCAATCAGCACTACTCAACATTCATTTTTGATGAGCATATAAAGCGGCTCGCCGATATCCATCCGAAAAGCACTAACGGGAGATTTGTGTTTGTGGATTATTCGCAGATAGATTCCGGTTTGGCACCCAAAGGAAAAAGTTTAGGTGTCCTTTGCGCAACCGATTCTATCACGAATTGGGAAGGCCTTGGTGAACAAGAATATAAGTCTAGAAAGGAGGAGGTCGCGGAAGCATTGTTGCAAAGATTAGAGCAAGTTATTCCCAACATCAGGAAGGAAATTGAATACCTCGAAGTGGCCACCCCTAAAACCATTCAAAGGTATACGCTTAACCCCGGGGGTACGGCCTATGGTTACGCTCAGCTTCCACAGCAATCGGGCAGGTACCGCTTGTCAAATAAGTCTCCCATAACGAACCTCTATTTTGCTTCTGCCTGGGTACATCCGGGGGGAGGCTTTACCGGAGCCATCCTGAGTGGCTGGTTTTGTGCGAAGGGGATTTTAAACGAGGGTATATGAACCAATCCTGAGAGTGTGCAGTATGCCAGCCTTTGTACAGCCAATATGGGAGGCCGGATTTGACAGCCATCTGCCAGAATCGTGCTCCCGACCGGGGTTTCCTGCGACAGGGCAAAAGGCTTCGGCATCCAAAGGAACAAAGGGCTACAAATCTGAAAGATTGTAACCCTTTGTTCTGCTGAGTGGAGCATATCGGAATCGAACCGATGACCTCTTGACTGCCAGTCAAACGCTCTAGCCAACTGAGCTAATGCCCCGGCGCGGTGCAAAATTAGAAAAAAATGCTTAGTAGAATAGCAATTATGGCAGAATTTTTGTTGCTTTTCTTTTTGAAATATCATTCGTAAAACACTATTTTTATAGCCCAAATTCATTAAGAACGATGGAACTTAAAAAAGCAAAACAGGTTGACCTTGAAAAGAGAAAGGGTTTGTTCATCGAGATAGGACTCGTGGTTGCTCTTTCAATTGTCCTGGTATCCTTTGAATGGACGCAGGGTGAAGATAAAGACGAAGAGCAGGAGATTGTGCAGGATATCCAGTTCGAGGAGGAAACCATGCAAATCACCAGACGTGAGGAGCCCAAACCCGAGCCCAAGCCCGAACAACCGAAGGTTGCCGAGGTGCTTGATATTGTAGATGACGATGTGGAGATCACAGATGATTTCGACTTCGACATGGAAGCTACCGAGGACACCCAATACGACTTTACCTCCATGGTGGGCGATGATGAAGAGGAGATTGAAGAGGAAGAGGTTTTCTTCATTGTGGAAGACATGCCCACCTTTAACGGGGGTGATCCTGCCACCGAGTTCCGGAGGTACATTGGCGAGAACCTTCGTTACCCCGATATTGCTGCTGAGAACGGAATAAGCGGTCGTGTAATTGTTCAGTTCGCTGTGAACAAGGTGGGTAAGGTGGTTGATGCCAAGGTTATCAGGGGCATTGACCCGGCCCTCGACAAGGAAGCCATCCGTGTGGTTATGACCTCTCCCAAGTGGACTCCCGGAAAGCAAAGAGGAAAAGCGGTTAAGGTGCTTTTCACCTTCCCCATCAACTTTGTGCTCCAGTAGCAAAGCATTAAGATCTTAGAATATAGCCGGCACATAGCCGGCTTTTTTATGGATATGCATTAAATTAGTTGCAGTCAAAACCATGTATACGATGAAAAAAATCTTCATGCTGTTGTTTTCGGTCATTTTAACTGTCGGATGTGGTTCAGCCACAAAGAAACTCCAGAAGGGCGACTACGATGCTGTGATTGATAAAACGACGAAGAAGTTAATCAGGAAGAAAGATGCCAAAAATGCCATTCAGATGGACAGGGCTTTCAGGATGGCCAATGAGCGCGACCTGGAACGCATTAAGTACCTGAAGATGGAAAACAATCCGGACAACTATGATGAGATCTTCAGACGCTATGCAGACCTTAAGGAGCGTCAAAGCAAGGTGCGCACAGTAACCCCGTTAACGGTTGAAGGGAAGACCTATTCCTATGCCTATGTCGACTACGATGAAGAGATCATCAAGGCAAAGCGAAAAGCCGCTGATTTTTTCTACGCAAATGGCAAGAGTTTACTCGAGAATGCGCTGAATAAGGACGATTTCAGGGATGCCTATTATCAGTTGAAGACGGCCTCTGAATATAGCGGAGGGCAGTTTGGAGACATCGACAAGCTGATTTACGATGCGCATATGAAGGGCATCAGCAGGGTAATTGTGGAAGTGCAGAACCTGGCCCAGATTAAATTGCCACGTAAAGTGGAGGATGAACTGATTGCTTTTGACAATCGCGGACTTGAAAGCGAGTGGGTCGAGTACCATTTCAAACATGTTGATGATCAGATCGATTATGACTACATGGTGGTGGTGAAGCTGCTGTCTATTTTCGTATCACCTGACGAGACCAGTGATATTGACAGGCAATACAGCAAGAAGGTATCGGATGGTTTCGAATACGTATTGGATTCCAAAGGAAATGTGATGAAGGACACGGCCGGTAATGACATTAAGCTGCAGAAATTCAAGGACATTACCTGTACACTCATTGAAACCCAGCAGACTAAATCGGTTGAGATTCGGGGAGAGGTCGAGATGACGGCTTTAAGTCCATCCCGTTTACTCCATAAGGAGCCCTTCGGTGCTTCAAATCTCTTTGAGCATTCATCGGCCCGCTCAGTGGGAGATGAAGGTGCGCTTACAGAAGAGGCCAGGCTGAAGACAGAACAGGAGAAGATTCCCTTTCCTACCGATGTTGAAATGGTCATGATGTGTACGGAAACCATTAAGCCTGCGATCAGAAATGCCATCTATGTCAACAGGCGCTACATCAAGTAAATTGCTACGCGCCTGTTTTCGGGAAGTGTGAGTGAGATACAAGGGGGCAGAGCATGATTGCACTGCCCCCTTGCGCTACGATGAGAATTACCTATTTTTGCTGCCTTAAAGAAATTGAATGGGAGACTATTGGGACCACAGGCCCTATCCGGAAACCGCTGTTCTGGTAGGCGTGATCAGACAAGGGACAAGCGAAGCACTTGCGAAGGAGTACCTCGATGAATTGGCCTTTTTGGCCGAAACAGCCGGGGCCGAGACCAGGGCTGTATTCACCCAGAAACTTGAGGTACCGCATCCCAAGACCTTCATCGGTGCCGGGAAGCTGGCCGATGTGAAGGCTTTTGTGCAGGAAGAAGAGATTGACATCGTGATCTTTGATGATGAACTAACGCCTTCGCAATTGCGAAATGTGGAGCGTGAGCTGAAGTGCCGGATTCTCGACCGGACCAATCTCATCCTGGATATTTTTGCCGGAAGGGCGCAAACAGCTCATGCCAAGACCCAGGTGGAACTGGCACAATACCAGTATTTATTACCCCGCTTAACCCGTATGTGGACCCATCTTGAACGACAGAGGGGAGGTATTGGGCTGCGGGGCCCCGGTGAGACAGAGATCGAAACCGACCGGCGAATCATTCGTGACAAGATAAGTCGGCTGAAGGAGCAGTTGGGTCGCATCGACAAGCAGATGGCCGTGCAACGCAAGAACAGGGGCAAGATGGTACGTGTGGCTCTTGTTGGTTATACCAATGCCGGCAAGTCCACCATGATGAATCTGCTTAGCAAGTCAAAGGTCTTTGCCGAGGACAAGCTCTTTGCTACCCTCGATACCACGGTCCGGAAGGTCGTGATTGAAAACCTGCCCTTTTTGCTTTCCGATACGGTCGGTTTTATCCGCAAGCTTCCCACCCACCTGGTTGAGTCTTTTAAATCGACGCTGGATGAGGTGCGGGAGGCCGATGTGCTTCTGCATGTCGTTGATATCAGTCACCCGAATTTCGAGGAACAGATCGAGGTTGTTGAGGAAACCCTCAGAGAACTGGGCGGCAGTGATACCCCCACAATGCTGGTTTTTAACAAGACCGACGCCTTTAGCTATGTGCCGAAGGATGAGGACGACTTAAGCCCTGTTGGCCGGGAGAATCTGAGCCTGGATGCGCTAAAAAAGCAGTGGAGGGCGGCACGCAAGGATGCCCTTTTTATTTCGGCAAAAAAGAAAAGCAATATCGACCAGCTTAAGGACCAGCTTTACCAGAAGGTCAAGGCCATCCACGTTAAACGCTATCCATACAACGACTTATTGTATTAAGCGCTTTTCAATCAAATATTCAGCAATCTGAACGGCGTTCAGCGCTGCACCTTTTCTGATCTGGTCGCCAACACACCAAAAAGCCAGCCCTTTTGTATTGCTGAGGTCCTTGCGTAAACGGCCTACATAGATCTTATCCTTTCCCACCGATCCAAGTGGCATGGGGTAGCGCATTGCAGCAGGGTCGTCCTCCAGGCTGATTCCCTTTGCAGCCTCGAATGCTGATCTGACCGCATCCAGTTCCAGGGCTTCTTCAGTTTCGACCCAGATGGCCTCTGAGTGATTGCGCAGTATGGGCACCCTGACACATGTCGAGCTGACTTCAATGTCGCTGTGCATGATTTTTCGGGTTTCGTTGAACATTTTCATCTCCTCTCTGGTGTATCCGTTGTCGTTGAACACATCAATATGGGGGATGAGGTTCATGGCCAGTTGGTGCTGGAAGTGTTTTACCTCGGGTGTTCTACCTTCGGAAATGGCCTTAATCTGTTGTTCCAGCTCCATCATGGCCTTGGCCCCGGCTCCGCTGGCAGCCTGGTAGGTGGCGGTATGTACCCGCCTGATGGGCGAGAGATCTTGAATGGGCTTGAGGCAGACTACCATTTGGATGGTGGTGCAATTCGGATTGGCAATGATGTTTCGGGGCAGATGGTGCAGATCGCCTGCATTCACCTCGGGCACAACCAGGGGCACGTCCTCATCCATTCTGAAGGCTGAAGAGTTATCGATCAGGATGGCACCGTGGCGGGTAATGGCAGGGGCGAATTGTTTCGAAGTGGATCCACCTGCCGAGGCTAAAGCAATGTCGATGCCTTTGAAAGCCTCATTGTCTTTCAGTTCTTTGACGGTATGGCTCACGCCTTTGAAGCTGTATTGCTGTCCTGCACTACGGGCCGAACCAAAAAGGACAAGTTCGTCAAGGGGAAAGCGACGTTCTTCAAGGATCTTCAGGAATTCCTGTCCTACAGCCCCACTCACGCCAATGATAGCTATTCTCATGATCAATTATTTAGGTAAGCAATATGCAAAAGTCAACATTATTTCATTCAGATGAAACAGCACAGGCTTCTTTTCTTTGCTCTGGGCGGGCTTTATCTGCCCGGACTTCTGCTTTCGGCACAGTCTTACGGCCGATTGCTTGTATCCGAGCTTATGGCCGATCCGACTCCGGCAGTGGGATTGCCCGGGCAGGAGTATCTGGAGTTGTACAACCGCTCGGGCCGGCCCATCGATCTAAAGGACTGGTATCTTGAGGTCAACGGCAGAAAAAGCATGCTGCCGGATACCTTGCTTGTTCCGGACGAGTTTTTATTGGTCGAGGGACTTCGTCTGCCCAATGCCGGCGCGGAAATCGGGATATGGGACCAGCAGGGGCGCCTGGTTTACGGCACTGCCTATACAGCACTGGCAGAGGGCCCGGAGTGGAAGCAGGGAGGTGGATGGGCCATGGAATGGCCCGATCCCGACCGGATCTGTTATGAGGAAGGACTATGGCATTGGTCGCAGGATGTTTCGGGTGGAACGCCGGGGCGGGAAAACAGTTGGCGGGAGGCGATACCCGACCTTGCAGCTCCTGTTTTTCTTTATGCATCGTGGCTTGGGCCGAACGATTTGGCATTGCAATACTCAGAAGCCATTCGTTATGGGTTTTCCTCAGGCCAATGCCTGATCCAGCCCGGTCATCTGCTAGCTTACCATCTGTCCTCTTCCATTCCCCTGGGCGATCGCCTTATTCTGGGTTTCGCTTCTGAAGGCCTGGAGGCTGGTGAGGCCTGGCTCACAATACCCGGGGTTGGGGATTGTGCGGGCAACCAGGCAGCAGCACTTCGGGTGCCGATTGGAAGGCCTGCCACTCCGGGCCCCGGGGATGCGCTGCTCAGCGAAATCATGTTTTGGCCCCTCGATCATGCCCCCGAGTTTATCGAACTCTATAATCCGGGTCCCGGGATTCTGGACCTGGACGATCTTCTGATTGATGTGGTAAAGGAAGGGGAGGAGCTGCTTCATCCCCTCTCGTTGAGTTCGGGATCGAGACTGTGGCCACCCGGAGGCTATCTGTTGCTTTGTCCCTCAATTGCTTCCTTATGCAGGGCCTATGATCTTCCCAGATCGGGCAGCCTGGTGGAGCTGCCTGGCTGGCTCGCGCTTAGCGATTCGGGCGGATGGATTCTCTTGAGCGATCGGGCGGGAAATCTGGTCGACAAGGCGCCTTTTGGCCCCGGAATGTATCCCGACATCCTTGCCGAAAACCGGGGTGTAAGCCTTGAGCGCATCTCCTTTGAGCGCAGCGCAGGGTATGGTGATAACTGGCATGCGGCTTCATCGACCTCGGGCTATGCCACTCCCGGAATGCCTAACTCGCAGGCAGTGGGGGGGAATGCTGCGGATAACTGGATTGAAGGGGAACCTCAGGTGTTTAGTCCCGACAACGATGGCTACAGGGATGTCCTGGTTCTCTCCTTTTCGGAAGAGGTCCGCACCTGTTTGCTTAGTGCGAGGCTGTTCGATGAACAGGGATGGCCTTGTCGCACCCTGGCGAATAATGAGCTTGCCGGATCGGCATCCCGGCTCTTCTGGGATGGAAAAGACGATGAGGGCAGGCTCTGTCCCGAAGGCCTCTATGTACTATTGGTCCGGGCCTGGGATCCGGTGAAGGGAAGCATGAGAACGAAGCGCATGGCCATTGGCCTTGTCTATCCCTGAACCAGGGGATGCCTGCGGGTAAGCAGTACCACGACAACTGCACCAAACCCGAGGAAGGCGATGGCCCTGAAGGTGGGCAAAAAGCCTGCCTGGTCGATAAAGAAGCCAACGAGGGGATAGATGGCTACACTCACGAAAAAATTGAAGGTCATATAGATAGAGTTCACAAAGGCCTTCTTTTTTGTGTCCAGTTCTGCTACCAGGGCCAGCATGACCGAGATGGGGGCAAAAAGAAAGAAGCCCAGGGGCAGCAATACGGGGAAGATCCACCAGCCTTTGAGGCTCAGAAAGAGCAGGGTAAACAGGGGGGTGGCGATGCTGATAATCAGCAGGGTGCGCATGCGTCCCAGACGGTCGCTTAACGTTCCGGCAAAGAATGCTCCGGCTGCTCCTGCAAGTTGAATGGCCGTAAGGGCAAGCTCGCTAAAATGCAGGCTGTTACCGGTGGCTGTCAGAAAGGTAGGCAGGTAATAGGTGAGTGAGGACTTGATGCCGGCCTGAAAAAAAGTGTAGCCGCCTGTGAGCAGGAAGGCGGGAGCAAAGCGCCTGAATATCTGCCAGTAGGATCCCTCCTTATGCTGGCGGGATGAGGTGGCCGGCCTGATTTTCGCATGCCTGAACTGGTAGAAAAGGATGATGGATGCCACAAAGCCCAGCGGCATCATCTTCCAGGTTCCTTCGATGCCCCAGAGGGAGATGACACCCAGGATAATGAGCGGGCCGGCAGTTCGGGCCAGTTCTCCGCCTACCATGTAAAAGCTCATGCCCTTGCCGGTTTTTTTTCCCGAAAAGCGCTTCACCATCACAGGGGTGGGGATGTGCCAGAAAGCCGAGCTTGCACCCGAAACAAAGAGGAGGATGGCCAGAAAGGCATAGGCAGGTGCGATGCCGATCAGGCTCATGCTGACGGCCGTTACTGCCGGCGAGAGGATAACCATGTAGCGCATGCCAGGCCTTTCGGCTGCAATTCCAATCAGGGGGTTGAACAGGGAGGGGATGCGCTGGATCACCGCCAACAGGCCTGTTAATCCATAGGATATGCCCAGCTTTTCGATGATCAGTGGCAGAGCCGGTGCCAGGAAAGAGGTGTAGCAATCATGGATGAAATGGACGGCAGCGATGGTGCTTACCTTTGCTGTCTGGAACCCGTTTTTCCCTTCCTTTCTCATTCAGAGATAAGTCGTACAATGAGCCTGGTCAAGCTGGGAGCAGCCTTTTCAGCTGCTTCGATCACATCTTCATGGCTAAGTTTGACAATCTTTCCGGGAACCCCCAGGTCGGTAATGACCGATGCTGCAAAAACCCGGATGCCCATCTGATGGGCTACAATCACCTCAGGCACCGTCGACATCCCTACTGCATCACCTCCGATAATGTGCATATACTGGTATTCTTTGGGCGTTTCGAGTGTCGGTCCGGTGGTTCCCACATAGCAACCCTCGCGGACAAGCAGCTTTTCTTCTGCTGCGATCCTTTGGGCTTTTTCCAGCAATTCGGGGCAGTAGGCCTGACTCATATCCGGGAAGCGGGCGCCAAATTCCGGATGGTGTTTTCCAATCAGGGGGTTGGGCATGAGGTTAATGTGATCCTTGATTAGCATGATGTCGCCAATCTCGAAGCCGGGATTCATGCCACCTGCGGCATTCGATACCACCAGGGTGTTAATGCCCAGGAACTTCATTACCCGAATGGGGAAGGTTACTTCCTGCATGCTGTAGCCCTCGTAGAAATGAAAGCGGCCGGCCATGACCAGGACCCTTGTCTGTTTCAGATTTCCGCAGATCAGTTTTCCGGCGTGTCCTTCAACGGTTGATCTTGGAAAGTGGGGGATGTCTTCGTATGGAATTTCCCGGTCGATCTTCAGGTAGTCGACAATTTTACCAAGACCAGAACCCAGAATGATGGCCTTTTCAGGGACCTCATTGATCGCTTTCCTGATGTAGGATGCTGCTTCGTTTATTGCTGTTAACATAGCTGAGAATTTGTTGGTCAAAGTTTTCCCGGTCGTTGTTCAGGAAGCGGACGTGGATGCGAACGGCAAACATCACGGAAGCCAGTTTTGCATTAAACCTCCGGGACTTTAGTCGCGCCGCATCTTTTTCGGTGGTCAGGATCAGGATTTCCTTCCCGCCATCGGCCATCGTTTGAAAAGCGGCCTCGATGCGTCGGACATCCCTGGTTTTAAACTGATGATGATCTCTGAAAACAATGGACTTGGTATTTTTCGAGATGCTTTTTGCATATTCCTGCAGACCCTGGGGATGGGCAATACCAGTCACCAGTAGTATGCCATCGGCACGCTTTCTGAAGGCTTCTTCATCGATTTCGCCGGCCCCCTCGTTCGAAAAAACCGGGAGGAAAGGACCGTAGCTCAGGGTCGTGAAAAACAGGTGCTGGCCAATGCTTAGCTTCATATTCTTGACATATTCACGCATCTCAATGGGCTTGAGTTCTTTCGGGCTGCGCGTAACCAGAATTAAATGGGCCCTTTCCCGATTGCGTGCCGGTTCTCTCAAGCGGCCTGCCGGCAGCAGCAGATCCCTGTCATTTGGCCGGCTGTAGTCCATGAGCAGGATGTAGTAGCCCGCTTTCAGGGAGCGGTGTTGGAAGGCATCATCCAGAAGAACGACCTCAAGGGGAGGGTCCAGCCTCATAAGCTCCCGGATTCCGTTTACCCTTCGTTCATCGACCGCGACCGTAAGGCCGGGGTGCCTGAGCTTTATCTGCAGAGGTTCGTCGCCTGCTTCAAGGGCGCTGTCACTTTCCGAAACCAAACGAAAGCCCTTTGTTTTTCGCTTATATCCGCGGCTCAGGGTAGCTACCCTGTAATGGGGCATCAGCAATGCCGCCAGGTATTCGGTATGTGGTGTTTTGCCTGTTCCGCCCACACTGATATTCCCAATACAGATCGAAGGGATGCTGAAAGCTTCTGATTTCAACACTCCGATATCGTAAAGCCAGTTACGAAGCCAAACGATACCCCTATATAAGCAGGAAAGCGGTAAAAGGAGCAGTTTCCTTACCTTCATGCCTTAGTAAACCCTGAGCTTGAATGGCATGGTGGCCTGCAGGCCTCCGGTCTGTTTGGCATCCTGTAGTTCACGGTAGATGGAATAGTTGGGACCCAGGGTTTTGCGCAAGATTTTTTCACTACGTGTGGCAGCCCCACCGGTAAGCTCTTTCATAAGCTTGGTTACCGGGTCTTCGAGTTTGGGCAGGGATTGAACCCGATAGCTTTCGAGGCCGGCCATTTCTGCAGCCAGTTCAATGGAACGTTCGAGCCCTCCGAAAAGGTCGATCAGCCCAATTTCCAGGGCATCGGTTCCGGCCCATACCCGGCCGCCGGCTATCCTGTCAACTGCCTCAGGGCTCATGCCCCTTCCTTCGGCCACCACATTTACGAAAGCCTCATAGGTATTGTCAACAGAATGCTGGATAATCTGTCTTTCTTCGGGGTCCAGCGGGTCGAACAAGGAAAGCAGATCGGCATGGGTATTGGTTTTTACCACGTCGGTAGTTACCCCGATTTTTTCGTTCATCAGTGATTTCATGTTAGGCATCTGGTAGACCACCCCGATGGATCCTGTAATGGTTCCGGGACTGGCAACAATGGTATCGGCCGGTGCTGAGATGTAATATCCACCAGAGGCAGCTACATCGCCCATAGAGGCCACCACGGGTTTTGCTTCAGCCGCCAGTTTAACTTCCCTGTAAATGACGTCAGAGGCGATGGCACTGCCACCACCCGAATTTACCCTGAGCACGATGGCCTTCACCGTTTCGTCGCGTCTGGCTTTTCTGATGGCCCGGGAAATGCGTTCCGACCCGATGGTGCCTTCACCGCTATTTCCGTCAACAACCATGCCCATTGCATAGATAACGGCAACCTTATCGCGGCTGTAAGCTTTTTTCTCCTTGTTTACGACAACGTCCTTGTAGGAAGCGAGTTTAATGGCTTCCAGGTCGTCGGCTTCTTCCACCCCGGTTTTTTCTTTCATCAGGCTGAGCATTTCGTCGTAGTAAATCAGGCCGTCGATGAGCCCGGCCGATAAGAGGTTCTCACTGTCTGCACTCTTCATCTCGTCGGCAAAAGCATTCAGTGCCTCGGGAGAAATACCCCTGCTTTCCGATACATCGGAGATATACTTGTCCCAGATTGCTCCAACATAGCCCTCTATCTGCTCCCGGTTTTCAGGGCTCAGGCTACTGCGGGTAAATTGTTCTGCAGCACTCTTGTACGATCCGTGTTTAACCACCTGCATTTCTATACCAGCCTTGTCAAGGGCATTTTTGAAGAAAACAATCTCGGCATTCATACCCGAAAAAAGAAACATTCCTTCAGGGGTCATGAAGATGCTGTCGGCAGCTGATGCCAGGTAGTAGCCCTTCTGGGTGTAGGTGTCGGCATAGGCGTAAATAAACTTCCCGCTCTCTTTGAATTGCAGCAAGCCATCCCTGATCTCGCTGAGGGTGGCAAAACCGGCCGGAACTGTACTCAGGTTCATAAAAATCCCACGCACGTTTTCATCCTCCGCAGCCTTTTTAAGGTCCTTCAGAATCTGATCCAAACCCATTGCCTCTTCGGCAAAAGGATTGGAAGACATGAGTCTGGTCAGCGGGTTCTCGTCTGCCCTGTCACTGATGGCACTGTTGAAGCGGGCAAACACGATGGTGTTCTCTTTAAGCTCCGGGGCTTCCCCGGAGGTGGAAACAGCTATAACACCCATGAGGATCAGGAACAGAATGAAGGTCATGATCAGAATGCCAATTATTGTGGCCAGCAAACTGCTGAAGAAATTTTTCATAGCATATAAATTTTTTGAGGCAGCAAGGTACTAAAAATGTGAGCCATAATAGCTATCTTCAATGGAAGAATATGGATCCATCATCAACTCATCACGACAGGCCGGTGTATCTTTCTCTGGGAAGCAATCTGGGCGATAGAATGGCTCATCTGATCGGGACTGTGTCGCTGATATCCAGAAGAGTCGGCCCAATCGTTTTGGCTTCCCCGGTTTTCCAGTCTCCTCCCTGGGGCTATAAAAGCAGCAATGCCTACTACAATGCCTGCATCGAAGTGGATTCAGCCATGGAGCCGCAGGCGCTGATGCGCAGCCTGCTCGCTATTGAAAGAGAACTTGGACGAAAGCGAAGTGGTGCGGGCTATAGCGACCGTAACATCGACATCGATCTCCTTTTTTATGGGACAGAGGTTATTTCAGAACCCGGGCTACAGGTCCCGCATCCCCGCATCCTTTCCCGTCGCTTTGTTCTGCAACCCCTTGCTGAAATCGCTCCCGGTTTTGTACACCCCGTCGAAGGAAAGACGATTGTCGAACTGCTTCGCAGCTGCCCCGACCAGCAGCTGCCCGAACGGCTTTCCCATCTCTGCTTCGACCTTTCCTGAGTTGTCTCCTCAGATCAGGCCCTCATCCGCAAAGCTGAAATAGTGCTTATCTGCAATAATCACATGGTCCAACAAGGTAATCTCAACGATGTCTGCTGCCTTTTTTAGTTTCTCTGTTATCCTCACATCAGCTTCGCTGGGTTGCTTGTTTCCGGAGGGATGGTTGTGACAGACAATGATGGACGAAGCCAGGTTATCGAGAGCTTTTTTCAGGATGATCCGGGTGTCGATGACTGTACCCGAAAGGCCGCCCTGGCTCACTTTGTAGCGGCCAAGCACACGGTTCGCCCGGTTCAGCATCAGGAGCCAGAATTCCTCGTGCTCCAGGTCACCCAGAAGAGGATGAAAGAGTTTGAATACCATTCCACTCGATTTTACTGCCTGCTTGCTTTCGGCCTGTGATGTGCTTCTGCGCCGGCCTACTTCCATTGCAGCCAGGATGGTGATGGCTTTTGCGGGCCCGACTCCTTTGATTTTCTGGAGGTCCTGTCGGCCGAGTCTTCCCAGTTCATGCAGGCTGTTCTCTGTCGAGGCAAGGATTTGTCGTGCCAGGCTTACCGCACTTTGGTTTCGGGTGCCCGAACCCAGGAGGATGGCCAGCAGTTCGGCGTCGGATAGTTGGGCAATGCCTTTGGCGATGACTTTTTCTCTTGGCCTTTCCTCAACCGCCCAGGCTTTCAGGGAATGCGATGAATAGTTCTTTGTCATGGTTTTTTATTCTTAATGTGGCCAGACGAAGAACATCGCTGGATACAGGAAAAAGACAGACGCTCACTCCTTACTGAACCTGCTAATCGCAGCTTAGGCTTCGGATTCAGGATCTGTCCTTCCCGATTGTTGCTGTGGCTGTCTTTCTGCAAACAGAAAAAGGCCGCCTCTTTCGAGACAGCCTTTCGAAGGTATATCGTTTGCGACAGCTTAGAGGCTGTTCACATGCTTCTGCAGCTTGGATTTCAGGTTGGCTGCCTTGTTCTTGTGAATCACATTGTTCTTGGCCAGCTTGTCGAGCATGGCGGCTACCTGTGGATATTGCTCAGCGGCGGCCTCTTTCTCGGAAGTACTACGAAGCTTCTTCACGGCATTCCGTGTGGTCCTGGCGTAGTACTTGTTCCTTAAACGCCTGTCTTCGCTCTGCCTGATCCTCTTTTTCGCTGATAAATGATGTGCCATATCTGACTAAAATTTATTTGGGGTTGCAAAGATAGGGTTTAGTTTGAACGATACAAACAAATTGCCATAAAAAATCCCTCCTATTTACATAGCTTTCTGGTACTTGTCAGAATGGCCCCCAGATTCAACAGGAAGATCAGGATGGTCAGGATGCCCATGGTTAGAAAAACCGTTCTGTGAAGCCCTTCTGAAAGCCCAAGGCTCCAGTTGCCGGCCATGTTTGCGAACTTTGTGGCCAGCAGGGAGGTCAGGCCGGTAGAGATGCCTGCCACGCCCAGCAGCAAAATACCCAGCAGCAGGATGTAGGGCCGGCTGATTTCGCGGTAGTGGAAGCCCAGCCTGTTGAGCCGCACAATGTGCCGGGCCGATCGGCTGATCATGAGTTGCAGACTGAGCACAAATACCAGGAAGGCAAGTCCGATGATAATGGCCGCTACGACAACGAGGAAACTGAGGATGAGTTTCAGAATGATGTTGAGCCTGCTGCTTTTCAGTTTTTCCCGGATGGTATCGTAGCCTTTTTCGTCGAGAAAGCGGATGAGCTCCGGGTTGGTCGGGTCGTTCGATACCAGAATCAAACGCGATGGATCACTCTGCTCGAAATAGCCGTATTTTTCATTCGCCCAGACCAGGAAGTCGAGGGGCACCAGTATGGAATGAATCCGGTTACTGAATCCGACAATGTGTCCGTTGAGGTCCTCATAGTTTCCGCGCCCTTCACCCCGCAAGCGGATGCGGAAATTGATCATTGAGATAAGTCCTTTAGGGATCTGTGGAAGACCCTGGCTCTGAGCAAAGCCAAAGTTGTAGAGATTCAGGTAGTCCTGCGGGATGATGATGGGAACGCTTCCACGCTCTTTGTCCCAAACCCAGTCTTCCGTTTTTACATCGATGAATTCGTCGGGAATGGCCTCAAAAAAGAGCTCTGTGTAAAAATCAGGAAAGCGCTCATTCTCGGTATAGCCGGCCACCGGAAAGGCGTTGACAATGAAAGGGGAGACCTGTTCGGCGAAGTCCTGGGCAGCCAGCTCGTCGATCTCCTCCTGCTTGAAACCGCTTCCCCCGAAGCCCAGGGTCTGTCCGATATTTACTTTCTTATTAATGACAATGTATTCCGGATCGAGCAGGTCCCTGTTGTCGGACAATACACCTTTAAAATCGAGGTAAAACTGTATCCCTGTAAGAAGCAGTACGCAGCCGGCTATCGTTCCCAGGAAGGCTCCGAGAAGGTGGGTCCGGCTATTGTCTTTCCAAAGAATATGGTAAAGCAGCTTCATAGGGCAAGTCTGATAAGGTCTTCTGATACACTGGCCTTATTCAGCGATGTGAGGATGAGGCCGGCCCCCCTCTGCTCGCAGGCTTCCAGGATCAGCTTCAGGGCTGTGCTGCTGGTATCGGTGTCGATGTGGGAAAAGCACTCATCGGCAAAGAGAAAGTCGAAGGGCTGGCACAGTGCCCGAAGGATGGCGACCCGCTGCTGTTGACCAAAAGAGAGAATGCCTGCCTTCCGGTTCAGGAAGGGCGCAATTCCAAGAATTTCGGCCATTTCCAGAATCTCGTCCAGGCTGCAGTGAGCTGTTAATTCGTTTTTCAGGCGGATATTGTCAAGGGCGCTTAGTTGTTCAAATAGCTCCAGGCCCTGGAAGATAAAGGACAGGTGGGTTTTGCGGATCGCGGCCCATTCGGCTGTGCTGAATTCAGCCCCGTTTTTCCCGTCATAGAGGACCCTGCCACGGTAATCGTTCCGAAGCCCGTAGAGAATGGAAAGCAGACTGGTTTTTCCTCTGCCCGATGGCGCTTCCACCACATAGCGTTTGCCCTGTATAAATAAAAGTGATTCCGCTTCCCAAACCTCCGAACCGGAGGTGTCCTGTTCGAGTAAAGGAAGCGGAATCAGCTTTTCCAGGGTAATGTTCATGCCTGTTGTTGCAGAACGGAATCAGTCTTCTGTCTCCTCCGAAATACGCAGGATGGTGTAGAGGCTGTTTTCCTGGGGTTTGTTGGTTTTCAGTACCATGTGACTCTCGTAATTGCTGGCCGTTCCACCTAAGGACTCGAAAGGCCCGGTGAGGTTTTCGACGATTTTCTTTTTCTCGGGCTGACTGCTTAGCAGGGTATGGATCATCATTGGATAGCTTTCCAGGTCGAGGTTCAGGTAGAGGCCCGAGGAGCCACTTGCAAATTCGCCAAAGCGGGAATTGAGCAGGTTTTTTTCGGGTCCACTGCCTTCCATTGCTTTCTGGTAGCCCTTGGCGTTTGTGAGCACCCAGGTATTGTTTATGATTCCACTGTAAATCTCGGTCCCCTGAACATTGATGACAAAGAAGTCGCCACTTTCCTTTACAGGAGCTTTGCCTTTTAAGGTTTCCATTAGTTTTTCCTGTATGGCTTCCGATTCGATGCCAAGTCCGATGAAGAGCTCAATGGGAATCATGGCTTCGCCTTCAATGCCGTTGACTGCCAGCGTAAGGTCCCCGGTAAGTGCATCGATCAGTTCATTCGT
>PDRI01000094.1 GCA_002748055.1 Bacteroidota bacterium | reverse complement strand
AAAGACTTTGATCGCTTAACTTTAATTGAAAAACAGCAAAAGCTTAAAGAAAAACAAGAGCGTCATTATGAAATGAAAATATTAACTGCTCTTCAAAGAATCTTTGGTGATGACAGAGTAAGAGATGTAAGTATTAAAATTGAAATGGATATGTCAGAAAGATCTGCAGAGACTTATAAAATTTTACCTACTGAACTGCGTAAGGATAATCCTGAGACTCCTTATGACGATTCTGAAATTGTTAAATCAATTTCAATTATGAGTAATAATGCAACTACAATTTATGAAGGTACAGGTATAAATCCTGAAGGAACTAGTGGTGTTGAAGGTCAAACTCCTCCATCATATAAGGATACTTCAAATCTTACAGGTCGTGAAACTCAAAGTATAAGTAAAGAAAACTATGAATATAGCTATAGCAATATCAAAGAAATATTTAGTCCTGAAATGGGCAGAAGAACTGTTTCTGTAAATATTGATGGTTTATGGGAAAAGAAAAGAGATGAAGACGGCAATTATATAATCAAGAACGGAAAAATACAAAGAGAATATATAGAAGTTCCGGATGAGGAAATGAAAAAGGTCGTAAGAATCGTTTACGGTGCAATTGGCTTTGATCCTGCACGAAAAGACTTAGTTACTGTTACCAACATTAAAGTAGATAGAAGTGACGAGTTTGAAGCTGAAGAACTCGAGACCGGCGAAGACCAGTCGGCCTTCGAAAAAATGTATTCCGAAACCCTTTCCACAATCGCCGAGAATGAAGTGATTGATGGCAAGGTCATCTCCATGAACAAACGTGAAGTAGTCATCAACATTGGCTACAAATCGGAGGGCGTCATTTCCCTGAGTGAATTTCGTTATGATCCCGATCTGAAAGTGGGAGATACCGTTGAGGTCTATGTGGAAAGCCAGGAGGACAAAAAGGGACAACTCGTCCTTTCCCATAAAAAAGCACGCGCAATGCGTTCATGGGATCGGGTCAATCAGGCACTGGACCAGGACGAGGTTATTAAGGGCTACATCAAGTGCCGTACCAAGGGGGGTATGATTGTGGATGTATTTGGCATTGAGGCCTTCCTGCCCGGCTCACAGATTGATGTGAAGCCCATTCGCGATTACGATGCCTACGTGGGCAAAAATATGGAGTTCAAAGTGGTTAAGATTAACCACGAGTTCAAAAATGTGGTGGTCAGTCACAAGGCCCTTATTGAGGAAGAACTCGAGCAGCAGAAGAAGGAGATTATTGCCAAGCTGGAGAAGGGACAGGTACTTGAAGGTACGGTCAAGAACATCACCTCCTATGGTGTATTCATCGACCTGGGTGGTGTGGACGGACTTATCCACATTACCGACCTCAGCTGGGGTCGCGTGAACCATCCGGAGGAAATCGTTGAGCTGGATCAGAAACTGAATGTTGTGATCCTCGACTTTGACGATGAGAAGAAGCGTATAGCACTTGGTCTTAAGCAACTTACTCCTCATCCCTGGGACTCTCTCGACGAAAATCTCAAGGTGGGCGACCAGGTTAAGGGCCGCGTAGTGGTTATGGCCGATTATGGTGCTTTTGTTGAGATCGCTCCCGGAGTTGAAGGCCTGATTCACGTATCAGAAATGTCCTGGTCACAGCATCTGCGCAGTGCACAGGAATTCATGAAAGTAGGTGATGAGGTTGATGCTGTTATTCTCACACTCGACCGTGAAGAGCGAAAAATGTCGCTTGGCATCAAGCAACTGAAGGTTGACCCCTGGGAGAAGATTGAGGAGAAATATGCACTGGGCAGCAAGCATACTGCCAAGGTTCGCAACTTCACCAATTTTGGCGTATTTGTCGAAATCGAGGAAGGTGTCGATGGCCTGATCCATATTTCAGACCTGTCCTGGACCAAGAAGATCAAGCATCCGGCTGAATTTACCACGATTGCTGCCGATATTGAGGTGGTTGTTCTGGAAATTGATAAAGACAACCGTCGCCTGAGCCTGGGGCACAAACAGCTTGAGGAGAATCCCTGGGATGTATTCGAGGATGTATTTGGTGTGGACTCCATCCATGAAGGAACCATTATTGAGCTTATGGACAAGGGAGCGGTCGTTGCACTTCCTTATGGCGTTGAAGGTTTTGTAACCCCGAAACACCTGGTGAAGGAAGATGGCAGCCCGGTCAAAGTCGATGAAAAACTCGATTTTAAGGTAATTGAGTTCAATAAGTCGGCAAAAAAGATTATCTTGTCTCATAGTCGGATCCACGAAGATGAGAAGAAATCTTCGGTGAAGTCTGCAAAACAGAGTGAAAGTGCAGATGTAAGAAAGGCCACCAGGAAACTGAAGACCAATCTGGAGAAGACCACCCTGGGTGATATCTCCGAACTTGCAGCACTGAAGTCTGAGATGGAGCAGAACGAGAAGAAGGAAAAGCGTAAAGAGGGTGGAGACGAAAAGGAAGATTAAAGTAAAACCCTAAAACACGAAAAGCCGCTATGGAATTCAAGATTGACAAGTTTGAAAACCATACTTTGATCAAAGTATTGGAGGAAAAGCTCGACACGCACATTGCACCTACACTTAAATCAGAGCTTGTGCTGGTCTCTGGAAATGGTGAAAAAAACATCATTCTGGATCTGGGCAATTGCCGGTACTGTGATTCATCCGGGCTGAGCGCTATTCTGGTAGCCAACAGGCTTTGCAAGAACGCCAGTGGAACCTTTGTTCTTACCGGACTGAACGACGCTGTTGAAAGATTGATTACCATTTCACAGCTTGATACCGTCCTCAATATCTCCAATACCCTTGATGAGGCAGTTGCGCTGATCAAGGAAGCCGGGTAATACAGGCTTGGTGGTATTTGAATTAACCATACTTGGTAGCAGTTCTGCACTGCCCACCGCAAATCGTAATCCAACCGCTCATTTGCTCAAAGTGAATGAGCGGTTTTTTTTGCTTGATTGTGGTGAGGGTACGCAAATGCAGCTCAGGCGTTACGGCTATAACCCGGCCAGAATAAACCACATTTTCATTTCGCATTTGCATGGCGATCATGTCTTTGGCCTTTTCGGCCTGCTTTCGAGCATGGGGATGTTGGGCAGAAAAAAGGACTTGCATCTCTATGGGCCTGAAGCGCTCAGAGATCTGCTCCGGCACCATTTGCAATACTTTGGGCCGCTTCCCTACGCCCTGAAGGTCCATAGTCCCGGGAATACAGCAGATGACTTGATCTATGAAGATAAGCATTTGGAAGTCAGACGAATACCTTTGAAGCACAGCACTGTCAGCTTTGGATATGTCTTCAGGGAAAAGGCAGGCCAGCTGAATATCCGAAAAGAGCAGATCCAGCGCTATGGCATCGGGCTTGAAGATATCCTGGCCATTAAAGGGGGGAACGATTACCTCGACAGCAGTGGCAGGGTGGTCCCCAACAGCGAGCTTACCCATCCTCCATACAGGGCCAGAAGCTATGCCTATCTGTCAGATACTGTCTATGACCCCGGACTTGTGCCATTTGTCGAGGGCATTGATTTGCTTTTTCATGAATCCACCTTCGAGAGCAGGGACGAGGCCCTGGCGAAGAAGACCATGCATTCGACAGCGAAACAGGCAGCGAGTATTGCAAGAGATGCCGGTGTGGGACGCCTCCTCCTAGGACATTTCTCGGGTCGTTATAAGAATCTCGACCAGATGGAAGCTGAAGCAAAGGAGGTATTCCCGAATACAACTCTGGTAAGGGATGGCGATTGTTATTCACTGCCGAGGGAAAGGCGGACCATTAAATAAATACTATTTTTGCAGCATGGAAAAAATCCTCATTCTCGATTTTGGTTCCCAGTACACCCAGCTCATTGCCAGAAAGGTCAGGGAACACAATGTTTATAGCGAAATTCACCCCTTTAATCAGTTTCCCGATCCGGATGAAACGGTCAGGGGCGTCATCCTTTCGGGGAGCCCCTTTTCTGTTTTAGACAAGGAGGCTCCGGTTCCCAATCTGAACAGGGTGAAAGGGAAGCTCCCCTTACTTGGAATTTGTTATGGTGCCCAGCATCTTTCTCATGCTTACGGGGGCAGGGTAATGGCTTCCGATGCCCGGGAATATGGCCGGGCCAGGCTCAGTTTTATTCATGATCAGCATCCCCTCCTCAGAAGTATTTCCCTGAATACCCAGGTCTGGATGTCGCATGGTGATACGATCTCTTCCCTCCCTGCGGGCTGTGAAGTCATTGCCAGCACTGCAGATGTGGAAATTGGGGCCTACGGCTGGAAAGATGAGCAAAGCTATGGTCTGCAGTTTCACCCCGAGGTCTATCATACGACAGAGGGTAGCACTATCCTTAGGAACTTTTTGAAGGATATTTGTGGATGCCGTATGGACTGGACACCGGAGGCCTTTGTCGAAAGCACCATTGCAGAGTTACGGGAGACAGTCGCAGACGAGAATGTTGTAATGGGGCTGTCGGGGGGGGTCGATTCCACCGTGGCAGCCATTCTCCTGCACAGGGCGATCGGGGACAGGTTGTCCTGCATCTTTGTGGATAACGGACTTCTGAGGAAAAACGAATTCGCCAGCGTTTTGGAGTCGTATCAGACCCTGGGACTGAATGTAATCGGGGTTGATGCTGCGGATCGTTTCATCGAGGATCTGAAGGGGATCAGCGATCCCGAAGAAAAACGGAAGAGCATCGGGAAAAACTTCATCGAAGTATTCGAAGAAGAAGCCAGGAAACTGAAGGGAGTGAAGTGGCTGGGCCAGGGTACCATCTATCCCGATGTTATTGAATCCGTTTCGGTAAACGGCCCGTCGGTTACCATTAAGTCGCATCACAATGTTGGCGGACTGCCCGAGAAAATGCATCTGAAGGTTGTCGAGCCCCTGCGTTTGCTTTTCAAAGACGAGGTCAGGCGGGTTGGCACTGCCATGGGAATTGCGCCTTCTTTTCTGAAACGGCATCCCTTTCCGGGGCCGGGTCTCGGCATACGTGTACTCGGCGAAATCAGCAGGGAGAAAATCCGCCTTCTTCAGGAAGCCGATGATATCTATATCTCTGCACTCAGAGAATACGGGCTTTATGACCGCATCTGGCAGGCCGGGGCCATGCTCTTGCCGGTACAGTCTGTAGGCGTAATGGGTGACGAGCGGACCTATGAATATGTAGTGGCTCTGCGAGCGGTTACATCAACAGATGGCATGACAGCAGACTGGGGCCATTTACCCTACGAGATGTTGAGCCGGGTTTCGAACGACATCATCAACAAAGTAAGGGGCATAAACCGGGTGGTTTACGACATCAGTTCCAAACCTCCGGCAACCATAGAATGGGAATAGCATGAAGAAGGCAATAAGAAGGGCGGCTTTGTGGGTGGTTTTCATGGGGCTTATTTCACAGGCCGGGGCGCAATGGGGAAATCCCAACGCGATAAAGCTGGCGGAAGTGATGGACAGGATAAGCCGGTTTTACGTCGATTCTACCGACAATGTTGAGCTGGCAGAGCATGCCATCGAGCATATGCTTCATGAGCTTGATCCCCATTCCTCCTATCTGAGCAGAGAGGAAATGGAGCGCCTGAATGAAAACCTGGAAGGCGAATTTGAAGGGATCGGTGTACGTTTTAATATACTCGAGGATACCATATACATCGTTGCTGCGATAGCGGGAGGCCCTTCCGAAAGAATAGGAATCAGAGCTGGTGACAGAATAATCGCTGTTAATAATGAGGTCGTTGCAGGAACCGGGCTTACGAATACGGATGTGCAGCGCCTCTTAAAAGGGCCGAAGGGGACGACGGTGGATGTCCGGATCCTGAGAAGAGGCCGGCCCGGCCTGATCGATTTTAGCATTACCCGTGATAAGATTCCGGTTTATAGCCTCGATGCCGCTTACATGGTCGATGAGCGAATCGCCTATATCAAGCTGGCCCGATTCTCCCATACCAGCATTGATGAGATTGAGCAGGCCCTTCGCTTGCTAAAAAGGGAGGGCATGAAGGACCTGATTCTGGATCTTTCAGGAAATGGAGGGGGCTGGTTGCCGGTTGCAGTAGAGCTTGCAGATCATTTTATTCCGGGCAACGGGGAGATCGTCAGAACTGAAGGGGAGAAGGTGCCCGAGCGGCTTTACCGGGCACGAAAAATCGGTTTATTTGAAGAGGGGCGCCTGGTTGTAATGATCGATGGCGGCTCGGCATCGGCAAGCGAAATCGTCAGCGGGGCAGTGCAGGATTGGGACCGGGGAGTCATTGTCGGACGCAGGTCGTTCGGGAAAGGGCTTGTTCAGCAACCTTTCAAACTGACCGATGGTTCGGTGATCAGGCTTACAGTGGCACGTTACTATACGCCTACGGGGCGCCTGATACAAAAGCCCTACAAAGATGGTTACAAGGAATATACCCTGGATCTGATTAAGCGCTATAACAGGGGGGAACTCAATAGTGCCGACAGTATACAATTTCCCGATTCGCTGCGTTATCGTACCCTGAAGATGAAAAGGACTGTTTACGGCGGGGGGGGAATCATGCCCGACTTCTTTGTGCCCATCGATACCTCGGCGTATTCCGATTATTACCGAGAATTGATTGGCCTTGGTCTATTTAACCGCTATGTGCTCCAGTTTGTTGATGAACATCGTGC
>PDRI01000093.1 GCA_002748055.1 Bacteroidota bacterium | reverse complement strand
GGGGAGGTCAATTTGAGAAATGAAAAACATAAGCCCTGTTTATGGGCTATACAGAAGAAAAATAACCGACTTCAAGATTTAGTCGGATAACAGTGATATATTTACATAAAATCTCTAAAATGATTCCAGCCTTTCAGTTTTCATCGCTTCCGGAGATTTCTTTTGGTGCCGGTAGCCGTCACAAGCTTCTGAAACTTGCCGGGCAGTGGGGGAAGAGCATCCTTTTGGTCAGTGGTTCTGCTGTGCTCAGGGAATCGGATTTTGCCAAGGTGCTTATTTCCGACATGAAAAAAGCGGGTTATCGCCTCATCCATGAAGTGATTAGCCGGGAACCTTCGCCAAAGGATGTAGATGAGATCGTTGAACGTTCGAGGCCGGAAGAAGTCGATCTGGTTATTGCTGTAGGCGGGGGGAGTGTGATGGATGCCGGAAAGGCCGTGTCTGCCATGTTGCCTGTAGAAGGCAGTGTGAAGGACTATCTGGAGGGAGTTGGTCATTTGCAACATCCGGGCACCAAAGTGCCTTTTATCGCTATTCCAACCACGGCAGGCACCGGGAGTGAAATGACCAAGAATGCCGTTATTTCTGAGGTTGGTGAGTCGGGGTTTAAAAAGTCGCTTCGTCACGATCATTTCATTCCCGACCATGCCATTATAGATCCGGAACTGAGTCTGTCCTGTCCACCCGAGCTGACAGCCACATCGGGGATGGATGCCTTCAGCCAATTGCTGGAATCCTACCTTTCCTCGGCTTCTAACCCCATGACCGATGCCCTGGCGCTTCAGGGATTAAAGCAGATTAAGAAATACCTTCTGAGGGCCTATCTGGAGGGGCAGGACAATCTGGAAGCACGCGCCGGCATGTCGCTGGCAGCCATGTTCTCGGGCATTACCCTGGCGCATGCCGGGCTTGGACTGGTGCATGGCTTTGCCTCGCCCCTTGGTGGATTCTTTCACATCCCCCATGGCGTGGTTTGCGGGACCCTGATGGCACCTGTGTTTGCAACGACCATCGATAACCTGCTTGACCAGCCCGAACATCCGGCCATGCAGAAATTGCTCATTGCCAGCAAGGTATTTGCCGATTTTAAGTATAAGAAGGAAGAAGAGTACCTGCAGTCCTTCAAGGACAAGCTCATTCACTTTACGACATTACTGGATATTCCGGGGCTTGATGCTTTCGGCTTTACCGAGGGCGACATTGACCGCGTGCTGAGGCACACGTCCCATAAGAACCATCCGGTTGAACTCACCAGAGCGCAGCTAGAAGAGGTCCTGCGAAGCAGGATTCAGGCAGGAGTGAGCAGCTGATAGATGGTATCACTAAGGGTCTTGACTTTTTCGGCCTCAATGCTGAAATAGTGTTCGAAGATTTGCTTTTCCTCAAGGCTCTCGGTGAGGCTTCCGTCCATGTAACGCTTATAGGAACGGGTTTTCCAAACCTCGGGGTTGGTGAAGGGGTTCAGCGTAGGGTCGTAGTTTTCGGCACGGCCATCTTTGTAGAAGCGCACGGGATATTCGTGGTCCTTGATGTAGATCACCAGGCTGTCGTAGTAGAAGGAAAAGTATGCGAAGCCATCCAGCCAGTTGTTCGCTATGGAGTAGAACTCATCGGTGACACCGGGCTGGATCCAGTCTCCTTCTGTATAGTCCGAGGAATAAGCCGAGGCATAGATAGGAAGCGCTGTTACATTTTCAATGGCGATCCATGAAATGTCGTCGTCTTTGCAGGAAGCCAGCGCCAACAGCAAAGCTATGATAAGGGATGTCCTCATTGAATCTCTTTAGCGAGCTCGATGCCCGTATTCGACAAAAACAGACGTATGGCAATCGCAAGCAGAATAATTCCAAAAAACTTGCGTAGAATAGGCAGCCCGTTCTGTCCCAAAAGCCGCTCAAATACATCCGTCAGGCGGAGGACAAGATACACAATAATCATATTCAATGAAAGCGCGATCAGGATGTTTATGCTGTGGTACTCGGCCCGAAGGGAAAGCAGGGTAGTGATGGATCCCGCTCCGGCAATCAGAGGAAAGGCAATGGGAACGATGGCACCGCCACCCCCTTCTTCGTGCCGGAACAATTGAATGCCCAGGACCATCTCCAGTCCCATGAGAAAGAGAATGACCGAGCCGGCAATGGCAAAAGAGGAGATGTCTACGCCAAAGACCTTAAGCAAAGGTTCTCCTATGAAGAGAAAGAGCAACATGATCGAGTAGGCTATGATCGTGGTTCTCAGGGGATAAAGCGATCCGGTTTTGGATTTAATATCCAGAATAATCGGTACCGAACCCAGGATGTCGATGATGGCAAACAGAACCATGAATCCTGCCAGTACTTCCAGGGGGCTGAAATGTGTCATATTCCCATTGTTTTTTGTCGCGCAAAATTAGAAAAACTGATGAGGGGAAGCACCTTCAGGTCCTACCTGATGTTGCATCCAATGGCCTTCGTTACCGCCGGATTGGGTTTCTTCCCCTTTACCAGGGCGATGATGGCCTGCTCAAGGTACCTGCTGCTCACTCTATTGGCATCCATTGCATTGTTATCAATGGCTCCGCAATAGGCAAGCCTGAATGTTCCGTTTTTGTTTTCCAGCAGAAACACCTGCGGCGTCTTTAGCGCCCCGAAGGCTTTGCAAACAAGCTGATCTTCGTCTTTAAGGTAGGGGAAGCGGAAGCCCTTCTCTTTTGCTCTGGCCTGCATTTGGGAAAGACCATCCGCAGGGGAGTTTTTGACCTGGTTCGGGTTAATCATGATCAGCGGGAAGCCTTCGTTGCTAAAGCGTTTGTGCAAGTCCATGATCCGCTCCTCATAGGCCAGGGAAAAAGGGCAGGTGTTTGACGAGAAAATGACGATCAGGCCTTTCTGTGTCGTAAAATCCGAAAGGGATACCATTTCTCCGTTGCTTGCTTTCAAGCTAAAGGGATTTACTTTGTCACCAGGCTTTAAACCGGCAAAGCTGCTTGCCATACCGGCCAGCAGGAGTGCCCAAACAAAGGCTGCTTTTTTCATCATCTTATGGGTTTTTACTATGCGAAATTAATTCTTCTTTCCGACATGGCATTTGATATATGAATTAGTTTTAGCACTTTTGGTAGCTGATTCTGAACCAAAACACATACATCATGCTAAGAACTAAATGGAATGCGATTGCATTGATCACACTTGGTGCCCTGTGCTCCTGTACGGGGACACACGATCCGAATACCCTTACCCGGAAGGAGAAGGCCGAGGGCTTTGAATTGATTTTCGACGGCCACAGTGCAGAAGGATGGAGAGGTTTTCAAAAGGATGCCTTCCCCGAAATGTGGGTGGTAGAAGAGGGAGCCTTTCATTTCAATCCCGAGCTTGAAGGAAGCCGTGGAGACATTATCTATGACGAGGTGCTTGGGAATTTCCACCTGAAGCTGGAATGGAAGATTGCCGAGGGAGGAAACTCCGGAATTTTCTACCTGGGTGATGAGACAGCCCCCTTTGGCGCGATCTTCTTTACAGCCCCCGAGATGCAGGTGCTTGACAATGATAAGCATCCCGATGCCACGAAGGGTAAGAACGGGAACCGCAAGGCAGGGTCGCTTTACGACCTCATTCCCGCCGATCCCCAGAACTTTAAGGGTGCCGGTGAATGGAACCAGGTGGAGATTATTCATGAAGACGGCCATGTGAAGCACATCCAGAACGGGGAGGTTGTGGTTGAATTTCAGATTGGTTCACCCGAGTGGTTCGAACTGGTCGCCGACTCGAAATTTCCGGGCCTGAATCGGGACTGGGCAAGGGTTTCCCGGTCGGGCATCATTGGGCTGCAGGATCATGGAGACCATGTCTGGTACCGCGGAATCAAGCTGAAGAAACTCTAGTGATTTTGGCCGAAAGGCTGTAAAATGCTTTAAGGGCGAAGGGGCTGAGCTTCTTCGCTCTTTTGTTTAAAGGAGATGATGTTTTCGGCGATCTTTTTCACCAGGCATGCTCTGGACTCTATGGATGCCCAGGCCATGTGAGGGGAGATGTAAATCCTGTCCGGGTTTTTCAGCCCCAGCAGGGGGTGGTTCGGGCCCACAGGTTCCTGGCTCAATACGTCAATACCGGCCGCAGCAATGCGGTCCTCATCCAGCGCCCTGGCCAGGTCGGTTTCATTGACGATGCCTCCCCGTCCCATGTTTATAAGAATGGCACCGGGCTTCATTCGACACAGCTCCCTGTAGCAGATCAGGTTTTTCGTTTGCGCATTCAGGGGGGCATGAATACTCAGCACATCGGCTTCTTCAAGAATCTCGTGTAAAGTGCACTGGCGATAAGTGGGATGGCTGTTTTTCCCCGAACTTGAGTGAAAAATGAGCTCCATTCCGAAAGCCGTGGCAATCCGGGCTACCTGTTTTCCAATGGCTCCAAGGCCGATAATGCCCATTACCTTGCCGTGAAGTTCCTGAAAGGGGCGACCATGGTGGGTGAAACAGCCGCTGTTTTCATAGGCTCCGCTTTTGACAAAAGCGTCGTAGTAGGCCGGGCGGCCAATGAGGTAGAGCAGTGTGGTAAAGGTGCTCTGGGCCACGGAATTTGTGGAATAGCCGGCTACATTCATCACCTCAATACCATGCTTTTCGCTATAGTCGAGGTCGATGTTGTTAATCCCGGTGGCTGCAATGCATATCAGCCTGAGATCGGGTAGTTTGCTCAGGATTTCTGCCCCCAGATAGATTTTATTTACAATGATGACTTCCTTTCCCCTGCAACGGGAAAGCAACAGTTCCTGAGGTGTATCGTCGTAGATGTCGAGCCTGCCCTCTGCTTCAATGAGCTGCAGATTGTCCACATCACCCAGGGTTCTGGCATCGAGGAATACCATGTTTAGGGCTTTTTGCGTCATTTATATAGATTCTTAAAGATGGTTAAGGGACGTTAAAACACGCTACAAAATTAATGGAATTGGGTAGATTTATGCGATGTCCTTCCTCAAATACCTTTCGGCCCTGATGATGTTGCTTACCCTTCCGGCCCGGCTCCCGGGGCAGGAATCAACAGATTCGGCCCGGCTTATTTCTGCAGTGGTATATGACGAAGATTTCAAACCCGTTGCCGGAAGCCACGTGATTAATCTGCGCTCGGGACAGGGCGACGTTAGCGATAAACTCGGGCTTATTGAGCTCTATGCTTCGATGCGGGACAGCCTCTTTTTCAGGAATCTGGTCTTTCGGGACACCCTGGTCTGTGTGTCCTCACTGTTGTCGAAAGGCTATATCAGGCTTGCAAAAAGGCGCTATGCTCTTCCCGAGGCAAAGGTGTTTGAGTGGGGGTCGGGATATGAGGACTTTAAGCGTGCGGTCGTAAGCCGGCCGGCACCCCCGACTATGGGCGAACAACTTGGACTACCCGCGCAAACGCCGGCTTACATCCCCTTCGAGATGAACGATGCGCTTTTAAAAAGTCCGGCCATGCTTCTGACCAGGCCAGTCTCCTATTTTTACCATAAGAGCAGGCGCGCGCAAAACAGGCGAAAGGCCTATTGGCTCGAACGGAACAAGGAAAAGCAGGCCCACTTTGACCAGCTCACCGGGCCGGAGCAGGTGTCATCCATCAGCGGCCTGGAAGGAGAGCCTCTTCTTGCATTTCTTTCCTACCTCTACGCCGGGATGAGCTGTGATTACAGATGCAGCGATTACGAGATCATCAGCGAGATCCATGAGCTCTGGGACCGTTACCGCTCCTCGCAGCCAGACTAGGCCTTCACGACCGATTCTGTGTCGGCATCCCAGAACACGGTCCTGTGTTCCATGTGCGCCTGGGTAGCCATGGCTGCGGCAACCCCTTCTTCAAAGGCGCGGTCGATATTACAGCTGGGTTGTTTCCCTTCGCGGATGGCATCAATCCACTCTGCAATGTGCAGGTGGGTGGTATTTACCCTTCGGCCATTGCGGTAGGTGTAAAGGAGCCCGCGTGCGGCAAAATACTGCTCCGTAGCTGTTGCCACAGTATCCACATTTTTTCGGCCCGGAATATAGGTATAGATCGGTTTTTCCGGATCGATCATGCCGTTCTTAATTTGTTCGGCATAACGGGAGCTGCCCCTGCATGCATAAATGCTGAGGGTGTTCCCCATTTCCATGTGCCCATCGTGTCCCATAATGACCTTGCCCCTGTTGCGGTTGTTAGCCAGGGTGGCACTGTAGAGCATGGTGAAGTTTCTGTCGGGGTATTCCATTGCGACGTTCCAGACATCGGGTACATCCCGTATTTCTTTCACATAGTGCTCGGGCTTGTTGAAGAAATATACGCCTCCTGAGGCTGTTACCGATGTCGGAATACCCATGCCCAGGATCTGGTTAATGGCATCAAATTCATGGGTAAGCAGATCACAGGAAAGGCCCGTACCATAGTCCCACCAGCAGCGCCAGCGGAAGAAGCGCTCCGGGCTCCAGGGGTGTTTATGTTCACAGGGTTCTTCAAACCGCTTCCAGTCGACCGTATTCTCATTGGCCTCGGGATGGATGTCGTAAATCCACGCACCATTGGGGGAGTTCCGGTTGGTGCAAACTTCAATCAGGTTAATATCTCCCAGCAGGCGCTTGTCAATGGCCTCTTTGGCCTTGATGTAGCTTTCTGTCTGTCGTCCCTGATGGCCGAGCTGATAGACGATCTCTGTTTCTTTTACGGCATCCCTTACCGCATAGCACTCATCCAGCGTCCTGGTAAAGCCTTTTTCAGAATAGACATGTTTGCCTGCCCTGGCTGCATCAATCACCATTTGCGCATGCCAGTGATCGGGGGCTGCTATAATAACGGCATCCACATC
>PDRI01000092.1 GCA_002748055.1 Bacteroidota bacterium | reverse complement strand
TGGCTGTAGCACCGGAATTTCGGCCTCCGACAGGGCCAAGACCATTCGGGCTTTGGTTGATCCCTCCACCCGGCCCGACAATCTGGGAAGGCCCGGCCATATTTTCCCCCTCAAATCGAAGCGCCAGGGGGTCCTGCGCAGGGCGGGTCACACGGAAGCGGCATTGGACCTGAGCAAGCTTGCCGGACTCAAACCCGGCGGGGTCCTGGTCGAGATCATGAACAAAGACGGCAGCATGGCCAGGCTTCCACAACTGATGGAAATTGCCGGGCATTTTGGACTGAAGATCATCTCAATCAAGGACCTGATCGCCTACCGTTTAAACAGCGACAGCATTGTGAGGAAGGGAACAGAAGTCAGACTACCCACCGAGTATGGCGATTTCAGTCTGATTCCCTTTATCCAAAAATCGAATGGCATGGAGCATGTAGCGCTGATCAAGGGCACTATCGACCAGGATGATCCGGTGCTGGTAAGGGTCCACAGTTCCTGCATAACGGGAGATATCTTTGGCAGTTACCGTTGCGACTGTGGCGACCAGTTGCACGAGGCCATGCGCATGGTGGAAAAAGAAGGACGGGGAATCATCATTTATCTGAATCAGGAAGGAAGGGGCATAGGCCTTTATCACAAGATGGAAGCCTACAAACTCCAGGAAGAGGGGCGCGATACCGTAGAAGCCAATGTAGAGCTTGGTTTTCAACCCGATGAACGGGACTATGGCGTGGGAGCCGGCATGCTCCACGCCCTGGGTGTTAAACGAATCAGGCTAATTACCAATAATCCGGTGAAGAAAACCGGACTCGAAGGCTATGGCATGCGAATCGAAGAAACCATCCGGCTCGAAGTGAGTTCGAACAGGCACAACCGGTTTTACCTTGAAACCAAACGGGACAAAATGGGGCATTTTCTGAACATTGCCCGCTATGAAGATGAACAGAAAGACTGAGTACAAAAAGCTGCGTATTGTATACATGGGCACCCCCGAATTTGCAGTCGCCCCTCTGAAGCGCCTGATCGGGGACGGTTGCAAGGTCCTTGCCGTTGTCACCGCAGCTGATAAGGCTGCAGGGCGCGGTAAAAGAATCACACAGTCGGCCGTTAAACGCTATGCCCTCGAAAAAGGCATTCCCGTGCTTCAGCCCACCAAGCTGAAGGACCCCGATTTTATCCGGGAACTATCCGGATTAAAAGCAGATCTTCAGGTGGTTGTAGCCTTCCGCATGCTCCCCGAGGCGGTTTGGCGCCTGCCTTCACTGGGAACCTTTAATCTGCATGCTTCACTATTGCCCGAATACCGGGGAGCAGCCCCCATTCATCGTGCACTGATGAACGGGGAAAAGCGCACCGGAGTAACCACCTTCATGATTGACGAAAAGATAGACACCGGCCATATTTTGCTGCAGGAGGCCCTGGATATCGGGCCCGACGAGGATGCCGGCTCCCTGCACGACCGCCTGATGGAAACCGGAGCTGCTTTGGTACTGAAGACCGTCCGACAACTGGCCACCGGGGAAATCCGGCCCATCCCCCAGCCCGGTTCTGAATCCGGCCGGCCCCTGCAACAGGCGCCAAAGATTCATAAGGAAGACTGTAAAATCGATTGGGAACGCCCCGTACATGAACTCCATAATTTTATCCGGGGCCTGGCTCCCTACCCCGGAGCCTATACCAGTCTTTCGCTGCCGGGAAGCGACCCTGTCATCTTCAAGATCTATCAATCAAAAGCGGAAAAAGCGGCAGGCAGGGATTCCGAAAGGGCAGCACCCGGAACCATCATCACCGATGGCCGCAAGCAAATGAAAGTGGCAGCCGGAGACGGTTGTATTCATGTCCTCGCCCTGCAACAACAGGGCAAACGCCGAATGAACACCGAAGCCTTCCTAAACGGCTTCAAGCATGTCGACGGAGCCCGGTTTTCCTAAGCCCTTTCAGATTGATGGAAATGCCTTCGGTGAGTCTGAAATACTGTCGAATGGCAGAAACAAACTGCAGCTGGTAAGAACGCGAATAGCGCCCCGAAACAAAGAAAGCATAATTGTAGTCTTCGATGTCCGCCATACTGACAGCACCCGGATCGGGGTTCTCCAAATACGCAAAGAAACGCTTTATCATTAATATGTAGGTTTCCCGCGTAGAGCTGGAATAGCCCTCGTTTTCCAATTGCTGAGCAAAGAAGACGAGGCGTTGGTCGATCTTTCTTTCATTGTTCCGGAAGAAGGAAGAAAGCCCCAGCCACCAGTCAATCCGGTGTTTTCGCTCCCCTTGTTCCCGGGCAAAACTGATTCTGGTCTGCCGGCCATCCGGGGGAGGCACCATGCGCTGAAGGGAAAAGCCGTCTGCTGCCATAAGCGCGCTTTTAGACAAAGCTAAGCCCTGGACATATCAATGTAAAGTTTTGACTGCCAAAATGATTAACAATTAATCAACACCGGGACAGAAGCCGCTAGCCATCGAATTTGAAGTGCATGGCAGGGCCTTCCTGCTCCTCAGGCTCAGGCTCAATTTTCAGGACCCCTTCCTTCCGGGGCTTCCGAAGGTAGATTTCCTGCCCGGGCAGGGGCTCCTCCCCTGGCGACATCAGGTTCATTTTGTAGAGACACTTCAGTTTAAGCCCGTAGAGTTGAGAAATGGAATGCATGCTATCGCCCTCCTCCACAAGATGAACCTCCTTGCCCCTGGCAGCAGTGCGACGCTTTGGCTGCAGATAAATAACCGTGCCGGGAAGCAATTGGCAGCCCTTCTCAAGTTCATTGTAGCGATAGATTTCATTCTTGTAGAGCTTCAGTTCGTGGCGGAGCGATTCGGGTGTGTCTCCGGGGCGGGTAAGGATGTAGTTCACCCCATTTCGGGTGCGCAGCTCTCTGCGAAAACGCGCCTCAGTGGTCGTTGAGGAGGCATGGGACGACTCCTCCACAGGAAAAGTTGTCCGGCCCGTCAGAACCATCTGATCGTAGAGATAGAGTTCGTTTTCTTCGATGATGTCGATCAATAAATCCGCATAGTTTCTTGCGGTGGCATATCCGGCTTTCTTCAGCCCCCGGGCCCAGCCCCTGTAATCGTCAGGCCTCAGCTCAAAAAGCCCGGCATAGCGTTCTTTCATCAGAAATTCGGAATGATCCCTGTAGGAATCAGCATCTGTCTTATACGATCGGAAGCACTCGTTTCGTTTGTCATCATCGTGAAACATCCTGTGCCCATCCCAGTCGTGGCACTTGATTCCAAAGTGGTTGTTGCCGTTTCGCGCCAATCTGCTGTTCCCGTTATCAGACTCCAGACAGCCCTGAGCAAGGGTGATGCTGGCAGGAATCTTCATTCGCTGCATCTCTTGCATGGCCAGGTCTGCATATTTTTCGATGTAGCTATCCCTTGAGATCTTTCCGTTTCCCTTCTGTCCGAAAACGGAAACAGCTGCGATCCAAATCGAAAAAACCATCAGATGAGACTTCATTACCGATAACTTTAGCACCTATTGCAAAAATAAGGCAGGAAGCAAGGCATCCCGGACCGAGTTGTTAACAGGCCCTTTCGGTCCAATGAGTTAATAAGTTAACGGTATTCAAACCCTAAATCGTGTACCTTTATGCCTAAACCCTCATCCCCATGAAGCAACACAGCCTGAAAATTTCATTCACCGAATATGAGGGGCCCGACACCCTCGACCAGACTCGCCGCAATCTGATGGAAAAGGCTGTTGAGGCTGCAGCGAAGGCCTATGCCCCGTATTCTTCCTACCAGGTTGGAGCAGCTGCACTGCTCGAGAATGGTGAAATCATCTGCGGAAACAACCAGGAAAATGCAGCCTACCCGTCGGGGCTGTGTGCCGAAAGAGTAGCCCTTTTCTATGCCGGCTCAAAGCATCCCGATCTTGCGGTACTAAGGCTTGCCATTGCTGCCCTCAGGGACGGAGAATTGCAGTCCGAACCCATCTCTCCCTGCGGGGGATGCAGGCAGGTCATGTGGGAAAAAGAGAGCACCCATGAACACGACATGGAAGTCATACTCTGCGGGGCAAAGCGGATCCGGGTCGTCAGCCGGGCATCTGCCCTGCTGCCCCTCCCTTTTGCTTTTTGAAGAATACGGGAAAGATGTCCATTTTGGGATAGGGTGCAATAATCTCGATGGGGACCTTCTTCACCGGATGGATAAAGGATAGCTTTCGCGCGTGCAGACTGATTCCTCCGTTCTTATTGCTTCGTTTTGCACCATACTTGCGGTCTCCCTTGATCACACATCCGATGGCAGCCAGCTGGGCCCTGATCTGATGATGCCTGCCGGTTTCGAGCACCACTTCGAGCAAATGATAATGGTCCGAGGACGCCAGACTGCGATAACGCAGGCGGGCCAGTTTGGATCCCTCCACTTCCCGATCATGGACATAAGACTTATTTTGCCTGGTATTGCGGCTCAGATAGTGGCACAACTCCCCGCTTTTTTGACGCGGAGCTTTCTCTACAATGGCGTGGTACACCTTTTCAATTTCCCGGTCCTTGAAGAGCGCCGTCATCCGGCTCAGGGCCTTGCTGGTTTTGGCATAGACCACCACTCCGCTCACAGGCCTGTCGAGCCTGTGCGGAATCCCCAGAAATACCTCTCCGGGCTTGGCATCCCGCTCCCTGATAAAATCCCTGATAATGACATCCAGCGAAGGGTCGCCGGTCTTGTCCCCCTGCACAATATCCGATACCCGCTTGTTCACCACCATCAGGTGGTTGTCCTCATACAGAATCTGCAGTTTTGCAGCCAAGCTGTCGGCCTTTAGTATTGTTCATTTTCATTGGGGAAGGACCTCGACCTCACGTCATCGATATAGTTCGAGACAGCCCCCTTTATCTCCATCTGCAGGTTGTGGTAGCGCCTTAAAAAGCGCGGGGAGAACTCCTGAGTAATCCCCAGCATATCATGCAATACCAGCACCTGGCCATCCACCTCGGAGCCTGCGCCTATCCCGATGGTGGGAATGTTAATTGAACGGCTGACCTCTCCCGCCAGTTTAGCCGGAATCTTCTCCAGCACAATGCCAAAACAGCCGGTGTCTGCCAGGGTAAGTGCATCCGATTTCAATTTCCCGGCCTCCTCTTCCCCGGTAGCCCGCACCACATAGGTCCCGAATTTATGAATGGACTGGGGGGTGAGTCCAAGATGCCCCATAACCGGGATGCCTGCCGAAAGAATGCGCTCGATGGATTCAACGATCTCAATGCCTCCCTCAAGCTTAATGGCAGAGGCCCCTGTTTCCTTCATGATCCGTATGGCAGAAGCCAGGGCTTCCTTGGAGTTCCCCTGATAGGTTCCAAAGGGAAGGTCAACGACCACCAGTGCCCGACTCGTTGCCCTGACCACCGAGGCCGCATGGTAAATCATGTTGTCGAGGGTAATGGGCAGCGTAGTTGGAAAACCAGCCATGACATTGGAAGCCGAATCCCCGACCAGGATCACATCGATCCCCGCCTGGTCCACCAGCCTGGCGAAGGAATAGTCGTAGGCGGTCAGCATCGCAATCTTCTCGCCCTTGAGTTTCATGGCATGCAGCACATGGGTTGTTACGCGCTTCACATTGCTGTGTAAAGACATATTGAAGAGTTTTATCCGCCTGCAAAGTTTAAAATAAAAATCCGTTCGACGGTCAATTTGTCAGTAAACATGTCAGTTGGATTCAAAAAGTCAAGTGATTTATGTGCCATTATTGCACGAGACCTGCGTTTTCCGGTCTTGGCACAATCTTGGTTAAGTAGAGGGAGCATGTTGAAAGCAAAGAAAAAGCAAGTATAAAGTATAAAAGGACAAAGAATCATGAGTAAGATTATCGGAATTGACCTTGGAACCACGAACTCCTGCGTTTCTGTAATGGAAGGAAACGAGCCGGTTGTGATTCCAAACAGTGAAGGAAAAAGAACCACCCCCTCCGTGGTAGCATTTGTCGAAAACGGAGAGCGTAAGGTAGGTGACCCGGCCAAGCGCCAGGCCATTACCAACCCCACCAAGACCATTTCCTCCATCAAGCGCTTCATGGGCGAGACCTATGACAGAGTAAACAAGGAAATCAATCGTGTACCCTACAAGGTGGTTAAAGGAGACAACAATACACCCCGTGTCGAAATTGATGACCGCAAGTATTCACCCCAGGAGATTTCTGCCATGGTGCTTCAAAAGATGAAGAAGACTGCAGAGGACTACCTTGGACACGAAGTAAGCGAGGCCGTTATAACTGTGCCGGCCTATTTCAGCGACTCACAGCGCCAGGCCACCAAAGAGGCCGGTGAGATTGCCGGACTGCAGGTCAAGCGGATCATCAATGAACCTACAGCTGCCTCCCTGGCCTATGGCCTGGATAAAAAAACCAGCGATCTGAAAATTGCCGTATTCGACCTGGGTGGTGGTACCTTCGATATTTCCATCCTCGAACTTGGAGATGGCGTATTTGAGGTAAAATCGACCAACGGAGACACCCACCTGGGCGGGGATGACTTCGACCAGGTCATCATCGACTGGCTCGCTGCAGAGTTTCAGAAAGACGAAGGGCTCGATCTGAAAAAAGATCCCATGGCCCTGCAACGCCTTAAAGAAGCTGCCGAAAAGGCCAAAATCGAGCTCTCGAGCTCGACCCAGACCGAAATCAACCTGCCTTATATTATGCCGGTCGACGGAGTACCCAAGCACCTGGTTAAGACCCTGTCAAGGGCCAAATTCGAAAGCCTGTCCGACAAACTGATTCAGGCCACCATCCAGCCCTGTAAGGCCGCACTGAAAGACTCCGGTCTTTCGGCCGGCGATATCAACGAAGTGATTCTGGTTGG
>PDRI01000091.1 GCA_002748055.1 Bacteroidota bacterium | reverse complement strand
GAAGTCCTCTTCCTGACCGGGATCTGCACTTCCCCTGATCACTGCCGGGGGATCGCCCGAACCATCCCGCTCGTAAGGCTGCCCCATGATAACGGTGGGTTGAGTGATCTCAATCGATTCGCTCACAACATATTCCTTTCCCTTTTGCAGAATCAGTGTATCGCCGGGATGGTCGGCCATTGCAGCCTGGATTGTGTTCAATCCGGGTTCCACAACCACTGATGACTGTGCAAAGGAAACCATACTGGTCACTATGGACACGCCAACTGCCAGCATCATGATTTTCGTAACTGATTGTAAAGTTTTTTTCATTTGTACTTTTGGTTTAATGGTGAAAAACATGTAAATCAAACAGCTTGTTTTTGTGCCGTGCACCTCCTTTCTTCGATTAGCAATTCATGAACTAAAACTTGTATCTGACACCAATGTCGCCGGAAACCCCATACACCTCTTCTCTCGCAATTTTTTCGGGGTGGTAGGTCATGATCATCCGGTCGGTGTTATTGGTTAGATTGTTTAGATTCAGATAGAACATCAGTCCGGGCACCTTTTTAAGCTTTTGGGAAAGCTGCATATCCAGCCTCAACAGCGCATCCTTGTCCAGATCCTCGGATTTGTTACTGGCCTGGGCCGTGGTAATGGTCTTGTCCTGGTAGTAGGCCGAGATCCTTCCTGAAAACCCTCCAAGTTCATATCCCAGTGCCACATTGGCCACCATATCGGGCATCCCGATCACTTTATTTACCCTGCTGTCATGCTTTCCCACATTTATCACATAGGGTGGCTCGTCAAGGTATTCCTTATAAAAACTATAGAAGGGATACCTGGTCTCCGACTGCATGTAGGTCAGGTTCATATTCAGCAAAATCCCATTGAAAGGCCTGGGCAGATAGGAAAAGTGGGTTTGCCAGTCAAGCTCCAGCCCCTGTACAAAGCCTGGCCATTCGTTGTTCACCGGTTGTATGTATTGCTTACCCTCATAAATCGGATCGAGCCCATAGGCCTCTTCAGCATCTATAATCGTCCTCTGGTAGGTCAATACCTGATCGGTCAGCTTCTTGTAGAATGCTCCGATGGTAAACAAACCGATCTTTCCGGTATAAAATGAAACGTGAATATCGTAGTTGTAATTGGTCTGCGGTTTCAGGTAAGGATTCCCCAGGTTCTGTGTTAGATCCTTTGCCCTCGAATACCTGGGGCTCATCTGGCCGAAGCCCGGGCGGGTCAGTGTCTTGGTAGCTGCTAGGCGAATATCGACCCATTTGGCCGGTTTAATCTTCAGATGAACCATTGGGAAGAAGTCCTTGTTGACATTGCCTGCTGTTGTATCTCCAATCTGGCCCTGTGTTTCATAGGGACCATAGCCCTCACCCTGTACAAACCATCGGGCAGTTGTATTGTATTCATAATTTTCGTAGCGCACCCCGGGCATAAAGGTCAGGAACTCTCCAATATCAATTCCCGCCATGATGTAAGCCGCATAATTCCGCTGGGTGTTACTATAGTCATCTCTATCACCAATCATCCGACCAAACAACATATCGTCACACACGTCCAGAACGTGCTCCAGCTTGTCGAAGTCGGTGTGAAACCAGCTCTGGGCACCCAACAGGGAGAAATCATGCGCATAGGGCTCAACCGCTAAAGGCAGAAAGCCAAACTCGGTATTTGGCGTATACTGCCAGCCAAAATCAGGCAGCCGCGCCATAGCCGTATCTCCCAGATACTCCCCTGAATGGCGGCCAAAACTTGAGCCCTTTTGCCATTTATCGAAACCGCGTTTCATATCACGCACTTTTCCCCCGAACTTCACATATCCGTCAATTTTATTCCCCATACGGAAAGGTACCTCAATATCCAGTTTGGCGGCCAGCTCCTTCGAATAGCCTTCAATCGTGGTATAACTGGTATTGGTCATCTGCGTCCACTCGATCTTGTGGGTCGCATAACTGATGTATTCTTCTATAGTCGTGGAGCTGTCAATACCTACAGCACCGGCATCATTGCCTGAAGGGTTGTACACGCTTAATCCCAGGCTCTCCGGTGTTTCCGATCTTCGGTTCGACATGGAAACACCCCACTCAATTTTCGCTCCCAAAAGCTTATGCTCTCCCCCAACGCCCTGCAAAAAATTCATACTTATTCCCTTTGAACGATAAGAACTATAGCCCGTGGTGGCCTGGCTATAGCCATTCGTATAATTCATGTGTTCTGAATTGCGCTGACTAAAGAAGGCCTGGTAGTAGAGTTTTCCGTCTTCTAACTGAAAATCGGTATACAAAGTGGCCCCAAAACGGTTGTTCAGGTTTTCGACATGGTTAAGGCCTACACTGGTAAGCTCGACAGGCAATATGTCCTCCGACCCGGTCTCCGATGCTCTGAAGGTTTGGTGATGGGCCGTTAGTATATCCCGGCCACGATTTTTCCGGTCATAATTCAGACTCAACATCACGCCCAGCCTGTTATCGAAAAAACGGTTGCTCAGCAGGGCCGATACATCCTGCATCTTGAAGGATTTTGTAAAGCCATTGTAGCCGGTCCTCACCCAGATATCCTTTTTAAACCCCGGCTGCGCTTCACGCATCTTAAATTCCACGTTCCCCCCCAGCACATCTGCGTCCTGGTCGGCCATAAAAGCCTTGCTCAACTCAATGCTCCCAATCATGGATGATCCGATGGAGGCCAACCCACCATCCAGGCGCATTCCATTCACAAACATCGTATTGGATGAAACCCCGCGCACCTTGATGTTCACAGCCTCTCCCCCGCTTCTTTCAATCGAAACGCCGGGGAGTCGTGCCAGTGCTTCAGCTGCATTGGCATCCGGAAGCTCCCGGATCTTCTGTTCCGAGACAACATTCTTGATATTCCTCGCTGCAATCTGGGTATTTATCGCCTTTGCCTGCCCACGAGCCATAGCCGTAACAGTAACCTCCTCTCCCTGAATCGATATAAGGATCAGCCGAAAATCGCTGACGCTTACCTTGCCGGCCTCTACCTGCACGCTTGCTGTGGTATCGGAATACCCTACAAATGTTACCGCAAGCATATGCTTGCCCGGAGGCACCTGGGTGATGCTGTAAAAGCCTTTGTCATCTGAGATTGTACCACGGGAAGTCCCCATCAACTGAACATTGGCATAAGCTACGGGTTCTCCTGCCTCATCATAAATATGCCCTCTGACTTCGCCATTTCTCTGCGCATAAAGCAGGGTTGCCGTTAGCATCAATACGATTGTAGCGAGTCCTTTTAGATACGTTCTCATAGCTGTTCGATACAAAGATTAGTTACAAAGCTTGTTTGTTTCCAGTGCAAAACACCATGGAATGGATGGAATCTGAGGCCCGTGTTTGCTAGTGTCTTGATAGAAAAATGAAATGGAGACCTTGATTGGCACAATTTAAAAAATAATTGCCCGAACTTGAAAGGCTTGTGTCATTTTTTTCGTTTCGCCAGGCATTGTTTTTGCAAAGCATGATATGGGTCATAGATACGTCATTCAAGGGCTCCGGTAAAGGAGCTAAACTCAATTCGCTTTGCAATCCATTTTTTCCCTGTCTTCTGAGGGGAATCGAGATGCAGTTGAATCTAGTTCTTCAAAAAGGGATAACGATGTTCCCTTCGGGGCTCCACAACGCTTAAACCAATTAATATAAGGCCATTACTGTCGATGGTTTCAAATCTGGCTTTGCCCTCAAAACACGAACTTCTTAGGTGCTTGCGGGCATTTTCAGTACCGATCAGATTCACCGATCTGATTTTCTCTCCAAAACGCTTGTTTTTCCATTCAAAGGCATAAAAGGTTTTTTCCCCAACAACGATGGCGTCGCTGTAGTAACAATTCTTTTCTGAGGTATATTCCCGGATATTCACTCCGTATTGGATTGGAATAGTCTCTTTATAGCCGTCTTCGTAAACCACTTCATACCATCCCAGAAGTTCTGCTGTCTGGGAGGGATTGTATGGGGCACAGTGAGCACCGGACATACCTCCCGCTTTGATACAGGCATGTAGAAACAACAGGCTGCTTACATCCCGTCCAATCACAATACTGTTCACTTCCCCGGCGAATGGAGAGGCCCCAAGCCCCTTCACCCCAACGACTATTGCGGAGAGATCCTCGTTTTGCGAAAGTTCAAACTGCTTTTCATGCAATCCAACACTCCCCCCGGAAAGCCCTGACAGATCGAGGTTCATTCGATCGTCCTTTGCTCCGCTATTGAAGTATGGTCTTAAATCGACCGAAACGAGTTGATCTCCATCAGCACTGGGTTCGCTTGTACCACTGAGATTTGCACGAATAGAGGGCATCATCTTTCGGACCAACTGATGCCGGTCTGCCTCCTTCAGCTGTTTTCCGGTCCATAAGGAATGTGCACAACCAAGGAACTCATCCAGCTCCTCCCGCCCGTAAACATACTCATTCGTTATAGCCCAGGAAGAAGGGGCTCCACCAATGAAGCCTGACTGAACAATTCGGTCTTCATATTCGGTGATCCCATTTGACATATTCCCAAAAACCTGTCTAAAACCTGCCCTGTGGAAGGTCTCATCATTCTCCCTTCCCCCAACACGATCCGACCACATCCAATTAAAGATCAAGATATCTTTGGGTATTTCATTTTCTACCCTTTCAAAGGGAATTGCTCCGGGAATCTGGTATTTTTCGCCTGTCAGGCTCTCCTCTGTTCGCACCCCGTTTCCCCGTACTCTTTCGAGCAGGAAATCACCCCACATGGCAACTTCTATCCCTTTCTTGCTGAGATAATCGTATAAAGCATTCACATCGGAAATATAGAGATCGGCATAGTCTCGATCTTTAAAGGCGGGCGATTTTCCCATTGGAAAACCACGCCATTCATCATGCCCGATATGTACCATGTTGGGCTCAATAAGCTCAATGTATTCATCGAATACATCGAAAACCAAATCATAAACCTCCGGATTGGTCGGATCGTAAACATCCGGCCAGATATCATCGGGGAAAGCAGCCAGTTCGGGATGGGCATTGATCAGGGCATAGGCATGCGACAATGTGGGAATTTCCGGAATGAAATCAATGTGATGCTGCCTTGAGAACCGGACCAGATTTCTGGTGAATTCCTTGTCAATAATCTCACCCCCGCCGGCATCCTGATGGTTTGAATTTCGATTATAGCCAAACAGGCCATCCAGTTCAGGTGTCCTGGTGTAGTTTAAGTCTTTCACGAACTGCAGCCAGCCGGCATTGATTTCGGGATGACGATCGGATCGAAACCCCCCAAACTCTACAATCAGTTTATTAAACTTATAAAGCGCCATAAAGTCTTTGATAAATCGCTTAAAGTAAGCTACATCTGCCGAAGCCGGCATAAACATGCGAATGCCTCTGAATTCAAAATACGGCCAATCTCTGATTGTCATACAGGGGAGATGGAATCGCCTTCGTTTATCGATCAGTTGTCGCAGGGTTTGAAGACCATAAAATGCACCCTCATCATCAGATCCGGCTACAATTACAAGCCCTGGTTCCACAATCAGGACATAGCCTTCCCTGCCTGGACATTCGCTGTTTACCTGAATGCCATGATTCAGACAACAGGCTTTGATTAAGGGGTTATCGATCGTGCCCATAACAATGCTGCTGCCTTCCATCGGAAGTGCCGAAGTGTATGTGGTCTGCAGAGGCAGACAATACTTATCAACCAAATCACGAACCAGGAAACCGGCTAATTCAAGATCAGTTTTTGAGGCATCCGGAGGAAGCAGGATTTTGGTCTGTGCATTGAGCGAGAATGAACCGGATGAGAGTGTCATCTCTTGTGGTTGAGGGAAAACCAGGGGGGGATCAACACCCGGATTCTCCCCGGCCATCAGCGGACTAAAAATCGAAAAAAACAGGAGGGCCGAAAGGCCCGTTCCAATTGTCTTATCAAAGATCATCATGATGTAGAATTGCTTTTCTCCGGGAAAGGTATGAAAAACAGGCCTTCGTTTCAAGCGCTGCATCCGGGGTTAAAGAAATGTTAAAAACGATACATACATGCCAGAAAAGCGCTAACTTTAGGGGTTAATAACCAAATGATTCATACAATGAAAAAAGTTCTACAATTTGCCGATTCTGGAAATCCGATGACCAGGATCAGGACCTTATTAGTCGGTATGATGCTGGTCTTATTCGCCAGTACCACAGTCGCTCAGAATACTGTTTGGGACATCATTGCCAATAGTTCGGACCATAGCAGCCTGAAGGCTGCGTTGGTTGCAGCTGAACTGGATGATGATCTTTCCGGGGAAGGCCCCTTCACCGTGTTTGCACCCACCAATGATGCCTTTAACGCATTGCCCGCTGGAATGCTGGATGCTCTGCTGGCCGATCCCACGGGTGCTCTGGCCGAGATCCTGCTCTACCATGTGGTGGGCGCCAAGGTCATGTCGGCCGATCTTTCCGACGGGCAGATGATCACTACCCTCAATGGCGACAGTGTTACAGTGAAGATCACTGATGGCAATGTTTACATTGATGATGCCATGGTCACGGTAGCAGACTCTGAAACCGACAACGGAGTGGTACATGTCGTTAACGCAGTGCTCCTGCCTACCGCAAGTGTTGTGGATGTCATCGCAGCTAGTCCGGCCCATACCGCCCTTGAGGCCGCTTTGATTGCAGCCGAACTGGTTGACGATCTTTCCGGGGAAGGCCCCTTCACCGTATTTGCACCCACCGATGATGCCTTTGATGCATTGCCTGCTGGAATGCTGGATGCTCTGCTGGCTAATCCCACAGGTGCATTGGCCGAGATCCTGCTCTACCATGTGGTGG
>PDRI01000090.1 GCA_002748055.1 Bacteroidota bacterium | reverse complement strand
CTGGTTTTCTTGTTGCTCTTCCTGGTCCTGACGCTGTTGCTGTTGCTGCTGTTGTTCCTGAAGCTTTTTACGTGCATAGGCCAGATTGTATCTGGCATCATCGTCGTCGGGATTCAGCCTCAAGGCCTTCTTATATGCCTCAATGCTCTGTGCGTAGTCCTGTTTCTCGAGCAAACTATTCCCCATATTGTAATACAACTGGGGGAGATAGGATTGATTTGCCTCATCCCCGGCAAGCTGCTCATATTGCTTAAGGCTTTCATCGTATTTATTCTGTTCATAGAGTGCCGCTCCTGTGTTATAGGCAGCTTCGAAAGATTCCTGATTGAGATCGGCGGCTTTACGAAACTGAACCTCAGCATTTCCATAGTCTCCTTCTTCAAAGGACCTCATACCTTCCCTGATCACTTTTCTCTCCTTTTGAGCAAAGAGTGAAAGCGGAACAACTAATGTGATAAGCAGGCTAAGATTTCTCATTATTCGATGGCTTAAACAAATTCAGACGACTTAAATAGGGATTTTTCCTTGAGCGGATAAAGGACTCAAAAACAAGCAGGAGAAGAGCGATGCCTGCAAAATACTGAAAGCGTTCAGCAAAAGCCGAGTATACCCGGGTATTCAGCTTTTGTTTCTCGAGCTGATCAAGTTCATCGATGAGGCTGGCAATATGGTCGCCCGGGATATAAACCCCGTTTCCGGCCCTGGCCACCTCAATTAAAAGACGCTCGTTCAGTTTGCTAACCACCACCTGGCCATCCTCATCCTTCCTGTTGGTGCTACTGCCCGGATGAAGTGGTATGGGAACACCAGATGGGTTCCCGAGACCAATGGTGTAAACCCGGATTCCCTTTTCGGCGGCCTTTCCGGCCTCTTCCACCGCATCATCTTCATGATTCTCGCCATCGGTAATCACAACGATGGCTCTGCCCGGTACAGTCTGCATTTCAGCTTCGTCAATCTGACTAAAAGAACGGTTGGCCAGTTCTATTGCTGCACCAATGGCTGTGCCCTGCCGGGAGACCATTTCCGGCCCGGCACCTTCAAGAAACATCTTTACACTTGGATAATCGTCCGTAATCGGAATCTGGGTATAGGCATCACCGGCAAATACAATCAGCCCGACCCTGTCATTGGAAAGCCGATCGATCATTCTGTGAATCATTTGCTTCGAACGCTCAAGCCTGCTCGGTTTAATGTCTTCGGCCAACATGCTGTTTGAAACATCAAGGGCAATGATGATTTCCCGGCCCTGCTGTTTGACCTCCTCAAGTTTTGAGCCGATCCGGGGGCCCGCAGCCGCAATAATCAAGGAGATACAGCCCAGTAAAACAAGGACAAACCTCCAGTGGTGCGCATGGGCTGAAGCCTCCGGTATGAGTCCCCGGATGAGTTCCAGATCCCCTATGCGGGCCAAACTCCGCTTCCTGTATCTCCAGTAAAGCAGATAAACGAGAAGCAGAAAAGGGGCCAAAAACAGTAACCAGAGGATGTTTGTATGCGCAAATTGTATCATGGACCTCAGGGTATGGTTCTAAAAATGGTAAATCGAAGACTCAACTCAATGATGAGAAGAAGCAGGGCAGCCAGCAGAAAGAGAAAATACTCCTCGGTTTTCTTACTGAACTGACGAACATCCATTCTTGTCTTCTCAAGCTGGTCAATCTCCTGGTAGATCTCTCTCAAGGAATTATTTCCGGTTGCCCTGAAGTAACTGGCGTCTGTAAGAGCGGCGATTTCTTTTAGCACATCTTCATCAATTTCAACCGGCATGTTTCGGGTTACCGAGCGGCCAAACCTGTCCTGAACAGGGATGGGGGCATTCCCATGGCTCCCGATCCCAATGGTATAGACCCGAATGCCCATGCCCGCAGCTATCTCAGCTGCTGTGAGTGGTCCAATGTCTCCGCTATTGTTCACGCCATCGGTAAGGAGGATAATGACTTTGCTTTTGGCCTTGCTGTCCTTGATGCGATTAACGGCTGTCGCCAGCCCCATTCCTATGGCTGTTCCATCCTCAATCGTACCGAAATCGATGTCTTTTAAGAAATTCACCACCACGGCACGGTCGGTCGTAAGCGGACACTGGGTGAAGCTCTCTCCTGCGAAAACAACCAGTCCAAAGCGATCGTCCTGTCTGGCGTTGACAAACTCTATTCCAACACTTTTGGAAGCCTCCAGCCGGTTTGGCCTGAAGTCCATGGCACGCATGCTCCCCGAGACATCCATGCACAAGACAATGTCTACCCCTTCGGTGCTGACCTCTTCCCAACGATTCGATGACTGAGGTCGTGCAAGGGCGATGATGAGCAGCGCAACCACCACTACCCGTAAAACAAACAGGGCATGTCTTAGCCAGATTCTGGAAGAGCTAAGGCGCTCATCCAGGTTCTCAAAGCCTGAGACAGTAAGGGCTGCTGTGGCCCGTTTTCCCTTCCAGCTATACCAGCCAATCATCAGGGGGATGAGCAGAAAGGCATAGAAAAAGACCGGCCTGGCAAATTCAAGTTCAAACATCACCTACCTCCTTTCCCTGAACCGGTTCAGCATAGAACAAAGGATAGGTCTTCTGAACAAAAATATAGGCGTTGTTCAAATTGGTCTGATTGTCAATGGCACCGGGATCAGCCTTGGCAAATTTGACCAGATCGGCCATCTGCAGTAAGTCCCTGAGCATATCCTCGAGCAGTTCGTCCGAGTTATTGGCTTTCCTGAACATGCCGAGTATTTCTTCCGTGGTCTGTTCCATGGCCCGAATCAGATACTGCTGTTCGATATAGCGTCGTACAATGTCGGTCAGACGGGTATAGAACAGTTTAAGCTCTCCCCTCTCCCAGAGCTTGTCATTTTTCAGCTCATCCAGCTCTGCAAAAGCTTGAATATGAGCGGGTAATTGCTTTTTGGGTCTTCCTGTTTCGGGGGCCTCTTTTTTTCTTAAATAGCGACGCAGCAGCCAGAACAGAAATAAGGCCAGCAGACCGGCAATACAGCCCCAAAGAAGCCAGGGAAGCGCTTCTCTGAAAGTCAAAGGGGTATTCAGGGGGGCTTTGATGGGCATAATCGCCTTGCTTGTGTCCACCTGAGGTTCAAGTACAGTGAGCATCAGTGGCATACTGCGGGCTGTATCCATGCGATCTTCCGTCGCATAAATCACTTCCAGGGACGGGATCATCACCAGACCGGGTTCGAAACTACTGAGTTCGAGTTGTCTGCTTAGTGTTGTTTTTCCCTCCGACACCATACTGTCTGTCTTTCCCATTTTGAGAACCTCCAGATTGGATCCCAGTGTATCCCTGAATTCAGGCAGATGAAGATTCAGTCCGCTTTGTGCTTCAACCTGTAGATCGAGCTTAAAGCGTTCTCCGATCATGATGGAATCGGTACTTATCGATGTTTGAACACGGATGAGCTGGGCGGAAAGTGGCAGGCAGGTGGTTGCCATAATTAAGAGCTGAAGCACACGGCGAATCATTTCCTACTTTTCTTAGCGTTTCTTAAACAAGCCAATAAGGGGCTTAACATAGTCCTCTCCTGTGACCAGGGATACATGATCAACTCCTGCCCTTGTAAAGATTTCCTGCATCATCTCGAGATGGCTCTTCCACTTTAGGGCGTAGCTTTCGCGTACCGCACGACGAGAGGTATCGATCCAGCGTTCGTTTCCGCTTTCTGCATCCCGCACCCGGACCAGTCCGACTTTGGGGATCATGGTTTCGCCCCGGTCATAAACATGAAGAGCGGCCAGATCATGCTTGTTGTTTGCCACCTGCAGCGACTTTGCATAGCCCTTGTCCCGGAAGTCCGAAATAAGAAAGGCCGTACATCTTTTTTTGATCACATTCGTTAAAAACCGAAGGCTTTCCGAAATATTTGTCCCCTTACTAAGGGGCTCAAATTCGATCAATTCCCGGATGATGCGCAGGATGTGTTTGCGTCCTTTCTGGGGCGGAATATACTTTTCGACATGGTCGGAAAAAAGGATGACGCCGATTTTATCGTTGTTGGCAATCGCCGAGAATGAAAGCACTGCTGCCACTTCAGTGATCAAAGCCTTTTTCAATTGGGATCGCGTACCAAAACTTCCCGAGGCACTAAGATCAATGAGCAGCATCACAGTGAGTTCACGCTCTTCCTCGAACACCTTCACGAAGGGTTGATTGAAACGTGCGGTCACATTCCAGTCGATGCTCCTGATATCATCCCCATACTGGTAGGCCCTGACTTCGGAGAAGGTCATACCGCGGCCCTTGAAGGCACTGTGATACTCACCTGCAAAAAACTGACGGGTAAGTCCACGGGTCTTGATCTCTATCGTTCTGACCTTCTGTATAAGTTCTTTGGTTTCCACAACTTCAATTCTCCTTCATGAGCCTGCGTTCCCTCAGGCTGAAGTACCAGTCCTGTTTTGTCAGGCTAATTTGGTACTGCTCCCCATCCTGTTCAAAGGTCCACACGTCACCGTCGGCCTTTCCGAATTTTTCATCCAACCTGGCTCTCTCTGCATCCATTTCGCTATAGTCACAGATCATTTTGGTGCTTTTACACACATTCTCCTCGTCGAAGTAGAGAATCCAGGTCTTGGTTTTCATGCTATTGACATACTTAAGATAGTTAAACCTTTGTCGCACAACACTATTGTCTCTGTGAAATTCTCTGCATTCTTGCTTTACATGTTCTCTCACCAGCTCTTTTCCCAAACCTATCATACTCTGGGAAATGACCTGAAAACCCGGTACGAAGGTCAATATGGCTATGAGAATGGTGGTCTTCATCCTGACTAAGGCACTTCTACATTGTTCAGTATTTCGGATATAATGTCTTCTGTACTAATATTTTCAGCTTCGGCCTCGTAAGTCAGACCAATCCTGTGGCGTAAAACATCGTGACAAATGGCCCGGATATCTTCGGGCACGACATACCCACGTCGTTTGATAAATGCATAAGCCTTGGCTGCTTTAGCCAGATTGATGGATGCACGAGGTGAAGCGCCATATTTAATCAGGGGCACAAACTGTGCCAGACCTGCATCTGCCGGATTTCTGGTGGCAAAAACAATATCCAGGATGTAGTTCTCGATCTTTTCATCGAGATAAACCTCCTTGACCACCTCTCTGGCCTTCATAATGTCCTGTGGGCCCAAAATACGCTGGGCTTCCGGAAACTGACTGGAAAGGTTTTCCCTTACAATCAGGCGCTCCTCTTCCCTGTTGGGATAGGAAACCAGCACTTTCAGCATGAAGCGGTCGACCTGGGCTTCGGGCAAGGGATAGGTTCCCTCCTGCTCAATCGGATTCTGGGTGGCCAGAACCAGAAAAGGACGCTGGAGGGGGAAGGTTTCCTCTCCTATGGTAACCTGCTTCTCCTGCATGGCCTCAAGCAAAGCACTCTGCACCTTGGCAGGTGAACGGTTAATTTCATCAGCCAGGACCAGATTCGCAAAAACGGGCCCCTTCTTCACAATGAATTCCTCGTTTTTCTGGCTGTAAATCATGGTACCCAGCAAATCGGCAGGAAGCAGGTCCGGGGTGAATTGAATTCTGCTGAAAGCGGCATCAATTGTTTGGGACAGTGTATTGATTGCAAGCGTTTTAGCCAGTCCAGGCACCCCTTCGAGCAGGATATGCCCATCGGAGAGCAAACCGATCAGCAAGCGTTCTACAAGACTTTTCTGGCCCACAATGACCTTCTGGATCTCCAGACTGATCAGGTCCACAAATTCGCTTTCCTGTTTGATCCTTTCATTCAGGGCCTTAATGTTGACATCCTGAGACATATTCACATCTTTAGATTTATAAACGCACAAAAATAAACCCGATGTGAAGCATACAAAAGAGAAGTGGGTTAAAAAATGTTAATTAATTGGGTACTTTTGAAGCAGAGAAGCATGCACAGGTATTTCATTCACATGGCCTATGACGGCTCCCGGTACAAGGGCTGGCAGGTGCAGCCGGGGCAGCTCACTGTTCAGGGTGTCCTGGAGGAGGCCTTCAGCCGTGTTTTTCGGTTTCCGGTTGAGATGACCGGATGCGGACGCACCGATTCCGGGGTACATGCCTCCAGTTTCATAGCCCATTTTGATTTAGACGAAGAACAGCTCAGCATGCATGAAGGGAATGTCGATCAGCTGAGCTTCAAAATGAATCGCCTGCTTCCGCCCGACATCCTGATCCACAGCATTCGGGAAGTTGACCCGGATCTGCACGCCCGCTTTTCGGCACTTTCGCGCAGCTACAGATATATAATATCTAAGACGAAACCCTTATTTAACAGGGCTTACAGTCACTACGTTTATGGAGAAATAGACAGTAAATCGATCGTGAAATGTTGCCGCATACTTGAAAAAACCAGCGACTTTAGCAGCTTTGCGCGACTGCACAGCAATGTAAAAACCCATATTTGTAAGCTTAGTTCGGCCAAATGGACAGAAACTGCCGAAGCCTACCACCTGGACATTACAGCTGATCGCTTCTTAAGAAATATGGTACGGGCGATTGCCGGCACACTCCTGGATGTCGGGCAGGGTCGTGTCAGTGCTGCAGGTTTTCAGGAAATTATCGACGCAAGGGATCGCTGCCGTGCCGGGCAATCTGCGCCGGCCAAAGGCCTGTTTCTGACCAGAATCTGCTATCCGGGTTACTGCTTCTGAGCATCATGGCCCGAATACAATTCTGGCCCGGAAGTACTCTGTTTCCGATTCTACATCCTTTCCTGAAAAATGCATGACCTCCTCCGGCCCTTCCCCGATCTGAATAAGCACTGTATTTCCCAGCCTGGCCTCGTGCAGATAGTTTATCTCAATCCCTGCTACATT
>PDRI01000123.1 GCA_002748055.1 Bacteroidota bacterium | reverse complement strand
GGCATATATTCAGCCATTTAGAAGAATATATGAACAGCTAAATGCAAGCATGATTATCCTGTCATCGGATCGTGCCAAAGGTTACATCTTCATGAAGCGTACCGCCTTCACACGGCCCCGGTGATGCATCTGCATCAGGTAGTGCCCGGCCTGCAAGCCCGAGAGATCCCAGCTTAGGGTGTTCATGCCGTAACGTCCCTCCAGCTTTTTCGTAGCAAGGGTCCTGCCCGATGAGTCTATGGCTCTGAGCTCTACCCTGCCCCTGTATTCGAGCTGCAAACGAATCTGCACAATATCATTCACCGGATTCGGGAAGAGGCTGAGACCTGTATTGTGATCCCGAAGATCGGGTTTGTCCGTTCCGCTTGTCGCCACAATGGGCAGGCGGTCATCCACCCAGTCCTGGAAACCCGTTTCGATCAGGCCTTCGTTACCTGCCTGGAACCAGTCCTGGATCACCGAAGTGTAAATCTGCCGGTAGTCGATATTGTATTGCAGGTTTCCGTTGCGGAGGCTGTCCGGGTCCAGACCCGGATTGCTGCCATAAATGCCACTGTTCAACTGGGTGCCAAATACAAAAACAGGTGTAGCTGTTCCATGGTCGGTTCCATAACTGTCATTTGAATAAGCTCGCCGCCCAAACTCCGTAAAGGTGGTCGAAAGCACCCGGTCGGCTATACCCAGACCTTCCAGGTCGGTATAGAAGTCCTGGATGGCAGTGGACATATTGTACAGGAGTGCAGCATGGGTCCCCAGACTGGAATCATACTCTTCGACCTGTTCACCATGGGTGTCAAAGCCACCAATGCGACAGAGGAAGATCTTGGTCTTTACCCCGCCCGCAAGCAAACGGGCAATTAGCCTAAGCTGTCCTGCCAGGCTGTTGGCCCGTCCCGGAGAGGCATAGGGATAACCGGTACGGTATTCCTGCAGGAAGTTGCTCCCTGCATCATACACATTCTTCAGGCGTCCGGCATACTCATTGGACTTCTTCTCGAATTCCATAATGTATTCCAGCTCACGGCCTGCATGGCTGTCGGGAAACGCGATCGGCGGATTTACCCCCACGCTGGAAATCAGCTGATAAAACTGCTCCGGGCTGCCTATGTTGAGTCCGATGGGGATGCCTTCTTCCCGGTGAAATGCGAGGGAAAGTGTGCCGCTCAATTCAATCCCGATGGGATCCTGCATGCTTTCACTTGGATAGGCATCGGGATAGCCAGGATAGATGTTATCGAGATAACGCCCCATCCAGCCGGAGTTGTACTGATGCTCGTTGCTTTCATCGCCCCCCATGAAAACCACATCCCGGCCACGAAAGTGGGACAGGTTCATGTCGGGATAACCCACGTTCTGCACAATGGCTACCTTTTCCTGGTCGTACATCTCTTTGAAAGAGAGCATATCGGGATGAAGGCCAACCTTCACATCATCAGCCACCCTGTCGTCTACATTAATGTAGGAACGGGTCCCGGTATGCCGGATGGCCAGATTTGGGCGCAGGTTGTAATAAGCGTCGTACTGGGAAATGGGGATCAGGGTATTGAGCCCGTCGTTTCCTCCATGCAACTGTATAAATACCAGCACCTTGTCGTTAACACTAGCAGCGGCCATACTCTTCAGCCCGCTACCCGAGCCCAGCAAATTCACCGGAATCCCTGCGAGGGTCAGACCGGCTGCACTGCCGTAACTCATATGCTTGAGAAACTGTCGTCTTTTCATGTCTGTCTTGATTACGGTGAGCGAACTAAATCAACTGGAATTCCGGGGTCTGGATAAGGCTGCTTAGCAGGAGTTCTATCCTTTCCCTGACAACATCGGCCGATCCGGAGGACTTGTAATTGTTCCACTCGCCCGCCCAGGTGTTCAGTGCCTGCGTATGGTCATCGGGATTGTCCAGAAAAACCGTGTACAGAAAATAATCATAGCGTTCCTGGTTCAGGGTTACCGCAAGCAGGTTCTCGGAAAATACATCTATAATCTCGGTCGCATTGGAGGGATCGCCAATACTGGCACTGTTCTCGACCCAATCGAGAACATCCAGATAAAGGGTTCTTTCCTCACTCGCATCTACTCGGCGCATCAGAATCTCACCTACCTGGTAACGATGGGCCAGCGCATAGCTCGTGATCCAGTTCCGGTTGAAACCCGGAACCTGATGATAGGCCGGATAACCTGCCACCTCAAAGGGCTCATAAAAGTTCAGGCCCTGATCGACGAGCTTGTTCACCACAAAGCCCATCTCATTGTAAAAGCGAACAGGTTCACTGTCTCTGTCGGGCATGCCGATGCCAAAGAAGCGGAAAAGGCTTGTAAAGATATCCACGGGTGACTTGATCAGGGCCCCTCTCAGGTCGTTCTCGACCGCTGCATCATCTTCATCGTAGAAATGCTCGCTTTTCATCAGGAGTTCGAGCATGGATACGATGTTGTAATCGTTCTCGCGGAGGTGCCGGGCCAGGGGACCGATCACATCCTGCTCGACCTCATCTGAGATAAAGTGGTAGGCAAAGAAACGGTAAAGCTTACGGGCAATAAAACGGCTGGTTTCTTCCCGGGCAAAGATCATCTCTATCATCTCATCGAGCTCGCCATAGGCAGCCTCAACGGTAGGATAGCCATTGAGCAGGGTAGCCGGAGAGATTTCGGCATTGTCGAATTTTTCACTAAAGGTTTTCACGCCTTCATCGTGTTCGGTAGCCACTTCTATATTCTGCCCCCCATCGCTTTGAAACTGGCTGCGCATTTTACCAATGGGGATTCCACTATCGGGATCCAGATAGGAAAACGATTCATCGATCTGCCACCCCGTCAGCACCCGCGTTGCGGCCTTGATATCGTCTTCGGTATAGTTGGTATAGTCTCCATCGGCAATCTGCCTGCCTTTGCCAATGCTGTACAATTCAAACATCTCACGGGCAAAATTCTCATTCGGGGCATTCTTTCGGTTCGAATAGCAATCGAGGTAGCGCAGCATGGCGTTGTCGACACAGATCTTCTTAAAAAGGGTTTTGAAGCTGCCAAAAGCATAGAAACGAAACAACAAATTCTGGTAGTAAATACCTTCGGAAGAATTGATCTCTGTCCACCTGGCCGGAAGATGGGTATGGAAAAACCAGGTAATCCTTTCCTTCAGGGTCGGAGCTGCCTGACGCATCACATCCATGTGCCAGGACTTGAAGAATTCATGCAAGTCGTCCTGCTTACTGTTGGAGCCGCCGGCATGAGCCTGGCCTAACGGATCGACCCAGGTTTCACCGGTCAGGGGATCAATAGGGGGAGTGGGGTCATCTGCGCTGTCATCGGTCAGCAGCGCCATCGCTTCTGTGACATTCAATGCAGCAAACTGTTCGATCTCCTGGATGGTGGGGCCGAATGTGGCTCTTCTCAGGAGGTGGGCTGCGCGGGCTTTCCCAAGCACACCCGTGATTTCTGTTAACGAAGCCATTGGCTTAAATTTATCATTAAAACGACATCACTTTCCATTGCTTGCCTCAAAAACACTGCTTCCCGCCTGTTTATATTCATTCTGAATAAGAACCAGCCATCGCATCGGGTGCAGAAAAGAGCTCCACCGGAAAGCGACAGGCTAAAGCTCAATCAGGTAACCATCTGCTTATGCAACGAATATCGCTCATAGCTTCTTTCCTCCATGATGCTACGGAGCTGCTCGACTGCCAGCCAGATTTCCTCAAAGCTGGTGTAAAGTGGAGCCAGTCCCAGCCGAATATTATTGGGTTCCCGGAAATCGGGGATGACCTCATAATCGCCCAGCTCCGGATCAATAAGGGCTCTGCATATACGGTAGGCTTCGGGATGCTTCAGGCTCACATGAGAGCCCCTTCGATCGGCAAATTCGGGTGAACCCAGGCGAAACCCCAGCTTAAACAGTTTTTCCCGGGCCAGATCGACCAGGTATTGGGTCTGAGCCATGCTCTTCGCCCGAATAGCCTCAATGCCTGCATCAAGGACCAAATCAAGACCGGGCTCAACTGCCTTCATCGCCAGCACCGAAGGAGAGCTGGTCAGAAACTTCCTGATCCCCCGGGCGGGCCGGTAATGGAGATTGAACTCAAAAGGGTCATTGTGGCCGAACCACCCCTTGATGGGGTTTTCCATGGCTTCCTGAAGGTCGCGCCGAATGTATAAAAAAGCCGGCGATGCGGGGCCTCCACTCAGATACTTATAGGTACAGCCTACAGCAAGATCTACGTTTGCAGCGTGCAGATCGATGGGGACGGCTCCAACGGCGTGACTCAAATCCCAGAGGGTGAGGGCACCATGCAGCTGGGCCATTTCTGTCACCCTGGGCAGGTCGTACATATAGGCACTTTTAAAAGCGACCAGGGAAAGACTCACAAGTGCGGTCTGCTTGCCCAGAAGTCTGAGCATGTCTGTTACCCCCGAATTGATGCCGTCGGGCGATTTAAGCAGGCGAAGCGAGCAGGTCCTTCCCTCCCGTTCTCCGATCTGGCCCAGCAATCCCTGAAGGACGTAAAGATCGGAGGGAAAATTCATATCATCGGAAAGAATCTCGGTACGCCCGGGTTTCAGTTTCAAGGCACCATAGGCCAGCTTATACAGGCCCACTGAAACCGAATCGGCCATAATGACCTCCTCGGGATCGGCACCAATAAGCCTGGCAATCTTTGCCCCCATCCTTTGGCTCATCTCATACCAGTCGGCATTCCAGCTCCGGATCAGCCCCCGGCCCCATTCTTCTTTGATACTGTCCTGAACCTTCAGCATTGTTTCCCGGGGCAACCTCCCCAATGAGTTCCCATCCAGATAGATCAGAGATTCATCTTCCATACTGAATTTGTGCCTGTATCGAAGCAGGGGATCATCAGCATCCCTTGCTACTGCATACTGTCTGTCAAAGTTTTCAATCATTTCTTAGAGTTCGATACGGTAGAGATTCGTTCGGGCCGTGATAAACAAGCTCTTTTGCCGTGGTCCAAAACAAACATTTGAAGGGATGTCGGGCAAAAGGATGCTGCCCAGATGCCTGCCCGTTTTATCGAGGATATAGACCCCTTCATCTGAGGTGACAAAGAGATTCCCATTCCGGTCCACAGCCATCCCGTCCGGCCCTCCGGGCACAGCCGGTGCGGCTATTTTAAAAAGGATGCGGCGATCTTTCACCCTGCCCGCCGGGTCGAGTGAATACTGCAGCCATTCAGCCTGCCCACCGGCCGTATTTCGAGGATTTCCGTAACGATAATTCGCCACATAAAGCTGCTTGTTATCGGGCGAAAGGGCGATCCCGTTGGGCCAGCTAAGCGTGCTGTCCAACAAGCTGAGCCTGCCCTGGTAGTAGCGATAGACCCCGGCAAAAGGCAATTCTTTTGAAGGATCCTCATGGCCTCCATCCAGGCCCCAGGGCGGATCGGTAAAAAAAAGGGCACCCCGTGCATCACGGCAAAGATCATTCGGGCTGTTCAATCTGCTGCCCCTGAAACGCGAAACCAGGGTATCGAGCCTTCCATCGGGGTAATAGCGGACAATACTCCTTGACGCGTGTTCACAACAGAGCAGGGAACCATCTTTCAATGCAAGGAGGCCATTGCTCTTTCCGCTGGGTTGCCGATAGGGCGCAAAGCCTTTACCGATCCTGCGGTAAATAAGGTTTGCGGGAATGTCTGAGAATACTAAAAACCCGTCGGGATGCCAGGCAGGTCCCTCTGTAAAGCCAAAACCTACGCCGATGTGTTCGACCTCAGCCTCACGGGGAATCACCTTCCAGAGTGCGTCTTCAACTGCGACAATCTCCCCTGTCAGTTCTCTGTTCCTCCCGGCCCTGCACGAAACCAGCATGGGAACAAAAACAACCAGAATGAACAACTTTTTCATAGTGCTTCTACAACAGCCAGATGGACCACCCTGCCCTCCATGTTCCGGTGATGGCCACAGCCCTTCATCGCTTTGATGGACTCTTTCATTCCAAAATAAGTTAAAAAAACGCTTACAAACCCAGATCTGCGTCATCGGGTTTAAAAGCCGAAGCCTTCGACAATACCCTCATCTTTTTGAAACCAAAGAAATAGAGATAGACCAGGTAGCCCACAAATACGAATAAGAGCAGCTCTACTTCCAGCATAATGATAAAGTCATAGATGCCATGCAGAAGCAAGGGGACAAGGAAGGCCCTCCGGAGATAGTCCCGGCGCAATTCCTCATAGATGCGGGCTACACCAAAATAATAGCCCATGGTGATCCCAAAGATGGCATGTGCAGGAACTGCTGTAAGGGCACGCAGCATGGCAGTCTGGTAACCGGCCTCCATGACGTACATAATGTTCTCGACCGCCGCAAAACCCAACGACACAAAAACCGCATACACAATCCCGTCGAACTGTTCGTTAAAGGCCTTTGCCCGCCAGACCAAAAGGTAAAGCGCCAGAAGCTTAAAGAGCTCCTCTGTAAAGGCGGCTACCACAAAAGCAGTGTAGCCTGCCTGTCCGACCCTGCCCAGGGGAGGCATCATGCGGGTCAGCCAGGTTTCCACAAGAATAATGGGCAGCACAACGAGGCCTCCCGCCAGCAATGCTTTAAGTAGTAGCCCGATGGGTTCTTTGTCGTACTTATCTCTGAAATAAACATAGAAGAGGACAATGACAACCGGTGCAATCGCAGAAAGGATAAAGCCCATATTTACCAATTGTAAGGTGGAGGAAAGAAAGGTGCTCCGAACACACTTCCGACCCCATTGCCAAAACTGTTTCCAAAGCCAGTCGTCCTGCCGAAGGAACCCGGATAATAACCATTCCCGCTCTGCAGTTGTACTCTGGCACCAATACTCACCTTGTCGTTCAGCTTGAAAAGGGCGCCAACACTCAACTGATCGGACAGCTTAGTGAAGCCCCCGGGCAAAGGGGTCTGCATAAGCTGCTTCACGCCGGCCCCATGCAGGATTAGTCGCTCGTTCAGTTTATAGGAAGCCGCCACGTACATCGAAAGGCTGGCATAGTTCTCCGGATGGCTGTGTTCTGCCG
>PDRI01000035.1 GCA_002748055.1 Bacteroidota bacterium | reverse complement strand
AGCAGTACCTGAAAGGTATTGCTTATGCCCCAGTGGCCCTTTAGTCTTTCCAGCATTCTAGCCTTGCTCATGGTAGCTAAGATGAATAATGCCTTCGCCAGCAACAATCATGATTAGTTATGATTTTCTGCAGGCTAAGCTAGGGATTGTAGATCTAATTCCCGGCCATTCAGGCCGGATTTCGACCGATTTGATGCAAAAAGGCATCATCGACAGCTCGTTTTGTGTGGGCGATGGGGTGTTCACCATTTCATTTCCCTGCCCAGCTGTAAATAGCCATTTGTTAGGATACCTGTTATCAGGATAACATTAATTTTGTATTTAGTCTAAATAAATAGTGCTCTATCTGATATATGGATGATTGAATGCATATTGAGGTATGAGGCTTCAAGGGGTTCTGATCCGGAGGAATTCTGACGGAAAGGAGATTGAAATCGCAACGCTACAGCACATTACTATGAAATCAGATCGCAAGCTTTTAGGAGCAACACTTGCAGTATCAGGTCTGTTTATGGCTTCCGGCATGGTCGCCGGCCAGGACAAAAGTTCCATTTTCTCGAATCCAATTTCCCTGGGCGAGGTAAGTGTTTCCAGTCTTCGGACCGAAGGCCTGCTCAGACAGCTACCCTCATCAATTGTGGTGACGGATACCTCGGATTTTGATAAGCAATCGGCTCTTTCACTCTCTTCGGTACTTGATCTGGAACCGGGTGTTTCAATGGGAGGCGATGGGATTTGGGCTACAAATGTGAATATCCGGGGGCTGGGTGAGCAACGCCTGGTTACCCTCGTAGACGGATGCAGGGTGGAGACGGCCACCGAGCTGACAGCTTCTCTGAGTATGATCGATGTGAATGAGGTCGAACGTGTGGAAATTGTCAAGGGTGCACAATCGGCGCTTTATGGTAGCGGGGCAATGGGAGGGATCGTGAATATTCTTACCAAAGACGGTCATTTTTCTCCGCGGCCATTCTTCTCGGGAAATGTTAGTGCGGGCTATGCTTCGGCCAATAAGCTTTTCTCGAGCCATGCAGCCATCAATTCAGGTTCTGAGAAGTGGTACTTTCGCCTGAGCGGAACTTACGCCGATGCCGACAACATCCGTACACCGGAAGGAGAGCTTCCAAACAGCCAGTACAGGATGCACAATGTTGGAGCAAAGGTGGGAATTAAGCCCTTTAGCAATCATCTGCTGAGGATACAGTACCAGCGTAACTGGTCCAAGGATGTGGGCATTCCGGGCGGAGCAGCCTTCCCGGGTCCTTCTGAAGCCACATATACAGATATCAGCCGTGACCTCTTGGCTGCCAGTTATGAGATAAGTCAGCTTTCGGAAAAACTATCCGCTCTGAAGCTAAGCTACTTTACCCAGTTCATCGACCGGAATGTGAATCTGGTCCCCAATCTGGTATCGGAACGCGTACTTCCCAATGGAAATACCCAGCGGATCTCGCCCATTTTATTTACGCCAGCTGCCACCCACCTGACAAACGGGCTTCAGTTACAAAGCGACTGGGAGTTGTCGGATTGGAATAGGCTTATTGCCGGAGTGGATCTATGGGGCCGTAAGATTACCTCACAGCGGGAGAAACAGATTAGCGTGGAAGTTTTGAACCCTGACGGGGACGTGCTGGTCACCAAGGAACTGGAGCGGGGGGAAACGCCACTCCCGACTTCCACCTTCACGAGTGCAGGCCTTTTCATGCAGGACGAAGTCCGTCTTTCGGATGACAGACTCAAACTCAGTTTTGGCGGAAGACTGGACGGCATTCGGGTCTGGAATGAGGAGGCCCATGATGTGGACTACCTCGTCCTGAATGGGGTCGTAAATGACAGTCCACCCCGACGTATAACCTTCGAGGAAGGAGAGAGCCAGGAGCTGTCGTGGGCTGTCAATGCGGGCATGCTTTTCCAGCTGGCCGATCATGTGGACTTTAGTCTGAACCTTGCTCGTTCCTTCCGCTCGCCATCACTGGAAGAACGCTTCAAGTATATTGATCTGGGCTCCTATGTCCGGCTGGGGGATCCTTCTCTGAAACCCGAAAAAGGCAACTCGGCCGACCTGGGACTCAGGGTCTGGAGCCCGCGCTTCACCCTGCAATCGGCGGTTTTTATCAACCACATCGAAGACATGATTGTGGAAAATCCGGGTGAATTCATTTACACAATGAGCTCGGGGAGCGACCCGGATACCCTGCCGGCTCTTATCAATTCCAATGTAAGCGAGGCCCTTCTGTATGGATTTGACATTGGTTTCGAATACAACATTTACGGAAATGTCGTTCTGTTCGGATCGGGAGCTTATGTTACGGGAAAGGATATCAAGGCCGATTCCTACCTTCCCCTGATTCCTCCCCTAAACGGAAGGGCAGGGGTTCGCTATGTTTACCGGAAAGCTGGTTCAATTGAATTTGCTGTTCGTGCGGCAGCAAAACAGGACAGAATTGCTGATGGGGAGACAGAAACTGATGGCTACTATCGATTCGACCTTGCCATGAATACAAAGGAGTTTCGTCTTTCTGGGGCACGCCTTCAGCTTTTTCTGGGGATAGATAACCTGACAGACCAAAGTTATGCAAACCATCTTTCAACCAACAGGGGCGAAATTACCATAGAACCTGGGCGTAACATTTATATGCGTTTAAAGCTGTTATTCTGAATATGAGTGATTTCATAAACAAATTGTTTTCCGAGTCCAGGAAGTTCAACAGTTCGCTGGAGGGAACATACAACATAGGGAACCTGCGTTTTGTCTTTTCTACAGACTATTCCTGTCCGGGCTATTTCTCATCCCGCCTGGTTTATATCACATTTCCGGGGCCCGGGCGAGACTTCTCCTCCATGTGCCTGATGGAAAAGATACAGTGCACAGAAAGGGAATTCCTGAGTTTTGACGAGATGCGCTTCGAAAGTGATCCGGTGTATATGCAGGAGGAGCTGGCCCGGCTCCGCAGACTGGGCCAGCTTATGAGCGCCGACTACAAGGATCTGAAGGCCCGGATCAGGCATGAGATGAGGACCAGCTCGATTGAAACGATGCGGTATTTGGAGCTCACGAAGAGGGGGAGCGAAATCAATGCCCTCTACCAGATGTTGCTGCCCTTTATCGCGCATTCTTATGCGGAAATCCAGGAAACCCTCTGTGCCATAGAAGAGATCCCGGCCTGGGATCAAGCGCTTATAAGGGAATACAGGGCTTCGACGGAGCTGTGTCTCGATGTGTTGAACAGGATCATCCTGCTCGAGAATGCCATGTGCAGAAAATATGCAGAGAAGCGTAAGCCGCTTAACGGTTCTCCCGTTTTGCAGTTTGCCTTTCGTGTTTGATTACCATTAATGAACAGAGAAATATGTCAAAGAGAATGATTACCATTGACGGCAATACAGCTGCCGCTCATGTGGCCTATGCTTTTAGTGAGGTTGCGGCCATTTATCCCATTACACCATCCTCGGATATGGGGGAATATACCGATGCCTGGGCGACTGCCGGCAGGAAAAATATTTTTGGCCAGCCGGTTTCGGTGGCAGAAATGCAATCGGAAGCCGGGGCTGCAGGAGCCTGTCACGGCTCCCTGACAGCAGGCTCGCTGACAACGACTTTTACGGCGTCGCAGGGCCTGCTGCTGATGATTCCCAATATGTTTAAAATAGCAGGCGAGATGATGCCGGCAGTATTCCATGTTTCTGCACGTTCCATTGCTGCACAGTCGCTTTCCATTTTCGGTGATCACAGTGATGTGATGGCTGCCAGGAGTACCGGCTTTTGCTTTCTTTCCTCGGCCAATGTACAGGAGGCCATGGACCTGGCCACAGTGGCCCATCTTTCGACCCTGGAGGCCCGCATACCGTTTGTGCATTTCTTTGACGGCTTCCGCACATCCCATTCGGTACAGAAGGTCGAGAGCATTGATTATGATACCCTGGCATCCATGCTGGACATGAAGTACGTGGAACGCTTTCGCAAGGGCTCGCTAAACCCCGACCGGCCTTATTGCAAGGTTGGAGCCCAGAATCCCGATGTCTATTTCCAGGGCAGGGAGACGGTGAATACCTATTATGAGGCCACCCCCGGGATCGTCCGTAAGTATATGAGATTGCTGGAAGAGAAAGTGGGCCGCAAATACGACCTTTTCCAATATGTGGGTGATCCCCGGGCGGAGAAAGTCCTGATCTCGATGGGATCTTCGTGCGAGACCATTGAGGAAACGGTAAACTACCTTTGTTCGAAAGGAGAAAAGGTGGGGGCCCTGAAGGTCCGTTTGTTCCGCCCCTTCTCCGTAAAGGACTTTGCAGCAGCTATTCCGGAATCGGTAAAGAAGATTGCCGTACTGGATCGGACCAAGGAACCAGGTGCTGCGGGTGAGCCCCTTTACCTCGATACGGTGATGGCTATGCAGGATCGCCATATAAAGATCATTGGCGGCCGTTATGGGCTTTCTTCGAAGGAGTTTACGCCCTCTATGGTGAAAGCAGTCTACGATCACCTCGATGGGGAATGCAGTCACGACTTTACTGTGGGGATTACCGATGATGTATCGCATAAGTCATTGAAAATCAGAGAGGAGATTGATACAGAACCGCAAAGTGCAAAGCGTTGTAAATTCTGGGGCTATGGTTCGGACGGAACCGTTTCGGCCAACAAAAACTCCATTAAGATCATCGGTGACGATACAGATCTCTACGCACAGGGCTATTTTCAGTACGATTCCAATAAGTCGGGTGGCTACACAATCAGCCATCTCCGCTTCGGCGAGGAAAGGATACAGTCCGAATACTTGCTGAACAACTGCGATTTCATTGCCTGTCACCGTCAACAGTACATTGGAAAGTACGATTTGCTCCAGGGGATTGTCGAGGGTGGAATTTTTCTTCTGAATTCCACCTATGAGCCCGAAGAGGTTTTTTCCAGGCTTACCAGAGAGATGCAGGACACCATTCGGGAGAAGAAAATTAAGGTCTATAACATCAATGCAGCCAGCATTGCCAGAAAGGCAGGCTTGGGTAACCGCATCAATACCGTTATGCAAACGGCCTTTTTTAAGATCTCCGGGGTACTTCCCGAAGATGAGGCAATTGCATTGATCAAAAAGGCGGTGGAGAAGCAGTTCCTGCGTAAAGGGAAAGACATTGTAGAAATGAACTGGGCAGCCATTGATGCATCCCGGGATGCGGTAAAGGAGGTTCCCGTTCCGGAGGCCGAAACTGAGTCGGCACCGGCAATACCGGTGATACCCGAAGCAGACCTGATCCCTGAGGGAAGCCGCGACTTTGCACTGAATGTTATGGAACCCGTGATCCGGCTTACCGGCGACACGGTCCCGGTTTCTGCCATGTCGGTTAACGGGGTAATTCCTACAGCGACCAATCGCCTGGTTCAACTTGGTAAACAGGCCAAATCCATGCCCTGGATTGCAAGGGAACTTGGTCTTGACAGTGAGCAGTACAGTGCTACCTACTTTGATTTTCCTGCTTCCTGTCAGGGCTGTGGGGAGGTCAATTACATTTCTATTGTTACTCAGCTTTTTGGCGACCGAATGTTAATTGCCAATGCCACGGGTTGTTCTTCGATCTATGGGGGTACTTTCCCCGCTACGCCCTATTCCACGAATGAGGAAGGCAGGGGGCCGGCCTGGGCCAACTCGCTGTTCGAGGACAATGCCGAGTATGGCTTTGGGATGCGTTTGTCTGTCGATGCCAACCGGGCCCTTTTAAAAACCCAACTTGGTCTGGCACTGGATGCGGGTGCCGATTCGGAAATCGGCGAGGTCCTGAAGAAGACCCTGGAATTGTTTGAGGACCTTGGTCCGGAGGCAAAGCAAAACGAGAAGCGCCTTAAGGCCATGCTTCCGGCCGCCATTGAACAGGCCGAAGGGGAAGTCCGCAAACACCTGGAGATGATCCGCCAACTGGAAGATTTCATACTGGAGAAATCGGTATGGATCTTTGGAGGAGATGGCTGGGCTTATGATATTGGTTTTGGAGGCCTGGATCATGTGCTCGCATCCGGCCGCAATGTAAATGTATTGGTTATCGATACCGAGGTGTATTCAAACACAGGAGGACAGGCATCGAAATCTACTCCGCGTGGTGCGGTTGCCAAATTTGCGGCTTCGGGCAAGAAGATGGGTAAAAAGAACCTGGGCCTGATGATGACCACCTACGGAACGGTGTATGTGGCCTCCGTGAATCTGAATCAGGACCGGAAGCAGGTTGCCCGGGCAATTTGGGAAGCCGAGCATTTCGATGGCCCGTCCATTGTTATCGCTTACGCACCCTGTATTGCGCATGGCTATAACCTTGGAAAGGGGGCTCAGCAGGCAAAACTGGCTGTTTCAACCGGCTATTGGCCCCTCTACCGGTTTAATCCGGCACTCAGAGAGAAAGGGGAGAACCCCATGATTTGGGATGCCGAAGAGCCCACCAGGGATTTCAGCGAATTTGTGAAGAATGAAGGCCGCTATAAAATCCTCTCAATGAGCGACCCCGAAGAGGCGGAGCGGCTGCTGAATCTGGCTAAGCGAGACAATAAAATGCGGATGGATGCACTGAAAGATCTATCGGATTAAGTGTTGGTTCATAAGTAGTTTAGCAAGACAGGGGGGCCTTCTCAGGAGGGCTCTTCTGTTGTTTTAAGCCGAAGGATTGCAGGCGTGGGCTTTTTTGAGCACTTTTGTGCCCATGTTATGTATTCGTTCAACTACCCTCGATCCGGCCTTTAATCTGGCTACTGAAGAATTCCTGCTCAGACACAGGGAGGAAGACTGTTTCTACCTCTATATCAATCGGCCTTCGATTATTGTGGGCAGGCATCAGAATTCGGTTGCCGAGATCAATGAAGCCTATGTGAGAGCGGAGGGCATAGATGTGATCAGACGCATGTCCGGCGGCGGTGCTGTATTCCACGATCCGGGCAACCTGAATTTCACCTTTATCAGGCAAGCTGCCGATAAGTCGGTGGATTTCAGGAAATACACCCGGCCTATTCTGGATGTGCTGAATGAGATGGGGGTTGATGCACGCTTCGAGGGCAGGAACGACCTGACGATCGGAGGAAAGAAATTTTCGGGCAATGCACAGTGCCACTACAATGGCAGGATCCTGCAGCATGGCACCCTGCTTTTTTCCTCCAATCTGCCCGACCTTTCCAAGGCCTTAAAGGTGAATCCGCTAAAGTACAGGGATAAGGCAGTAAAGTCGGTTCGCAGCAGGGTTACCAATATCTCGGAACATCTGGCCGACCCGATAGGGCTGGAGGAATTCGAAGACCGGATTATTGCCCATGTCATGGCCTTGTACACCGATTCCCGGCTATACACCCTCAGCGATGCCGACAGGAAGACAATTGCGCAGTTGGTAAAGGAGAAGTACGGGACCTGGGAATGGAATTTCGGATCCTCGCCCCGCTACAACTTTCAGAAGGGCATCAGAACCAGTGGAGGCCATGTGGAACTGAACCTGGAGGTGAAAAACGGGGTCATTGAAAAGGCCAGGATCTTTGGAGACTTCTTCAACATGCGCGAATTGGCTGAATTAGAAGAGCTCCTGACGGGCTTAGCTCACGAAAAAGGCGAAATTCAGCAAAGGCTGAAAGAGGTCGCGCTCGGAGACTATATGGCGAATGTCAGTCCGGACGAATTCCTGGATGGACTGTTCTGATTGTATGCCCGTTTCTTTGGCCTTTGGTCCGCAGGAACAACCTTCCGGTTCCTCTTATTCCCAGTCCAGGAGGCGCTGCTCGCCTTCGAGGCTGCGTACGGGTTTAGCGTCATAGCTAATCTCGACCACGCCCCGGTATTTGCCTTCGGCATCCCTTACGGCAAAGTACTGGATGTGGATAAACTTCTCCCTGAAATCGATCCAGAAGCTGGCCTCATTTTTCTCCCCTTTGCGGAAGGCATCGACGATGCGCTCCACCATGTGCACGCTTTTGGGTGGATGGCAGTACTTCACCTGTCGTCCGATGATGCCCGGAGAGCGGGGAAAGATTCGGCCCTCGCCCTTGTTGTAGAAGCGAACCTCGTTGTTTTCGTCAACATAGGTCACATCGAAGGGCAGATGGCTGAATATAAGGTTGATCTGTTCGGGGCTGATGCATCCGATTTCCAGGTTTATGCCGGCTGTCCCGGAGAGGTCGGATTCTGGCGGCATGCTTTCCGGGGCAGCTGTGGAGGGATGGGTCCAGAGGGGATTCCACATGGGCGGCTTGGGGATCAGGCACCAGCCTATCTCGTCTTCTCCCTTTCGGATTTCCACCCATTCCTCCTCACTGAGAAGCTCCAGGCTGGTGGGCCAGAGAATTTTCTCTTCCTTGTAGATCATGTCCTCGATCGCGGAGAACAGCATCTCCTGGGTGGAGAAGAGTTCCTCAAATCCGGCACTCTTGACAAGTTCGCTATAGTACTTTATAAGCTGGCGGACATCGTCGTGCAATGCCCACATTACCGTGGAAGGTTTGTCGAAACCTTTGTCCTCAAGATAGGGGAAGAGCTGGTTTTCCTTGCGCACATAGTGCAGGTTGATCTGTCCGATCTTTTCATAAGCCACCTCCCAGAATTTCTCCTTTGGCATTGTGCTGTTCGCCCGGGAATTTTCTTCCCGGACTTCCCGCAGCAATTCCTGAATAGCCTTGTTTTCGCGGATGAAGGTTTCCACAGGGTGACCTTTTTCCAGTCCGCCGACCTCAACTTTTTCAAAGGAAGCCCTGAAGACTTTCAGCAGCTCATCGATCTGCTCCTTGAACTGCAGGTCGCTTACTTCATGCTCCTGGACCTTCTGTTCGGCCAGTGCAAATTCCGCGGGTGAAATGCTGCCACCCAATTCTTTTTGGATGACTTTTTCCAGTTCATGAGGGGCTTTTCCGGCAAAGAAATCCCTGATGATCTCCAGAATCACTTCAATTCTTTTGGCATCAATATCCAGGTGCTGACTCATGTCCTTCAGGGGCTGCCAGGACACGGGGGGTGGATCAATGATCCAACCGATCTCATCCTCACCCTTACGGATTTCCTTCCAGTTGTCATTGCTCAGCAGTTTCGAGGAACGGGGCAGCAGAACCTTCTCTTCTTTGACGATCATCTCATCTACTTCGCGGCTTACCCTGGCAAGGAGTGTTTTCGACTGCGCTTCGTTCTTCTCATCTACCGCCTTCCGGAAGTTTTTGGCAAGCATCCGAATCTCGTCATGCAGGCTCCACATAATGCTGCTCGGATGTGAGAAACCTCGTTTTTCCAGAAAGGGAAAGAGTTGGTTCTCTTTCCGCAGGTAGTGCAGTTCTGTTTGTTGAAACTCTTTGGCTACCAGGATCCAGTCGGAATGAAGCCTGGTAAAACTGTTCGCCGTTTCCAGAAGCTTACGGGATCGTTCCACGAGCTTGCGCAGCATTTTGTTTTCCTCTCTGAAGGTGTGAATCGGATGGCCGGGACCATAGTTGCTCAGATCCTGGACGGGGATTTTCTGATCGATCACCGCAAAGACCTTTCTTTCGATGCTCACGTGTTGTTCGGCATTATCAAATACGCCCTCGTCGTCCAATTCCTGGGCCGTTTTAGCTATTTCGTCTGCAGAAATCTCAGGGACCTGGTTCATAAAGACTTCAATCAGTTTATCAGCTGCCTCTGTTTCATTGGCTGCCAGATGGCGCATGATCCGGGCCAGCAATTCTAATTTGTCCTTCATTGTTTATTGTGCTTGTTGCAGAGCCAGTTTCCTGTACCAGGTCCAGCCCTTCCAGTAAAAATTCAAGTCCTGTTTAAGCTCTGTTGGGATGGAAACCTCTGCTATGACGGGGATCAGTGCTCCCAACTGAGAAAAGAAGCGTTGTATATTCTTGCCAAAGAGCTCCCCGGCAATCGACAGGCTTTCGGGAGAGGCATCCTTTCGAAGGAAAACCATTTGCGGTAAAACCAGGCTGCCCTCTGCGGGGATGACCGTATCCAGGTTCTTTCCCATGCTATAACGCGTAAATGGCAGCGGTAAGAGGCCCACATCATAGTACCCCTTGTTTACGCCTGTGATCACGTCGAAGGGCATGCCGCTGAATTTCAGCTTTTGCAGGAAGGCGTCTGCGGCCGCGCCAGCCATATCGCGCATCAGGAAATCGAAGGCCATGCTTACAGGGGTTTGGGCATCGGGGGCAATAACTCTTCCTGCGAAGCGTTCGTCCAGCAGGTCCATCCAGGAAACGGGATAGTTTTCCAGCTCCTTATTTACGAGCATGATGACCGGTGTAAAGAGCAGGGGCCTTAGCAGGGGGCGGTCGCTTTCGAAGCCCAGCGCCCTGAGATCGGGCCTTAAGGGGGGGAAGCCTTCCTCAATTGTTCCATAGTGTTCGCTAACAGCCGGGTCCTCAAAGTACTTCAGGATTTCGGGCTGCAGGGTGACGACCAGATCCGGGAGGGTATCCCCCGAGGGCTTGCCGAATGCCTTTTCAAAGTACTTAAGCTCTTCGGCCGAGGAAGTGGGGCTGATAAACTCAGCGTCGGGAGCCTTTCGTTTGAGGAGCTTTTCCAGGTTTCGCCCGATATTGATGGGAACAAATATGTAGATTTTACTGGCCATTCCCACCTTCTTTGATCATGATCAGGAGCATCTTGAAGCGCTGTTCCGCTTCCAGGGCATGAGGAACATTGGCGGGCATAATGATCATCTGGCCCTCGTCGAGCAGGTGGTCCTTCCCGGCTATTGTTACCGTGGCTTTTCCGTCCAGTACCTGAACAATGGCATCGAAGGGGGCCGTATGTTCGCTGAGATTCTGGCCGGCATCAAAGGCAAAGAGGGTCAGGTTTCCCCTGTCGTTGCGGGTAATGATCTTGCTAACCGTAGCTCCCTTTGCGTATTCAACCATCTCTTTCAGGGTATAAATCTTTGAATTGTCAAAAGCGTTCTGCATCGTTTTATCGTTTTAGTTTGTTACCAGAAATGCGTCTTTCAGGAATTCTTTGAAATCGTCGTCATCATCCACCGTGAGTTCCTCAATCACCCCGCCTCTGAACATCATGAAGATGCGGTTGGCAAATTGCACCACCTCCTCCGGTGAATGGGATACATAGAGTACGGGTATGGGGTTTTCTTCCAACAATTCCCGCAGCATGGATTCGAGAATGGATTTCAGGCTGAGATCCAGGGCTGTAAAGGGTTCATCCAGCAGGAGCAGCCCCGGATTGATGGCAAAGGCACGGGCCAGGGATACGCGCTGCAACATTCCTCCCGATAGTTGTACGGGGTAGTGCTTCTCAAAGCCGCCCAGCCCCATTTTTTCAAGGTAGGCAGAGGCTCTTTCGCGTGCCTCAGTTTTGTTGAAACCATTGTATAGCAAGGGGTAGTACAGGTTATCGTGGGTGCTTCTCCAGGGAATCAGTCGAGGCTCCTGGAATACGTAACCAATGCGCCCGACCCGGTTAATCAGCACTCCTTTATCGGGTTTTTCAAGGCCGGCGATGATCTTTAGCAGGGTGGACTTTCCCACGCCACTTGGTCCCAGGATTCCAATGATATCGGCCGAGCCAACGCTGAAACTCAGGTCCTTTATTACCTCGAAGCTGCCATAGTGCCTGGCTATATGCCGGAGTTCTATGCATTTTTCCATCTCAGGAAGTAGTTTTCGAGGGGTTTAAAAAACAGGAATTCGGCCATGCCCACCAGTATCAGCGTAACCAGCACCCAGGCATACAGCTCGGGGGTATTTAGGTCGGTGCGGGCAAAAGAGAGTTCGTAGCCGATACCCGAGTTTGTTCCCAGCACTTCTGCCAGGACGATCATACGGGTTCCCGTGGTTATGATGATGGTCATGGCTGCCGAGAGCGGGCCGGCAAGAGCGGGTATGTAGATGTGCCTGAGCAATTGCAGGGTGTTGAATTTGTAAACCCTGGCCATTTCTACAATCTGTTCATCGACCATTTCAACGCCTTTCATCGTATTTACATAGACGATGGGTGCCAGGAGGAAGGAAGAAATGCTGATGACCATCTTCGTTCCCATTCCGAACCAGAGCATGGCAATGACGACCACGATCACCGGTGATACGCTCATGATGAGCCAACGGGTAGGTTCGAGGAGGTGTTTTAGTTTTTCATTCAGGCCTGCGAGAATTCCAAGGATGAATCCGGCCAGTCCTCCGAGAAGGATTCCGGCCGACATGCGTTCGACCGAAACCAGGGTCGCATTCCAGAAACGCGAACTGGCCATCATTCTGAACAGGGCCGAAAAGGACTTGAGCGGGGAGGCGAGGATGATGTCGTGCATAAAAAGGGATGCGATCTGCCAGGTGCTGAATAGGAGAATGACTCCCAGCACCGAAAAAATGAACTTACTCGTGCCCAGGTAGGTGCTGAGGTCTTCCCATATTTTTGCTGCTTTGGATGTCATGGATGATAGTAAAACTCCTGATCGGGGAGCTTTCCTCCCACCAGTGCCGGTTTGGAGTTCAGCAATACCTGATAAAAGTCTTCCAGCTCCTTTCGCGCATCCACTGCGTTCACAGCTTTCAGTTGTACGTGACGCATGGCCTCGGCCACGCCTTTCTCCTTCAGTTGCGGTACGTATTTAACAGCCAGTTTGGCTGTTTCATCGGGGTGCTCCATGCACCAGCGGGCTGCTTCGTCGTAGGCTGCTGAGAAGGATGCAATTAGTGAACTGTCCGACAGTACACTTGCACCGGCCATCATTCCGGCAAAGGGCAGTTCACTTCCACCGCCAAAAGCACCGGCCCATTCTTCCTGCAGGTCCACAGAGCGGAATAGATCCGGTGCGATGATTCCGGCCGGGCCCGATTTTGTCTTCATCAGGATCATGGAAGCCATCGGATCAACCAGTACGGCGTGGTTTACTCTTCTCATAATCAATTTCTGAGCCACGTCCATGGGGGTGGCCTCAAAGACCAGGGAAAAGTCTTTATCCGGATCGAGACCCTGGGCGCGGGCAATCTCGGCGAATACGATATGGGGCATGTCTCCCTTAAAGGGCATGGCGATCTTCTCTCCCTTGTAATCAGCCAGGGTGTTTCTTCCTTCGTCCCGGGATACGATCCACAGGAGGCGCCAGATAGAGATATTAAGCAACCTGACATCCACCCCCTTGTTGTAAAAGCTTGCAGCCGTGTTGGAGGGAACGGCAAAGAAGTCGGCCTGTTCTCCAATAATCAGGGCTTTGAGCTGGTCTGGTGTGTTCCAGAGAATCAGGCGGGTGTCTATGCCATTCTTTTCGAAAACACGGTCTTCCAGCATCTTGAAAACCGGATAGGAAACAGGGGCAAAGGGCAGGGCAAAAACCAACTCTTCTTCCGTGTTAGGGAGATTGTCGATTTCCGGGTTTTTGGGATGACTGCTACAGCCGAAACTGAGAAGAATAAGTGCGCTAAAGAGTAGAAAGGACTTTTTCATAGGTTAGAAAGAATAATATGCTACACAAATGTAGTATTTAAAACCGAAAAAAGAGGTTAATTTATAATTATTTTAAATAGTTTGCTTTGTTTTGAAAGCCCTTGCCTCTTCTGCAAACTCTGTCAGGGAGATCGATGTGAATATTTCCAGAATCTTTGCTCTGCCCTCTGCCCATTTGTCATGGACCAGACAGGGGTTTTCGTCGGAGCAATGTGCAAAACCAAGTACACAGCCCGTATACTTGGATTCTTCGTCAACCGCTTTGATGATGTCCATCAGAAAAATCCTGTCCGGAGCTATGGCAAAGCGATACCCCCCCTCTCGGCCCTGTATGCTCCTGATCAGACCGGCCTTACTTAAGTTGGTCATAATCCTTCGAAGGTATTTATCGGGTATCTGCAACTGTTCCACCATCTGTTTGGCCGTATGGATCTTCGCCTCCCCGGCAGCCATGTGCCCCAGGATGCGGATGGCATATTCAGATGTTTTGCTCAGATTCATATATACTACCCTGCAGTATTATTAAGGAGTCCTAAAGTAAGTTTTTTTTCCGAAAGGCACATCCGATAAATCATCACATTTTAGGGTACTATCAAGCGTTGTCTTTTACTACTTTTGAGTGTTCTATAAACCTTAATCTGATTGGTATGAAAGCTTTTAGTCAGATTGTTATAATCCTGCTCCTTTTGGGAAATCCCGTCATGGCACAAAAGACTGTGCTTTACGACAAGGCGGGGCTAATCGAACTCAGGGATCCGATGGCCGTGATCACCGGTACGCGTGAGGCCGGAGATGATATCTTCCGTTTTTCCCTCAGGGATGTAGGGAAATTTACCGGCCATGTCTGTGCTGGTACCAGTTCGGGGTTCCTGTTGACAAAACAGGCCCTTGATATGCTCTATCCCGGTGATGAAATTCCCCTCAGGGGACAAATCAGCATTGTGGCCTCATCGGGCAGCGACCTTGCAGCTTTGGCAGCCTACATTGTGCGGGCCAGCCCATTTTCCGGGGATGAACAGGAACACAACAGCATGGTCATTGATGCCGGGATTGGGAGTGGGCCGGGAACGGTAACACTGATTTTTAAACGTGCAGATACCGGGAAAAAGGTGAAGGCGGTATTTGACAAATCCAAACTGGCAGCGCCCGAATACATGAAGAAAACAGAAGGCCTGAAAAAGAAAGTCTTGTCGGGGCAGGCAACTGCGTCGGAGAAACAGGAGTTTGCCACTATCGTTCAGGCTTTGGTAGAGAAGGTTATTCGCCATAGGCCCGGAGGCCTGATTACTGTTTCAGCCTGCGAGGAGTAGCTCTGTCATCTGGTACGAACAATTGGATCTGAAGTTCTGAAAAAGGGCGACATGGCGAAGATATCCAAATACGAAGAACAGATTAAAACAAAGCGGAAGAAAGGGATTCCGAGGCTCCTGCAGATAGCAGGGACCAAATCGGTTTACCTTTTCGTGGCATGCATCCTGGGTGCAATTGCGGTGGTTTGTCAGATCAGCCCCTATGTTACCATTTATCTTCTGGTTCGGGAGATTGTGCCAAACATTGGCAATTTGGCAGGGCTTGATGTGGCTTATGTGAGCCGCCTGGGAATCCTCACCCTGGCCGGGATAGGCCTTTATGGCTTGTTAAGTTATGCTGCGAACATGCTGACCCATGTGGCGGCTTTCAACATTCTGTATGAGATCAGAACCGCCCTTGCAGCTAAGCTGTCACGGATGCCCATGGGCTACTTCAACATCAACACCAATGGCAGTATAAAAAAGGTTCTTCACGAGGATGTGGAACGCATTGAGCTTTTTGTTGCCCATCATATCATTGATCTTGTCCAGGCTGTTTTCCTTCCCCTTTTATCGCTGGTTATTTTGTTTTATTTCGACTGGAGGCTGGCCCTGGCTACACTGATCCCCGTTCTACTCTCATTTCTGATCATGTTGACCATGTACACAGGGGCCAACATTGCTTTGTATACCCAGTGGCAGGAAAAACTGGCAGCCATGAACGGAACCATCGTGGAATATGTCCGGGGGATGCCCGTTGTAAAGATTTTCAATCAAACCATCAAGGCCTTTAAACGCTTTTCTGATGATGTCTATGCCTATCGCGATCTGACCCTGCACTGGATTGAAGAATCAAAGCTGTCCTACGGTGGGTATATGGCCCTGTTGAGTTCCTGTGGCGTATTCATTATTCCTGTGGCCGTTTTTCTGATCAATCGAAGTTCCGGGGAGGGATATGCGGACATGGTCAGCATGGTTTTTCTCTTTCTCTATATCGGGATGGGAATTGCAGTTCCCATGTTTAAGCTCACTACGATGGCGTCCTACATGGTGCAGGTACAAACCGGGCTTTCGGGAATAGATGACATTCTTGAACAGCCGGAGATTCCCGATACCGGCGACGATTCCGATCCTGAGGGATACGATCTTGAGTTTCAGCATGTGAGTTTTTCCTACGAGGATGTCAGGGTTCTCAAGGACATTTCCTTCAGGGTTGCCAGGGGGACCGTTACGGCCCTGGTGGGCCCCTCGGGTGGTGGAAAAACCACCATTGCCAATCTGATGGGACGCTTCTGGGATGTGGATTCCGGTGAAATCAGGATCGGGAACAGGGACATCAGGGATATGGCTATCGAGAAATTGAACGACACCGTTTCAACCGTATTTCAGGATGTTTTTCTGTTTTTTGACACAATTGAGGAAAACATTCGGATGGGCAATGACCATGCCAGTTTTGAAGAAGTTCAGGAGGCTGCAAAAGCTGCGCAGATACACGATTTTATCGAGACCCTTCCCAGGGGCTATCAGACCCTGATCGGGGAAGGAGGCACGTATCTGTCCGGGGGTGAACAGCAGCGTGTTGCACTGGCCAGGGTCATTCTCAAGGATGCCCCCGTTGTGGTGCTGGACGAGGCCACTGCCTACGCCGATCCGGAAAATGAAGCTCAGATACAGAAGGCTTTGTCGAAAGTGCTTAAGAATAAGACGGTGATTACTATAGCTCACAGGCTCTATACCATTACCGAGGTGGATCAGATCCTGGTTGTGGATGAAGGAAGGATCGTTGAGGCTGGCAGGCATGCCGATCTGCTCGAGAAAAAGGGGCTCTATCATAAGATGTGGGGAATCCACACCAGGGCACGTGACTGGAATATGGACATGGGGAGGGAGGAAACGGCATGATCGGATTTCTAAAGTCGATAACCGGCAACAATCTGCGGGTTCTGCGAAAGCCCATGCTGACTTCCATGCTCAGGTCAGTTTTTCAGGGCCAGCCCTTTTTTGTCATCCTGATGGTGATGCTGGAGTTGTTCCAGCCCCTGATGGAGCCGGGAACCGGCGTGAATACAGCAAAGCTTATAGGCTATTCGATATGGTTGATGATTAGTGTGCTCATGCTCTTCATGGTATCGGTAATCGGCTATAAATCAGAGGCCACTGTTGCCTACGAGCTGGCTGCAGATGGAAGATTGAGGCTTGGAGATCATCTCAGAAAACTGTCGATGGGCTTTTTCAGGTCGAAGGATCCAGGTGATTTGACCTCCCTAATGCTTTCGGACTACAGCAATATCGAGGTCATGCTGGGGAACCTCCTGATGAATGCAGTGTCGGCTGTTGTCCTCCCTGTGCTGTTTATTGTTTTTCTACTGCCCTTCGATTGGAGAATGACCCTGATTACCACTGCCCCGATTCCGGTGGCCTTCCTGGCAGCATTGATTACCAGGGCCATTATTCAGCGGACAGGGAAGCGTCACATTGGGGCCAAGAACGAAGCCACCTCCCGTATGCTGGAGTATCTCGACGGGATGAAGAATATCAAGGCCTATAACCTTCACGGGACGAAATTCGATCGTCTCCGGAAGTCCTTTCATGAACTGAAGCGCATCAGTATAAAACAAGAGGCTGTCGCCGGACCTTCGGTCATCCTTGGCCTCTGGTGCCTGAACGCAGGAATTGCCCTGATCATGATTGTCGGGATCACTTTTGTGGTGAATGGAAGCCTTCCCCTTCCGGTTTTTCTGGTTTTCCTGATTCTGGGGACGCGCATGTATGATCCACTCTCGATGTTCCTGGTGCAGTTTGTTGAGCTGAGTTATTTTTCAATATCCGCAAAACGCCTGAGGGAGATTCATAACAGCTCTCCGCTGCCAAGCCCGGAGGAGGCAGCAGCCCCCGAGAGCTTCGATATTGAATTTGATCGTGTCGGTTTTCACTACCATGAAGCAGATGTCCTCAAAGAGGTAAGTTTCAGGCTGCCCGAGCACAGCATGACAGCACTCGTGGGCCCTTCCGGGTCGGGAAAATCGACCATCACCCGGCTGATCGCCCGCTTCTGGGATGTGAACGAAGGCCATGTCCGTATCGGCGGGAAGCCTGTGAGTGCCTATAGAACTGAAGACCTGCTTGCACAGATCAGTATGGTCTTTCAGGAGGTCTATCTTTTTAATGACACCATTCTGAACAATATCCTGGTGGGCCGTTCTGACGCAGGCATGGATGAGGTGCTGGAGGCCGCTGAGAAAGCCCGTTGCAGGGAATTTATCGAAAAAATGCCCGATGGATTTAACACCATGGTCGGGGAAGGGGGAGCAAGCCTTTCCGGGGGTGAGAAACAGCGTATCTCTATTGCCCGGGCAATTCTGAAGAACGCTCCGATCATTCTGCTCGATGAAGCTACAGCCTCACTTGATCCGGAAAATGAACTCTATATTCAGGAGGCGATTGCTGAGCTGATCAGGGATCGGACACTTGTGGTAATCGCACATCGTTTGAGTACCATTACGGGTGCCGACCAGATCCTGGTGCTCAAAGAGGGCGAAATTGTTGAGCGTGGCAGGCACGAAGAGCTTCTTGCAAGGGGTGGGGCTTACGCGGCAATGTGGAACGAGCAGAAGCATGCGCACCACTGGAAGCTGGCTGCCGGCACATAAAAAGCATGCTTTGTTTTGGAGCTGTCCGCCTGGCCCGGTGAGGAAGGCCCGGGTTTTGGCTCAGTCTTCCCCGTGTCCGGACAGGGCCGATATGTACGCAATGGTTTCTTCCAGTTCGGGTTCAAGGCCTTCCATTTCGATGCCGATATCCAGGAATCCACGGACGATCAGGGCAATGGCCTGCATCTCTTCCAGCCCTTTTGACATCAGGTAATTAACCTCTCCGCGATCGATGCGGCCAATGGCGGCTTCGTGGGACATTCTGGCTTCGGGATGAAGGGCCCTCAAACCCGGTACGGCTTCAATCTTTCCCCTGTCGCTGAGCATGAGTCCGGAGCAGTCCACGTGCGCTCTTGCACCCTTTGCTGCTCCGATGAGCAGCCCGGTCTGAATCACGGTTCCTCCATGGTTTACAGCCCTGGCCACGAGCTCGGCCCCGGAGTCTTCGCCTTCGATAAGGACGGTTCCCCCAAAATCGCTGTAGGTATCGGGGAAGGAGGCGAGAACGCTCATGTACTTGGCACTGGAACGCTTCCCTTTGATGTGGGTGAAGGGATTGCTTTGGATGTTTTTTGCCGGTTTTACAGCATAGTAATTGCTGACGTAGGTGGCATCGTCTTCTACGATGGTGCCGCTCCTGGGACGTACCACGAACTCGCTTCCCCAGTTGTGGATCATGGTGCTAACCAGTTTGGCTCCTTTGCCCACATACTGTTCGCTCAGGGCGATGTGCAAACCGCCCCGGATGCTGCAGCCTGCTGTGCAGCCCGTAATCAGATGCAGTGAAGCTCCTTCTTCCAGGACCACGATGTTGTGTATGCACATCGTACTCATTTCCTTGTGCATGAACAGCCCGGTATGAAGCGGATAGTCGAGGCTTACATTCTTCTTTACGCGGATGAAGTAGCCGTTCGGCTCTTTTTCAAAGACTGTTCTGCTAAATTCATCCTGCTGTGGATCGACGGCTTTGAAGTAATACCTTTCCCTGATATCGGGATAGCGCAAAAGGGCCTCTTTCATGGGGATGATCTCCACCCCCGGGATCCAGGGGGCAATGGTATAAATCTTTGTTCCATGCATCAGGAATTTACCCGTTCCGCTCCGGTCCTCCATGTTCACACCCACTGCCCTGAGTGAAGCTTTGTCTTCATCGCTCAGTTCGAGCTTTTCCGGGGATGCATACGCGTCTTTGACAGTTTCGATTTCGGCAAAAGCCGACAGATCGATTACAGGATCCAATGCTTTCATTACACCGCTTTTTTAGTACCACTATGGCATTCTATACAGTATTCATATCCTTTTGTTCTGATTTGTTCCATCATGCTTCGGGGATCGCCACTGCAACGAATGGCTCCGTCGAACAGAACGTGTCCCCTGTGCGTGGGGATGTAGTCCAGGATGGTTGCAGAATGGGTCGAGATCAGGCCGGAATTGTCGCCCGAGCGCAGGGTCAGGATGATCATGTTTCCGATCTCTTTCAGGTTTTCGGGATCCACACCCGAATCGGGCTCATCCAGTAGCAGGAACTTTGGTTTGGTGATCAGTGCAAGGAATTGTTCGGCGCGCTTCATCTCGCCGCAGGAGAGTCCGTCGTTGATGTCCCGGTCCAGGAATTTCGACATGTTGTATTTTTCCAGCACCTCTGTTTTGAAGTCCTTGTTATCCATGAGGCCCGGGGCCAGCAAGCCGATCAGGTTTCGGAGTTTTACGCCCTTTATGGCCGGTGGGCTTTGTTCGGAGACGCCAAGTCCAAGCCTGACCCTCTCATCAATACTCAATTCGGTGATGTCTTCATTCTTGTAGCGTATAGAACCCTTTGTGACCTCGTATTCGGGGTAGCCCATGATGGTCGAAATCAGGACACTTTTCCCCGAACCATTTGGCCCGAACAGGGAGTGTACTTCCTGTTCGGGGACTAGCAGATTTATGCCCTTCAGAATCTCCTTATCGCCCACGCATACATGAAGATCGCTTATTTCCAGCATGATATATTAAATAAGACTAAATTAAAATAAGACCCCAGGATCTTGGCTTCAATCATCAGAAACAATGATTTTACCATACTAAACTCATTAAAAAAGGGGATATCACCCCTCCAGGATTCGCTTCAGACTGGCATCGTCTTTTTTCATATCTCCCATGATCAGTTCCCAGTTCCCCTGTTTCCGGAAAAAAACCTTGAAGAGCAGGAAATTGCCAATCTTTCCAAAATAGGATTCCCCATAGCCGAAGCTTTCGGTGTGCGTGAAGACGAGGCGCCCAGGCGATATGGCCCTGGCCGAGAAGGTAATCTCGGCCAGGCCGGTGGTCGATTCGACTGTAAAGCTGAAGCCTTCTCTGTCCACTTCTCTGGAGATGATTTCGGCCTTCACCTTGTACCAGACTCCTTCCACACATTGTTCAAAGTAAATGATATCGCCCGGTTCCAGGCCTCCGCTCAGGAGTTCGAATTTGGTGTGCCTCTCGCTCCAGGGAACGAAATTGCTTTCCAGATGCACAAACCAGTCGTAGAGTTCCTCCACGCTCGTTTCGATCTCTATGGAATCCTTCAATACGATCATGTAGTTTTTTTCCTTGTTTCTGGCATAGACACTGAAGGAATAACCTAGTATCAGGAGGAGCAGAAAGCCTTTCGTCTTCATGGTTCGGGTTACTTAAAAACTATACTTTGCCTTGATCCAGATTTCGGAATTTTTCTTGTACAGGGCGAACAAGCCCTTATCACCATCGAACCAGTCATAACCCGCGAGAAGATGGATCTGGTCGGTGAGGGAATAATCGGCCGATCCGCGCATAAAGAAGCCCTGGTTGTTCAGGTCTACATAGCCGAAGACTGAAAGGCCGAGGGTCGAACGGAGCAGCTTTTTCGTGATGCCCATTGTTCCCAGGGAAGGGTTTTCTTCGGCCATTATTCCGTCGACATGGTCGGGAATATACTTGTAAGTGTATTGGGCACTCAGGGTCCAGTCCTTTCCCGGATACCAATCCAGCCCCAGCAGAAGGTTTGCTGTATTTCGGCGGATGGTCTCATTCCAGAATGCGGGTTGGCTGGTCTGGACTTCATTCAGGTAGGCAGCTGCCTCAGCTCTGATAACAAACTGCCAAAGGGGGAAGGAGAAGTCCATGCCCAGCATGTCCATCCGTTTGTAGAGCCCATCTGCATAGATCGTGTCGGACCGGGGTAAGATTGAGTACTGGAAAACGGGCATTTTATTCCATGTGTGCAGGGCGGAAAGGCTGAAGTCCAGGCCCGAAAGAAAGAAACTTATTCTTCCTCCAAACTCACTGTTTTTCAGTGTTTTTTCCGGGTATTGTTCCAGGTCAACTTCATACACTAATGGGTCTATGGGAGGAAAGAGCGACCAGGGATGTTGACTGCTGACCGGGAGGATGTAGTAGGAGGAGGAGGGGATGAAGATCAGTTCGCTTCGCAGGAAGGTATTGCTGTAACCGACTTTCAGGGCATTAACCGGGATGCGGATGTCATCGTAGTCGCGGGCCAGAAACTCGGTCATGTCCATGGGCGATACCACATCGGTGATGCGCAAGCCATCGCTCACTCCCCAGATTACAATTTGTTTTCCAGCCCGGATATTCCAGTGTTTCGATGAAAAGTCGAAATAGGCTTCTCTGAGTTCGATGCCTGTCTGATCCTCGATGATCCCATTGTACATGGCATTCATGGAGGCAAAGAGGCTGGAGTTGCCTCTCGACACGTCCAATTCGGTCCGTAAACGGGTTCGTGAGCTCAGAAAATTCCATGGCTTCGAGCTGCGAAGGGCATGGTAGGTGTCGGCAAAGCCGCTTAACTTGAATTGGGTCTCATCCTGCGCCCGGCAGTGAGCAAACAGGGCGAGGAGGCATACAAGGCAAAACCGGGATTTCATTTTTCCTTTTTAAAGATGAGGTGTCCGTTGTGTTCGATAAAAGGGATGAGCTGAAGTTCGGAACCCAGGTAATCTTTTAGTTCCCGCTGATTCAGATCATCCTTTCCAAAAAGTCTCGACCCTGCGCGACTCATGTAGCTGAGTTTTCCATCGGGTTTGAGAACCCGGGCGATTTCCTTCAGCGCCGCGTGCTTGTCCTTTACCAGGGGCAGGGTATTGTGCAGGTAAACAATATCTGTACTTTCGCTTTCCAGACCCGTATTGCAGTCCGAGAGGGAGTAATCAATATTCCGGAGTCCGCATCGGGAGGCCTTTTTTCGAACGATGCGAAGGGCCCGGGGACTCACATCCTGGGCGATTACCCTTCCGCCGATGCCCACCTTCATGGCTGCCGGAATGGTATTGTATCCCAGGCCACAGCCAAAATCAAGGATGCGGTCGCCTGCCCTGATTCCGGCAAGGCTCAGCTCTGCATCCACGTTTCTGAAGCGCCTGCGCAGCGACATTACGGTGCGCATTACTGTGAAAGCCAGGCCCGACATGGGCTTTTGGGCTTCTTGTCTGTTGCGATTCATCGTTGCAGTTAAATTTCTCCCTTTTCCAGATTGGTAACCGAAAAAGCCTCTCCGCTAAGGCCGATGTTGTACTTTGGATCATCGAAGCTGAGAACGGTCTGGTGCTTCGTCTGAACATTGCGCATTTCTAGCTTTCCGGCAGTCCAGAATCCATCCACCTTTTTGATGTCCGAAACCTTCAGCTCGCGGTGCAGATTTCCCTGCCGGTCGTAATACTCAACCTTTACAGCCATCAGGCAGTCCTTGCGGATCCAGCTGATCTTTTTGGAGTAGATATCACGGGGATCCTTCGATACGGATTCCACGACCCAGCAGTCATGGCCATCCACGCTCTCTTCCTTCAGGAGCTTGTGCTCATCCTCGTCGATGTTCCGGCTTCCCATGTCATCATAGGTGAAATCGGTTCCCATGAAATAGTCTTTTTTAGCCGAAGAAGCACTGATCCGCCGGGTTTTCTTCATGGCCGGAAGGTAGAGCCATTTGTCGTCATCTTTTCCGATCTGGTCATAGTCCCATGTGAGAAAACCGGTTCCGGCAACATCCCCGGGATAGGTGAAGAACATCAGGGTTTTATTGTCCTTTCCGATGTCGATGGAGTAGGTTTTGATTTTCCGGGTGCGCTCCTTGCCCTTCTTGCTGATCAGGGTCATGGTCATTTCTGAATAGCGGTCGTCTCCATCGGGCCGATCCTCGGCCTTCTGCATGATTTCCCGTCCGCTTTGGGCGTATGACAGGGTCGTAATGAAGAGTAGTGTCAGCGCTAAGGTGTTGGTTTTGCGTATCATGGTTATAGGTTTTTTGTTTAACTGATTTGTTTGAAAGGTCTATTCCTGCGATGACTTTGTGTCTGCTGTTTCTTTTCCAAAGGGTTTGCCCAGCATAATCAGGGCCGGGGTAACCAGGTAATCGGTAAAGAGGGCTGTGAGCAGGCCGATGGAGGCCAGGAGTCCCACTCTGCCCAGGTTGGCAACCGGTGAGGTCATGTACATGGCAAAGGTGGCGACAAGTATGATGGTGGTCATGGCCAGGGTTTTCCCCACTGTTCCGAAGGCGGTGATGATGGCTTCCCTGTAGCGGCCGCATTTCTCAAATTCATATTTGATGTGGTTGATGAAGTGGATGGTATCATCTACTGCAATCCCCAGCAACATGGGCATGATGGTCATTGTCATCATGTCGAGGGGCGAATCAAAATAGCCCATGATTCCCCCAAGAACAATAAGAGGTGCAAAGTTCGGTACCATTCCAATGAGGCCGGTCTTGAAACTGCCAAATACAGCAATAAGCAGCACAGAGATAATCAGAAGCGCACTGGCCACCGATTTCAGCTCACCGGTTACAATCTTTTTATTCAGTTCGGCAAACTGTACGGCCGAACCTACGATGGACAGTTCGGCACCGGGCATCTGGCTTCCGACAAACTCCCTGATCTGATCAAGCTCTTTTACGATCTCCAGGGACTCGAACTGGTACATCTGTACCTGGGCCCTCATGGTTGTGTAGTCCTCATCGATCCATTCGAAGGCTTTGGTCCCTCCCGACATTTCATAGAGCAGGAGCACCTGGGCGATCATCTGGCTGTTGTCGGGGATGACGTGGTATTCTATGCTGTCGCTGTGGAGTGTCTGGTTCATTTCTTTTATGATGTCCACGATGGAAAATACCCGGGGTACCCCCTTGTTTTTCTTGGTCAGTTCGAATTCCCCCACCATACCGAGCAATTCGTCAAAAGCCTTCATGACCTTCGGGTCCTTAATTGCATCTGCCTCGTCGTAGCTGATGGAAATGTTGTAGTTCACATAGGAACCCAGCTGGGAATGGACCACTTCGTACAGGCTCTTGACATAGGGGACCTTTAGTCCCATGAAGGAGAAGGAATCTATACTGGTAGTCATTTTCCGTATGCCTGGTGCAATGCCCAGAATCAGCAGGGAAAAGACAAGGACGATGCTCACGCTTCGTTTGAGCACGAAGGCGCCTAGTTTCCGGAGCCAGTTTTCGATGAAATTGCTCTGTCTTTGGAGGCTGTGATCCCGCATAGCCCAGCGCCAGCGGTTGAAGGTGCTCAGCCAGCGTTTCAAAAAGAAGGCCTTTTCCGGTGCAGCCTCTGGTTTCGCTGTATGATCATTTCCGAAGCTCATGAGTACCGGAATCATGGTCATCACGAAGAGGTAGTCGGCCAGGACCACTGCAGCACAGGTGAAACCGAGCCAGCTGATGGTGAGTATCCCCACCGTGACAAAGGACATTACCGAGCCCATGGTGGTGGCTGCGGTAAAGAATATCGGCCAACCGGTTTCCTCTACAGCGACAATGATGCTCTCCTTTCGCTTTCCGGTATTTTTGAACTTGCGCTTGAAGGCATTGATCAGATGGAGGGAATAGCCCACCGAAAGGGCCATGCCCAGAAGCACAGGCAGGGTCATCATATTTGCATCGACTCCTATGCCAAGCCAGCCCATGATCCCGAAGACCGTAACGACTCCCATGACGACGGTGAAGATCGGTACGATCACCCCCCTGAAGGAACGGACAAAAACGATGAGCAGAAGCACCATGACCAGAAAACCGGATCCGATCCGCACCTTGGTTTCCCGGCTGAAGAAATCCCTTTCCTTGGTCTCACTGTAGGGCAAGCCTGCAGCCTTGAGGGTGTAGAGATCCGAATCCCAGTCTCCGCTTTCCAGGATGCGTATCACAACCTCTCCAACCTGGAACATGGGATCGGTTTCTGTTTCCTGCTTCCACACTTCCTTTTCGGGATATTCAAGCAGGTTAAGCGAGAGCCAGGTTTCGGTGCAATCGTCCGATACCAGTTTGTTTACCAGGGCCTGACGTGAGAGAATGAGCTTTCTGATCTCCTCAATTTCCTCCGGATCTTCGGGGATCCCGTCTTCGAAGGGGTTGATCACGGCCATCCCGTATTCTGTCCCGACCGAGATTTCGAGTTCTACCAGGGAGGTAATGTCATCGGCATAAGGGACAGAATCCAGAAAGGTATTGCCCAGGTCGCGGATCATCCTCAGCACCTCGGGATTGAATACGTCCTCGGCTTCAATCAGGATGCCGATTTTTTCGTTGTTTCCAAACTGGTCCTCGAAGGCTTCGGTCTGGATCTCGATCAGCTCTGCATCATTGAACCATTGATCGCGCGAGTTTGTGGTGTAGATCTTATCCAGTCCGCTAATCCCCAGGAGGACCAGGGCCAGTGCAAAAAGGAGTACGAGCCAGCGATACCTGACCTGTAGCCGGCCTATTTTGTGAAAGAAAGAATTGATCCTTGTGATTTCCATTTTTTGTGCTTACTGTTTATAAGGGGAAATGCCCTTGATTTTTATCCTGTTTGTTTGCTTTAGTGAATTCTCAAAAAAGAACACTGTTCCTAATTGTTCAAAAAAAATCATGCCCTCATCATCTTTTTCCAGCCTGCGGTTAAGAATTCGATATACTCACCAACAAAACGCTCAATATCCTCAGGACTGAGGTTGTGGGACACAATCTCTCCGATGATGGTTATGATCCATGAACTCATGGAGTGAAGGAAAAATTCTGAAATATCCGACTGGATGTAGGGATACTTGTCCGAAATCATCTTGCAGTATTCCAGCCCCATCACCGTTTGCCTGTTGGTGTATTCATCCCGAAAGCTTTCGAGGGATGATCCGTGCGATTTAAAAAGCAGGAGCTTTAATTCATCCCGATGGATGAGGATGAGGTCAACGAGCTGATTGATCCTGAGTTGCTGCTCCTCTTTCGAGTCGAAAATCCTGAGACTGATGCGTTCGGGACTGTTGTGGTCCTCCTCCAGTTTCCTGAAGCATTCGAGCAGGGGGGCCAGGATTTCCTGAAAAATCTGATCCTTGCTCTGGTAATAGTTGTAGATATTGCTTGTGGTCACACCCGAAAGCGCCGCAATGCTACGCATAGAGCTGCCCTTGAATCCCTTTTCAATGAATTCTTTTTTGGCGGCATCCAGGATTTTGTGGCGGATATCGTTTTTCAGGTATTGCATGGTTCAGGCAACCTCTACCGGGCGACAGGGAAGCAGGTGGGTTTTTTCCTGCTCCCTTGTCTTTCTACCCAGATACCTTTTGCATTGTTGCTTTGAATCGTAACCCAGCATAATTCCCAGGATGAAGTCCTGTTCCGGACTGTAGTCGGAAAGGGACATCGGGCCAAATGACTGGATTACTTTTACACAATCGGGATTCCCGAAAAAAATATTGACCTTCCTACAGTTTACTTTAGCAACATGGTAGCACATTCCTTTCTGCTTCAGGATGAACTCGGCTTGTTCAAGTTCGGCATGCTCCATGGTATGCAACACCATATTCCGGACACCCTTCTTGTATTCGTAGATATGGTGAATCAGAATCTGTATTCCGGGCGATCGGAAATCTGCACAGGTGTATTTCAAAAGCTTAGGGATTTAATTGAACTCGTTCTTAATGCTTGAAACCCATGCATTAATTCTGTCTTCCGTCTGGTCGCCCTGGTTCTCTTCGTCGAGTGCCAGTCCAACGAATTTTCCATCAACTACGGCGGTGGATTCCTCATATTCGTAGCCCTCGGTGTCAACTGCACCTACAAGCTTACACCCTTTGTCTTTAACAGTATTGTAAAGGGTTCCCATGGCGTCAACATAACTGTCGGCATAGGATTCGCTGTCGCCGTAGCCAAAAAGAGCAACGGTTTTTCCTTCCAGGTTGGCATCCTCGAGGTTCGAGATGAAATCTTCCCAGTCGTCCTGGAGATCACCGATCCCCCAGGTGGAGGATCCAAGGACCAGGTTGTCGTAGGCTTCCAGTTTATCGGAGGGATTGCTGGCTACGTCAAATACATCGGCACCAAGCTCCTTGGCAATTTCTTTTGCTGCTGCTTCGGTATTTCCGGTTGAAGAACCGTAAAAAACTGCTGTCTTACTCATTTTTAAAAAATTCAGATTAATATGAATGCTAAAATTATCTGTGCTTGCGCTGCCTGTCAATCACTATTGTTTGTGGTTTTGACACATTAATTCATGGAGAATTCCGGAAATCTTTCCATGCCAATATCCGAAGGGGCCGGTTGTTCCGGCTCCGTTTTTCCCAGGAGCATCATTTGCAGTTCCCGGATTTCGCTGGCATGAAACAGTGCGTGAAAGCCAAAGCTCTGGAAGGGAATCATAATCTTCCGCATACAGGGGGTTTTCAGGCATTGTCTCTCAAGCTCAGCGATGTCAAGCTCCAGGAAATAGTCCCTGAAACTGTTGAACTGCTCATTTGTGAAGGTAAAGTAGAGGTTGTTAAACTCAATGTGAATCCGGTTGCAGGTAAGGCACCTGAAAATTTTTCCAGACCTGGATTTGGCCAGAATTGTAATTTTACATTGTTCCATCGTTAAAGCAAGGCATATTCCTTCTTCCTTACAATCCTAAAATCTTATGATTTGTCAGGTTCAGGATCTGACATTATCAGGCGATATCAGGTTGTTCATAATCGCATAGACGGTTAGTCCGGCAATGGTCTTGATCCCCAGTTTGTCCGTAATGTTTTTTCGGTGGGAGATGACGGTGTTTACGCTTATGTACAGGGCTTCTGCGATCTCTTTATTTGCATAGCCCAGGGCCACCTGTTTCAATACATCCACCTCCCGCTCACTCAGGACAATATTGTCTCCGTTCTTTTGGGGGGCTGCCGAAGGCTCGGTGAACAGATCCCCAAGGGCTTCAAGCACCCTTTTGCTGCTTTCCTGGTAGAGCAGGGTGAAACTGCCGGAATACATGTCTGCATTGTTGTTGCAGATGGTCAGCACCCTGATATCGGAGCAATAGTTCATAACCCTCTCAAAATGAATATGTTTAGGACTTGGAAGGAGGTCTTCATCAAGGATGAGATGGCTAAAACTGTTTGGGTTCTTCGTCAGATTGATCAGTTGCTCATAGTCAGCGGCCTCCGTGATCTCGGGATCGAGCCCCATTACCCCAAGCAGGGTTTTGATGCCCAGCCTGTTGGCGAAGGAAAGGGCAGCAATGATGATATGTGCTCTTTCAGCTTCCATGGTACTCCAGCAACTCGTTTTCTATCATAATAACCTTTGGGATGAGGACCTTGTCTTCTATCCTGGCATGGTTTTCCAGATCCGATTCGAGCCGGAATAATTCAAAGAGCAACTTACGGCAGTCTTTGCTGGAAATAGGAGGGAGGTATTTAATGATGAGATTCTTCAGGTCGCTGAGCTTAATCTCCAAATTATCGTGGTTTTTTTCGTAGGTACGAATGGGGTCTTTCAACATCTCCTGGTAAAGATCCTCCGGGACCTCTTTTGATTCGTAGGCTTTTTGAAGGGCCCGGATGTATGGAAACACCGATTCATCTTCTCTGGAAAGGTGCTCTCTGAGTTCTTCTGTGTATTCTCTGAAGAACTGATTCAGGTGCACAATGCTTTTTTGCTGGTTGCTGGAAGCATTCTCTTCCATCTCGTCGATGTAGGCCTGGATTTCGGGGATTTTGATTTCCACGTAGAACTCGTGCGTGTTTCTGAGGTAGTCGAGGATCAGGCTTACATTGAAGCGCTGGAGTTCTTTCTGGGGAAAGTACTCCGGGTTGTGAAAGGAGTTGGTGATCTCGAGGAAGAAACGGCAATCGACCCCATAGTCCAGACATACTTCTTCGACGCTTTTGTTTCCAAACCCGAATTCAATTCCAAATCGTCCGAGGATTGTGATAAGGCGGTAGTCCAGGTGGATCACATCGGCCATTCGTGTTTCTGCCAGAATTGCTAGATTCTGTTGCATTGGATCGTGTTTTTAGAAGCTGGTTACCTTGGTTTTCTTTTTTTCAAATGCCAGAACAAGCATCAGGATGATGAATACCATCAGGGTAATCAACATCTCGAGCCAGTATTGAAGAGGCTCAACCCAAATCTCTTTGAAAACATTCCAGCGTGCAAGAATTTCGACGAAATTCCAAAAAATGATCACAGTCGGAATGGCATAGCGTATTGCGTAGGCCAGCTTAGCTATTTTGAGCAGGCGGATGAAGAGGAAGAGGGACCAGAGCAGGCATCCAAAGGCAACGACGTAGGTCATTGCATGATGGTCGCCAAAGAAACGTTCGTCGTAAAGAATCAAAAGCACCAGATAGAAGGTCCAGAGCAGAGCGGTAAGCTCCATAAAGGTGGTCATGGCCACATTTCTTACAGCCGGCTTGAACTTAAGCTTTTTCGACAGCTTCAGGACCTTCTGCATCCAGGTAAAGAGTTTGCATCCGGTGCGGGTCCCGAAGAAATAGTAGATCATCAGAATGGCCCAGAAACCAATGGAGGAGGGCAGGATGAGGTATTCAGGTTTGGTGACAACTTCACCATTTACGACCAGAGGCTCAACCCCGAAACGATTGGCATAATAGACATAGGCAAACTCAATCCAGCCGGTCCAGATGAATAGCCCTGCGAATAGTCCCAGGAAGGTGGCCCGGGTTTCTTTATGGGACAGATTCCCCCAGATCAGGAGAAAAAAACCTAAGAAACCCAGAATTAGTGCAGCAACGATCACGTGCTGTTCCCCAAAGAACTTTTCCATCATGATCATGGCAGCGTGGCCCAGCGGCATGGTCAGAAGAACCATGAAAAAGGCCAGGATTCCCGGAAGCGGAGGTTTCAGTGTCGTTTTGGTTCCCGACTTAGTCATCAGTTTTATTGCGATCAGTGTCTGAAGCACAGCCATTACAAGGTAGATGACCAGCACGGAGGCACGCCCTTCGGTTAGCCATTCTTCGGCCCCCATCTTCAGGTACATAAAAACGGGGGTGATGACAAAGATCAGAACGGGAAGGATGAGTAGAACCCGGTTCCAGGCTTTGCTCCCGCTTCCTTTTCCGGAGGCCTTCAATGCAAGGATTCCGGCCAGGAGTGTTAAAGCGGAGGGCACGACCCCGTGCAGGATGGCCCCGGTGTGCAGGTAACCGGCTGCAACATAGCCGATTTTGAGAAGGACATACAAGGCGCCCAGGAACAGGTAGCCTCGGAATAACCAGGTTTTGTTCATGACTTGTGCTTTTTTTATTCGTGTTTTCCTTTTTTTGAGTAAAAGGTACTCACGTCGGGGTTCTTGTCGCCGAATCGTTCCAGAAGCATATCGACGATTTCCCCTCTGGGGCTTCCTTTTTCTTCCTGAACCTTCACCAGTTTATAGGCTGCAAAAAGCGCAGAGGGGCCAATCTCCGAAGCAAAATAACCCACCCCCTGGTTCCAGGCAAACATGGCAAAAACTTCATCAAATACAGCGGTTTCAACCCCTACTGAATAGGCCTTGACAAATTCCCTGACTGCCTGACGCATACGGCCTGCGCCCACCCCATTGGCCAATGATAAAAGCAAGCGGGTTTTCATGTCGATGGCCGGGTTTTCTTTTCCCCAGATCTGTTTCCAGAAGTTTACCACCACGTCTGCAAGTTCTGCATCAATGGTATTGAAATTAACAATGGCTGTTGGTTTGAAGGGCAATTCGGGGTCTTCACTGCTGTCAGCCGATGCCTCAGTTGCCTTGTAGAAATAGACCCTGTATTCTGTTTCAGAAACTTTGTCGGTCAGGTGTTTAAAACCCAGATCGCTCATTGCTGAATAGAGGGGGATGGGTTCAAAGCTTTGTACGATGCACAGGCCTTGCCCGACTTGAAGGGATTGTGCCTTTTTCAGGATGGAAGGCAGGAAGTTCCCCTTGAGTGCTCGTACATCTTTGACCTCGAAACGATCTTTCTGTGTTTTCCAGTTTCGCATAGACTTCTTTTTCTGTAAAAAAAGGAAATATTCTACTCTGGTGAAATCCCCTTAATTGGCTATTTTTTCGGGGAATTCTGACCGATTCGGCCAGGGGATGGCGGGGATCAGGTATTCAGGGAAATGATTTTTTTGGTAATGGCATAGATGGTGAGCCCGGAGAGGCTCTTAATGCCGGTTTTTTCCACAAGGTTCTTTCGGTGGCTGATTACCGTGTGTACGCTGATGTTGAGTTTTTCGGCAATGTCCTTGTTGGAGCAGCCCCCTGTCAACAGGGTAAGCACTTCCTTTTCCCGTTCGGTAAGATCATCCGAATGAACGTCGTCGCAGGGGCAATGTCCAATGATGGACTTTATCTTCTGTTCGATGATTTCCTGGGGTTCATTCAGAAAGATTGTTTCATCAAAGACCTTGACGGTTTCCTGGTTATAAAGGGCATACAGCAGCCCGACCCAGGAACAATCCGCTTGTTTCTTTCTAAGCTTGTTCAGGAAGGAAAGTCGATTTAACACCAGGACCGGATTCATGATTACGATTCGGAAAGGGATATGGATGCCCTTATTCTCCAGATCGTTGAGGTCAACGACCCTGTGGATCACAAAGTGTTCATGCGAATGACGTAAGGAAGCCGACAGGCCTTCGAACACGATGTCGGAGGGCTCCAGAATGGCGATATGGATACGGCATTTATCCATCGATTTTGTCCTTCTCCAGTTTTTCGACCAGTGGAACCAGAATCTCTTCCTCAATCATTGAATGGGTTTTCAGATCGAATTCCAATTCGAAGAGGCTGTTCAGGAACCTGCGCTTGAGGTTGAGCCTCCCTTTAATGCTAATGTGCTTGAGCATCAGATTTTTCAAGTCCTCCAGCTTGGACTCAATGTCGCTGTGATGCTCCATGTAATCCCCTGCCGAGTAGTCCTTCCCCTTCCATTCATTCCCTTTGTCCAGGAGTGAACGAAAATAGGGGAAGGCGATTTCCTCCTCATAAGCGAGGTGTTCCAGCACCTCCTGAAAATAGTCCTTGAAGAACTGCTCCAAAAGCATTGCATCCTTCGAGTGCTGGTCCTCGTGCAGGCTAGCCAGCAGATCCATGATCTCCGGGTATTTGTCCTCTTTGTAGAACTGATGGCTGGAATGCAGAAAATTAATGATGGAGTCCAGGCTCCGGGCATTGCAGAGTTCCCCGGCTTCCGGGAGGATTCCATTGTAGAGGTTGCCTATCAGAATAAAAGCCTCCTCGTCGATGTTGTATTCCCTGCAAATCTGCCGCACCGTTTTATTCCCGAGGCGGAAGTCCACTTCAAAGTGTTCCAGGAAAAGCAGTACGGCACTTTTCCTGTTCAGTAAATCCAGCATTCTTGTATGCGGCCTGAAGGGGGTTTTGGTGTTGGGAAGCATTCCTTACTTTTTTCGTAAAAGTAATGATTTCGCCCGGAAAACAGCCTTTGAAAGGGATCAGAAAGCGCTTAGATGCCGCGTTGGTTTGCACAA
>PDRI01000034.1 GCA_002748055.1 Bacteroidota bacterium | reverse complement strand
TAAAAGTATTAAATTTGTTGCAACCCAACAGCGGAAGGGCCTAAAAGAACGAGAGAACTATGATTGTCAGTACGATTGAAGACCTGCCCCCCATTCATAAGCCGGTCGTCACCATTGGCATCTTCGATGGCGTGCATCTGGGTCACCGTTACATCCTGAACAAATTGAAAGAAAATGCCCGGGCTGTCGGGGGTGAAAGTGTGGTGCTCACACTCTGGCCGCATCCGCGTCTGGTGCTGGACAAATACCTGGGTACTTTTCGTCTCCTTCACACGAAGGAGGAGAAGATTGGGGCACTGGAGGCCTGTGGTATTGATCACCTCGTACTCATTCCCTTCAACGAAGAACTAGCATCAATGAGTACCTGCGATTTTGTGAGATCCTTTCTGGTCGATCGGCTCAGTATTGAAGCCCTGGTATTGGGGCATGACAATCGCTTCGGTAGTGAGGGACAGGATGATGAGGGGCTTCAGCATTGTGCCGCCGGGCAGCATTTCAGGCTCCTGCGTTTGCCCGAGTTTAAGCCGGCCGGGCAGCATATCAGTTCAACAGTGATCAGAGGCCTTTTATTAGAGGGCGAACTGGAGGAAGCCAATCGCTTACTGGGCTTTTCTTTTTCCCTGCGTGGAGAGATCGTGGAAGGCAACCGGATTGGCCGACAGATTGGCTATCCTACAGCCAATGTACACCCCGAAGGCTATAAGCTGATTCCGATGAATGGCGTTTATGCCATTGAAGCTGAGCTGAAGGGCAGAACATACGGAGGCATGCTCAACATAGGTTTCAGGCCCACACTGGACAGTCCCATTGATGTGAAAACAATTGAGGCTCATCTTTTCGGGATGTCGGGTGATTTGTACGGTGAAGAGGTAGAGCTGCGGTTTCTGGCCCGAATGAGGAAGGAAATGAAGTTTAGTAGCCTGGATGAGTTAAGTGCGCAGCTGGCCCGGGATGAGCGTTTAGCCCGCCAAATATTGAAGATGGAGTAGCTATAGTCCTTTGAAATAAGCCTATATTTGCAGTCCTAATATTCATACGCATGGAAACAATGATTTATACCGAAACACTGCCTTATAAGGTAGCCGATATCAGCCTGTCGGCATTTGGGCGCAGGGAAATAGAGATTGCTGAAAAAGAAATGCCCGGTCTGATGGCCATTCGGGGCAAGTATGCGGCAGAAAAGCCATTGAAAGGTGCGCGTATTACGGGTTCACTTCACATGACGATTCAAACGGCCGTTCTGATCGAAACCCTGGTCGAGCTTGGAGCCGATGTACGTTGGGCCAGTTGCAATATTTTCAGTACCCAGGACCACGCTGCTGCTGCCATTGCGGAGGCTGGTATTCCGGTTTTTGCATGGAAGGGCGAAAGCCTTGAAGAGTATTGGTGGTGTACCGCACAAGCCCTTGGTTTTCCGGGAGGCCTGGGGCCGAACATCATTGTCGATGACGGCGGAGATGCTACACTTTTGATTCATAAAGGCTTTGAGGCCGAGGACGATGCCAGTGTATTGGATGTGAAAGCCGGCAGCCAGGAAGAGGCTGTAGTGCTTTCAACCCTCAGGAGAATTCTGGCCGAGGATCCCGGCCGCTGGCACCGAATGGTTCCCGATCTGAAGGGGGTGTCTGAAGAAACCACCACCGGTGTGCACCGGCTGTACCAGATGATGGAGCAGGGCCGGCTGCTTTTCCCGGCAATTAACGTAAACGATTCTGTTACCAAGTCGAAGTTCGACAACCTCTATGGTTGCAGGGAATCGCTGGCCGACGGCATTAAGCGTGCCACCGATGTGATGGTTGCCGGAAAGGTCGTCGTTGTTGCCGGTTATGGAGATGTTGGCAAGGGCTGTGCCCATTCGATGAAGTCCTATGGGGCGCGGGTAATTGTGACCGAGATTGATCCCATCTGTGCGCTGCAGGCGGTCATGGAAGGCTTTGAGGTGAGTACCATGGAAGAGGCCCTGAAGGAAGGGAACATTTTTGTGACCACCACCGGGAACCGCGATGTCATTACAGCCGAACATCTGGCAGCCATGAAGGACCAGGCCATTGTCTGTAATATTGGCCATTTCGACAATGAGATTCAGGTAGAGGCCATGGAAAACTGGCCCGGTGTCCGGAAGGTCAACATCAAACCCCAGGTTGATAAATTCATTTATGAAGACGGCCATGCCATCTTCCTGCTTGCCGAAGGCAGGTTGGTTAACCTTGGCTGCGCCACCGGCCACCCCTCCTTTGTAATGAGTAATTCATTCTCGAATCAGACCCTGGCACAGCTGGAGCTTTGGACAAAGGACTATGAGACAGGGGTGTATATGTTGCCCAAGCATCTCGATGAGGAGGTGGCCCGTCTGCATCTTGCCCAGCTTGGTGTGAAGCTTACCACCCTGACCGAGGAACAGGCTGCCTATATTGGCGTGAAGGTAGAAGGGCCCTATAAGCCCGAGCACTATCGCTACTAATTCCTGATCAGCAGCACATCACCCTGAATGCTGCTCCGGTATTCCACCAGGGAATAGCGGGCAGGCCCCTCACTGGGTATGGCGCCGTTCATCAGCAGAAAGCTCGAACCACATTCCGGGCACTCAAAAACGCTGAAAAAGGAGGGGTTTTCTGTAACGGCTTTATTGTGATCGGGATAGCAGGTGCAGGTTCTGTCGTAGGCGTGGAACAAAAGGTCCGATTCCCGGTAGAGAACGATGCCATTGTATCCACCTTCGATGAGCTTGCTTTCCCCGATGCCCAGATCGGCCAGGTCGGCGTAAAGAAGGAGGGGAATATTCACATTGACGTAGGGAATGATTTGTCCGCGGTTGGTCTCACAGGACATGGGGATCAGCGCCTGGGCCATGAACACAAGCAAGAGCAGGAGTGCTTTGATGGGGACTTTAGTCATGCCGTAAAAGTACGAAAATGTAATAATTTTGTATTTTTAACTCATGCTTCCGTGAATATATTGTATAAGGGCTTGCAGGTATATGGAGTTTGATTTTGGCAATATCCTCTACATTATCGTCACCATAGTGGCAATCGTGGCTGGTCTGACGGGCAAAAAAAAGAAGCCCGGGCAAAAGAAACCCGGCGGGCAAAACCTGTTGGAGAATCTGGAGAAGGCCCTGAGTGGCAATGCTTTTGAACAGCCTGTCGATGATTTGGCTGAGGAAGAAGTCGTATTTGAGGAGGAAGATTCGGATAATCAGCCGGAAGTTATGGAGGAATCAGCTTCGGACGGGTTGCTCGAAGCCTACGAGGCCTATCTTGGGAGGCAGAAAGATGAGGTCGGTACGGAAAGCCCCGATGTTGGAGCCGTGGAGGTCCTCAGCACTGGTGAAATTGATGTCCTCGAACTGGAAGAAAGTACGGATTTTCTCGAGATGATTGAAGATTTTGATGCAGGGGCAGCAGTGGTGTATTCCTCCATTATCAATCGCATTGAGTATTAAGTTTTTTTTGTAATTTTGTCGTAAAGAGTTCCGGATGGGCCGGGATTCTTTTTGTTTTTTAACCAATAAGTAGATCGTTATGGCACAAGCTTCTTATATGACGGAAGAAGGCCTTGCCAATCTGAAGAAAGAACTGGAGCAACTGGTATCGGTCGAACGGCCAGCCATTTCACAGCAGATTGCAGAAGCCCGGGATAAGGGAGATTTGTCGGAGAATGCAGAGTATGATGCGGCGAAGGAAGCACAGGGCCTTTTGGAGATGCGTATTGCCAAACTTGAGGACATGGTGGCCTCGGCACGCATCATTGATGAGTCGAAGATCGATACTTCTTCTGTTCAGATTCTGAATAAAGTAAAGATCAAAAACCTCAAAAACAATAAGATAGACGAGTACACTCTGGTTTCGGAGAGTGAGTCGGATGTGAAGAAAAAGAAGATCTCGGTGGCCACACCCATTGCCAAAGGGCTGCTGGGAAAGCAGGTTGGGGATGTGGTAGAGATCAAGGTGCCTTCGGGCTTAATGTCCTTCGAGATTATGGAGATTTCAATCTAGTAATTATGGCCAGCATTTTTTCAAAGATTATAGCCGGAGAGATTCCCTGTTACAAGGTTGCAGAGGATGATCACTATTTTGCCTTTCTCGACATCAATCCTTTGGCAAAGGGCCATACCCTTGTGGTGCCCAAGGTCGAAACCGATTATCTCTTCGACCTTGACGATGATTCTATTGCAGGATTGCATGTTTTTGCGAAGAAGGTAGCCAAAGCCATTGATGCTGTGATCGACTGCAAGCGGGTTGGTGTCGCCGTTCTGGGCCTTGAGGTACCCCATGCGCATATTCATCTGGTGCCCATTAATGATTTGTACGACATCGAATTCAGTAAACCTAAACTGAAGCTGAGTCAGTCCGAGTTTGAAGAAATTGCGGCTTCCATCAGAGCTGCCCTGGCCTAGTCAGCGGATCCTGTTCGGGTTCTTCCGGACGAAGTCTTCCCAGTTTTTTGGCCCCTTTGTTTGTTTGGGCAGGCCTTCCTGGTAGAAATGACAAAGCGCAACGGCGAGGCCGTCTGTTGCGTCAAGGTTTTTATGCAGCGTTTTTATCTTGAGCATTCGTGCAAGCATTCCTGCAACCTGTTCTTTTGAAGCATCTCCGGCGCCCGTAATGGCTAGTTTAATTTTCCGGGGAGCATATTCCACCACCGGAATTTCCCGCGATAAAATGGCCGCAATGGCAACCCCCTGTGCTCTTCCCAATTTCAACATCGATTGTACGTTTTTCCCAAAAAAGGGGGCTTCGATGGCTACTTCATCGGGCCGATGGCAGTCGATAAGGGCAAGGGTTTGCTCGTAGATCTTGCTTAGTTTCTGGTAAGGATGGGTGGTTTTTCGCAGATCGATCACCCCCATATCCAGGTAGCTGGCCTTTTTCCCCTTACAGGAGAGCAGACCGTAGCCCATGAGCGTGGTTCCGGGGTCAATTCCCAGGATGATTCTATCTGCTTCCACCGGCTCTGATTTGAGTGATTTGCAGGATCAATATGCCTGAAATAATCAGCAAGATACCAAAAACGGTGCTTCTCATGATGATTTCATCAAGAAGCAGGTTCACGATGAGCAGATTCAGGAAGGGGGCCAGGTAAACCAGATGGCTGATATGGTCGGTGGAGGGCGCTGTCTGCATGGCCAAAAGCCAGAGAACGAAGGTGATGCCCATTTCAAAGATGCCCACATAGGCTGCTGAGGTCCAGGCCTCCACACCTCTCGGAAAGATGGCAGGCTGGCCCAGTCCCACTACCAGCAGAAAGAGGCTGGCAAAAAAGAAGTTCAGGCTGAGGCGTAGAACGGGGTCGGTCCTGTCCCGGGCATTGAATATCCAATAGAATGCCCAGATAAAGGCTGTGCTTAGTGCGAGGAAAACCCCCAACAGATTGCCGGAGTTTGTGAGTCCGTTGCCGCCCTGCCAGGAGATCAGAATCACCCCGCAAAAACTGATGAATATGGCTCCAATACTCATCCATCCTATCCGCTGCTTCAGCAGTGGAATGGAAAGGAGGACCAGTAAGATGGGCCAGATCATATTCAGGGGTTGGGCTACCTGGGCCGGGAGAAGGCTATAGGCCTTGAACAGGATCAGGTAATAGGCAAGCGGATTCAGCAGCCCTGAAAGGAGGGAGAAACTGAAATCGCGCGGTCCGAGCTTTGCAAAAGCTCCAGGGCCTTTGGTGATGATGCTGACAAGGGCCAGGACGGCAAAGGAAACCAGGCTTGCGCCGCATAGCAACTGGACTGTTGTCTGGTGGGTTAAGGCAATTTTGAAGGCTGTGGGGGCCGTTGACCAGAACAGAACGGCTACGATCGCAAAAAGGAAGGCTTTCTTCCTGTTCGGGGACCCCTGGGTACGCATACCTTAGACGATCAGCATATTGTCGGCGCCGATGTATTTCTCGAGGACTTTCGGAAGACGGATGCCTTCTTCGCTCTGGTTGTTTTCGAGGAGGGCCGCCATGATTCTGGGGAGTGCAAGTGCACTTCCATTCAGGGTATGGGCGAGGATGCTTTTTTTCGAGCCTTCTTCCCTGAAACGCAGCTTCAGCCGATTGGCCTGATAGGTCTCGAAGTTGGAAACCGAACTGACCTCCAGCCAGCGTTTCTGTGCAGCTGAGTAAACTTCAAAATCGTAAGTAAGGGCCGAGGTGAAGCTGAGGTCACCACCGCAGAGCCGCAAAATGCGATAGGGTAGTTCCAGTTCTTCGACCAGGCTCCTGACATGTGCCACCATTTCATCGAGTGCCGCATAGGAGTGGTCGGGGTGCTGGATCTGGACGATTTCCACCTTGTCGAACTGGTGAACACGATTGAGCCCCCTGACCTCCTTTCCATAAGAACCCGCTTCGCGCCTGAAGCAGGGGGTGTAGGCGGTGTTCTTTATGGGCAGGTCTTCGGCTCTAAGAATGAGGTCTCTGTAGATATTGGTTACCGGAACCTCTGCGGTCGGGATCAGGTAGAGATTGTCGGATTCTACATGGTACATCTGGCCCTCTTTATCGGGTAGCTGACCCGTACCAAAGCCTGAGGCTTCATTGACCATGTGAGGGGGAAGGAATTCTTCGTAACCGGCAGCAGTGTTTCTGTCGAGAAAGTATGAAATAAGGGCCCGTTGCAGCCTGGCCCCCCTGCCCCTGAAAACCGGGAAACCGGCTCCGCTAATCTTCACGCCCAGGTCGAAATCGATGAGCCTGTATTTTTTAGCAAGTTCCCAGTGTGGAAGTGCATCCTCTGCCAATTGCGGGACTGATCCACCTTCCGCAACCTTTTCATTCTCTGCATCACTCTTGCCCCGGGGCACACTTGGGTGAGGAAGATTGGGGATCTGGGTGAGCCAGTTATTCAGCAGGCCTGCTTTTTCCTGCAGGCTCGCTTCCAGTTGTTCGATTTCCTTTTTCAGGTCGCCGGTTTTCGACCTGGCCTCATTGGCCTTATCCTTTTCGCCCTGCTTGAACAGCATGCCGATCTCCTTGCTTAAGCGGTTCATTTCGGCCTGCAGGTCATTGGTCTTTACCTGTAGTGAGCGGCGTTCGTCATCGACGGCAATGATCTGGTCGATCAGTTCGACTTGTTTAAAGTGCTTGATCGCCAACAGGGCAATTACTTCGTCCCTGCGTTCGCGGATGGTTTGGATTGTGAGCATATGTAAATAAAAAAACCTGTAACACACAAATGTAGTGTATTACAGGTATGAGATTGTAATGAGATTCCTTTTTCTTCTAATTTTCCAAGGGCTCAATGGAAACGTAGGACTTGTTATCCCTTTTCTTTTTGAATTTCACACGTCCATCGATCATGGCGAACAGGGTGTGGTCCTTACCCATGCCAACGTTCGTGCCGGGATGGTGAACAGTACCCCTTTGTCTCACGAGGATGTTTCCGGCCCTGACTACCTGGCCGCCATACAATTTCACACCGAGTCGTTTGCTCTCTGATTCGCGACCGTTTCTTGAACTACCGGCTCCTTTTTTATGTGCCATATCTGAATACTTTTACTGTTTTTCTTTCGTCAGACCCTATTCTTTGTCATCACTTATTTTTGCAGCGGCTTTTTTCGGAGCAGCCTCCTTCTTGGCGGTGGTCTCCTTTTTCGGAGTTGCAGCTTTCTTCGGAGCGGCTTCCTTTTTCTTAGCTGTGCTTTCTTTCTTCAAAGCTGCGCTTTCTTTCTTCGGAGCTGCGGCTTTTTTCGGAGCAGCCTCCTTCTTGGCGGTGGTCTCCTTTTTCGGAGTTGCAGCTTTCTTTGGGCTTGTTTCTTTTTTGGCGGCTGCTTCCTTTTTTGGTGCAGCGGCTTTTTTCGGTGCGCTCTCCTTTTTGACCGGTTCTGTCTCCTCCGTTTTGGGTTTAACAGCTCCTTTTTCGGAGATAGCCGCAATCTGTATCTGCGTCAGGTACTGGCGATGGCCATTCAGTTTTTGGTAGCCTTTTCTGCGCTTCTTCTTGAAAACAAGCACTTTGTCGCCTTTCACGTGCGAAAGGATGGTGGCGCTTACGCTGGCTCCTTTGATGACAGGGTCTCCAACGCTTACTTTCGATCCGGAGTCAATCAGGAGAACCCGGTCAAAAGCGACCTTTTTCCCTTCTTCGCCTTCCAGCCGGTGTACAAATAACTTCTGGTCCTTTTCAACCTTGAACTGCTGTCCGGCGATATCAACAATTGCGTACATGAGTGATAATGTATTTACTGATGTCTGATTTTGGGTTCGCAAAGATAGGAAAGATTGGATGATTGACAAAGATTTGCTGAATTATTTTGCAGGGCTATTTTGCCGGAGTTATTTCTATATTTGTCTTCAAAGAGTCCGTTCGACTATGGGGAAGATAAAACTCAATGTCCTTGGCATATCTTACAGCCAGACACAGTCCGGGGCCTATGCCCTGGTTCTGGCCGAGGAAGATGGGAGTCGGAGAATCCCGATCATTGTTGGCGGATTTGAGGCCCAGGCCATTGCCATTGAACTGGAAGGCCTGGCCCCCCCCCGGCCACTCACCCACGATTTGTTCAGGAATTTTGCCGAGTCTTACGGGATTCGCATTCTTGAGGTGAATATCCATAAGCTGGAGGAAGGAGTGTTTTATGCCAGTATTTCGTGTGACAATGGAGACCGGGAGATCGATCTTGATGCCAGGACCTCCGATGCCATCGCTTTGGCACTGCGCTTTAAGTGCCCGATCTACACGACAGACGAGATTGTAGATAAGGCCGGTATTGTGCTGGATTTCGACAAGGAGACAGGCCTGGAGAGCAAGGATGCTCCGATGGCGGAAGACATCCCCGTGCAAAAAAAAGCTGAAAAGAAAAGAACTCATTCCAATCTGACCGATGCCTCCCTTAAGGAACTGGAGCAGATGCTTGCCGATGCTATTTCCAGTGAGGACTATGAAAAGGCCTCTGAGATCAGGGATGAGATTAACCGCAGAAGTGCATGATATCCGACACCCTGATGCAGAGTGGCCAGGTGGCAGATAGCCTGGTTACCCTAGGTTCGAATCTGGTTAGCCAGTCCGGTTCAATGTCAAACCTATTGCCCCAGTCGGGCGGATTTTCTTTTGATTTTGTTCGCCTGGTACGCGGGATGCTTGGTATGGTTGTTCTCATAGGCCTGGCCTGGTTGTTTTCCTCGAACAGAAAGGCGGTGAACTGGACCATGGTAGGCCGGGGGCTGGGTTTTCAGGTATTGTTGGCAGTGGGGGTCCTCTATGTTCCCTTTATTCAGGAGTTTTTTGAGATCGTCGGGGGGCTTTTTGTGAAGATTCTGCAGTTTACCCAGGACGGGGTGACTTATCTTCTGAAGCGGAACGACACCAAGCAGGTGGATGTGGCCCTCCGGAATTTTGCTTTTACGATTCTCCCTACCATCATCTTCTTTTCGGCCCTTTCCAGCCTGCTTTTCTATCTGGGGATCATTCAGGTTTTTGTTCGGGGCTTTGGCTATCTGCTGTCCAGGCTGCTTGGCCTCTCCGGTCCGGAAAGCCTTTCTGTGGCAGGGAACATTTTTCTGGGACAGACCGAATCCCCATTGCTTGTCAAGCCCTATCTGGAGAAGATGACCAAATCGGAGATCCTCCTTGTGATGTCCGGAGGGATGGCGACCCTTGCAGGGGGTGTGCTGGCAGCCTATATCGGTTTCCTTGGGGGGGGTGATCCTGTCCAGCAGATTATTTTCGCCAAGCATTTGCTTACGGCTTCTATTATGGCTGCGCCGGGTGTGGTTGTGATATCGAAAATTATCGTGCCCGAAACCGAAAGCTTTGATCGCAAACTTGAGGTTTCCAGGGCAGAGGTTGGAAAGAACGTCCTCGATGCTGTTTCGAACGGAACTACCGATGGCCTTCGCCTGGCGGTAAATGTCGGCGCAATGTTGCTGGTGTTTGTGGCCTTTATTGCCATGTTCAATTTCATTTTGTTCAAGGTTGGCGACTGGACCTCGCTCAATGGGTGTATTCTGACCTGGACGGGAGGAAAGTACGATGAGCTGAGCCTGGAATTCCTGCTGGGCTATGCACTGTCGCCCCTGATGTGGCTGATAGGGGTTGGTACTGAAGACATCAGCCTGGTAGGTTCTTTGCTTGGCAAGAAGTTAATTATGACCGAGTTTATAGCCTATACAGATTTGGCAGAGATGAAAGCGGCCGGGTTGTTTGCACACCCGAAATCCATCATCATGTCGGTTTATATGCTTTGCGGTTTTGCCAATTTCGCCTCCGTCGGGATACAGATTGGGGGCATTGGGGCCATCGCACCAGGCAGGCGTGTTTTGCTGGCCCGCTTTGGCATGAGGGCCCTTCTGGCCGGATCGCTGGCCTCTCTTCTTTCCGCTACCATCATAGGTGTTTTGCTGGGTTAGGAATGGCTGCCGGGCAGAAATATGGATTTGATTTTGCTGGCAGGAAGGTGTTGGTGGTTGAAGACAACGACATGTATTTTCAATTGCTGGCGGCTTTACTAAAACGGGTAAATGTAGAGACCCTGCGCGCAAAGAACGGCAGGGAAGCCATCTCCTGTGTTTCGGAAGAGCCGGGACTCAAGCTGGTCCTGATGGACATGAAGCTTCCGGATATTGATGGGCTTGAAGTTACCCGCACCATCAAGGCCTCGCGGCCCGGGCTTCCCGTACTGGCGACAACGGCCAATGCTTTTCAGGAAGACAGGGCAGCCAGTAAGGCAGCCGGATGCGACGGATTCTTTCCAAAGCCTGTCAATTTCAGACTTCTTTTTCTGAAGATGCAAGAGCTGTTCAGCGATCAATAGACCCGCCCGTGTTGATAATCTATGCAATAGTGCTGCTCTATCTGGTGCTTGTGGGCCTGCTCTTTGTCGGTTTGCTCAGGGTGTTCAGAGCTCCTCCCGGCGATCATGTGCCGGATTGTAAACTAACGCTCATTGTTCCGTTCAGGGACGAGGCCGTTCATCTGCCCGGGCTTGTGAGAGACCTGCTCGCCCAGGACTATCCGGGGGAGAAGTGGCGGGCCATCTTTGTCGACGATCATTCCCGGGATGGAGGCCGCTTCCTGCTCCGCGAACTGCTGTCGGTTTCCGCGCACATGCAGTGCATTCAGCTTGAAGCGGGTCGGGAGGGCAAGAAAGCCGCGCTCGCAGCAGGCATGGAAGTGGCAGAAAGCGAGTGGGTTCTGCAATGTGATGCCGATTGCCGTGTGGGTCCGCAGTTCATATCGCTCCACGCCCGGGCAGCAGCTTCGGGCAGGGCTGAGTTTTATGCCGGGCCGGTAACGACAGCTGGCACTCTGAAGAATCTGGCTGCAGCTTTTGAGAGGCTCGATCTTCTTAGTCTGCAGGCTGCCGGTGCAGGGTCTTTTGCCTACGGACGGCCCCTGATGTGCAACGGTGCCAATCTGATGTACAAAAAGAGCCTCTATGACGACACAAGGCGCTTTGATCCGGTCGAACGAACCCCCTCAGGCGATGATATGTTCCTGATGATTGGAGCCCGGAAACTCGGCAGAAAACAGGCTTATCTGGGCGACTCCGGCGCACTTGTTAAAACCGTGCCCCAGGGGCGATGGAGGAGGCTGATACACCAACGGCTTCGCTGGATGTCGAAAAGCCCCTATTATGCGATGCCCGATATTCAAAGCCTGGCTGTTTTGGTTGTGCTGGCGAATGTTTGCATTGGCCTCTCACCTTTGCTTTCGCTGCTTTACCCGGGATGCTGGCCGGAAGTGCTGCTGCTTATCGGATTGAAATTCTTCAGCGATTTTCTGCTATGCGGAAGCATGGCCCGCCGGACAGGGCAGCTCAGGAGCATGCTGTTTTTTCCACTGGTGTTTTTGATGTACTATCCCTTCTACCTGGTGGTCCTGCTTGGCTCCGTTCGCAAGGCCCCTCCCTGGAAAGGCAGACGAATGATGTATAATTCTTGATTGTGTTTTTCAGCAAGCCCTAGTTCAAGCGCCTGCGCTGTAGCACACGCTGGCTGAGGAAGACGAAAAGGACCGTATAGGCGAGGGCAAGCAGGATGGTGGTCCAGGGAGGCAGTCCCTTGGGCACAATTTCGAGGGCTGCATCGTCAAGGGGCTCATTGCTGTTCATTTTCCGCTGAAAGATTTCGAGCAGATCGGGCATTGGAGTCAGCCTGGTAATGACCCGGTAGGGCAGATACCATTTGCCTTCGTGATTGCGGAGAATGAGCCACGAAACCGGATCAACGAAGGTGCGCAAGGCCAGCAGGGTGAGCAGCGAAAGCGCTGTATTTCTGACTAACAGTGCGATTAACAGGCCCGAACTCATATAGGCAATGGCCGAGAGCGCATAGCTGCCCAGGATCCAGGCATTTTCAAATGCAATCCGGAAAGTAAGCTTGTAGCTGTAAATCAGGCCCAGGCTGAGCGCGCTCAGTCCGATGAGCAGGGTGGCGAACAGGGCCAGGGCCAGGATGGATAGCAGTTTCTGCAGCAGGAGTTCATTTCTGCTTAAGCCATAGATCAACTGGGTTTTGAAGGTGTGCTCGCTAAACTCCTTGGTGGTAATCATGATCACCACCAGGGCCAGCATGACATTGTAAGGCTCGGTGATCCAGGCGAGGAAGAGCCAGGCTTCGGGAAAGCGGAAGAGATCACTTAAGGAAACCACCGGAATCTGCTTGTCGAGGGCAGGATAGATGAGCAGGCCAAGCGTAAAGGCCAGGAAATAGATGCCCAGGGTAATTCTGAAGGGCTTGTAATGGAACAGTTTAATCTGTTCTATATGCAGGAGTTTTCCAATCATGGTATTTGATCTTCTTTGACCAGTTCCAGAAACTGGGCTTCTAGGCTGCGTTTTCGGCTGTTCATGTGGTGGAGGGTCTGCTTGTGCCGGTGGGCGTAGAGATTGATATCCGCTGCAGTGGTTCCCCGGGTAAGGGTCAGGATCAGCAAGCCATTTTCAGTATGAAGATCCTTCACCAGCTCACTCTCGGAAAAGACAGATAGAAGGGCCTGATTGTCGGCAGCCCCAACCTCCAGGATTTCCTCTTCGGCCAGCAGTTCCCTGACCGGCCCGTCGGCCAGCAGTTCTCCCTTTTTCAGGATGGCGACATGGTCGCATATTTTCTCCACCTCATTCAGAATGTGAGAGGCCATAATCAGGGTACTTCCACGTTCGACCTGTTGGAGGATGATTTCCCTGACCTCGGCGATTCCTTCCGGGTCGAGTCCATTGGTGGGTTCATCCAGTACCAGTACCTTTGGATTGCCCAGCAGGGCAGCTGCAATTCCAAGTCTTTGTTTCATTCCCAGCGAAAGGGTCGAAAATCTTGAACGTTTGCGCTTAAGCAGCTTCGTCGATTCCAGTGCAGGCTCAATGCTTTCATAGGATATTTGCTTGATGTCGCAGACAATCTGAAGATTCCTGACGAGGCTGAGGTAGGGGTAGAAGTGGGGGTTTTCGATGAGCGAACCTATGGCTCGACGCTGGCCCGGTGCGGGGGCTTCTCCGAACCAGGAAAAGCTCCCCTGATCGGCCTTTAAGATGCCCATAATGATGGAGAGGGTGGTTGTTTTTCCACTTCCGTTTGGCCCCAGGATCCCATAAGCCTGGCCCTCCTTGATTTCGAGATTTAACTTGTTTAGAGCACGGATGTTCCTATAGGATTTTGACAATCCCCTGATCGAAAGTATTTCATTCATATTAGTTTGCAAGCTCGGAGAAAAATTTAATACGAACCAGCCTGATTTCCTCTTCTGAAAAGTCTTCTTCTCCCAGTTCATTCAGGGCCTCATCGACCGATTCGGTTTCGGCCTCGCGGAAGTATTCGAAGATCTCGTCTTGCTTTTCTTCGTCCATGATCTCGTCGAGGTAGTAGTCGATGTTCAGTTTAGTGCCGGAGTGAACAATGGCTTCAATCTCTTCAATCAGGTCCATCATCCCCATGTTCTTGGCATCGGCGATGTCATCAAGTGGTAGTTTTCTATCGATGCTTTGTATGATATAAACCTTGACACCGGATTTCTTAACCACCGATTTAACCACCATGTCCTGCGGACGGATGATGTCTTTTTCTTCTACATATCCGGCAATCACGTCAACAAATCGTTTGCCAAACTTCCTGGCTTTCCCGGCTCCGACCCCAACGATGTTTTGAAGCTCCTCAATCTTAACAGGATATTGGATGGCCATGTCTTCGAGTGAATGATCCTGAAAAATAATAAAGGGAGGAAGGTCGAGGGATTTGGACATTTGCTTGCGCAAATTCTTTAAGATGTGCAACAATTCGTTGTCCACCGCACCGGTACCTCCGCCGCCAACTGATGGGCCTTCTTCCGGGGCAATGTCAAAATCATGGTCCCGGGTGAGCATCATCGAATGAGGCTCTTTCAGAAAGGCGTGCCCTTTTGGCGTCAGTTTCAAAAGGCCATAGTTTTCAATGTCCTTGGTGATGAGGCCGGCAACAAGGGCTTGTCTGAGGACTGCATTCCAAAGGCGCTCGCCCTTTTCTTTGCCCGCCCCAAAAAACTCGGATTCGTGATGCTTGTAGGTCTTAACTGCACTGTTTGCATTACCTGCAAGGACAGCGGCCACGTGTTCCGTTTTAAATTTTTCCTGCACACCCAGAATGGCCCGTAATCCCAGAAGCACATCATCTTTTCCTTCGAATTTTTCTTTTGGGTGAAGACAGTTGTCGCAGTTTCCACAGCTCTCGGACATCTGCTCTCCAAAATAATTCAGGAGGAGTTTCGGACGGCAAACCGCCGACTCGGCATAAGCCACGGTTTCCATTAACAGTTGTTTTCCAATTTCCTGCTCGGCCACAGGCTTGCCCTGCATGAATTTCTCCAGTTTTTGAATATCCTTGTAACTGTAAAAAGCGATGCAGCGTCCCTCGCCGCCATCCCGGCCGGCTCTCCCGGTTTCCTGGTAGTAGCCCTCAAGGCTCTTGGGGATGTCGTAATGAATGACGAACCTGACATCGGGTTTGTCGATGCCCATGCCAAAGGCAATGGTGGCTACAATGACATCCACTTCTTCCATCAGGAAAAGGTCCTGATTGGATGAACGGGTCATGGCATCCATGCCTGCATGGTAGGGAAGCGCTTTGATGCCGTTTACTTTCAGGGTCTCGGCCAGTTCTTCCACCTTCTTTCTGGAGAGGCAGTATATGATGCCCGATTTTCCTTTGTTGGCCAGAATAAATTTGATAATCTCCTTGGTTGCATGCACTTTCGGCCTGATCTCATAGTAAAGGTTATGGCGGCGGAAGGAGGACTTGAAAACATTTGCATCCAGCATATCCAGGTTTTTCTGGATGTCGTGCTGAACCTTGGGTGTAGCAGTTGCAGTAAGGGCAATAAGAGGAGCCTCCCCGATCTTATTGATGATGGGCCTTATTCTTCTGTATTCGGGTCGGAAATCATGCCCCCATTCTGAGATACAGTGTGCTTCGTCAATGGCATAGAAGGAGATATTCACCTGCCTGAAGAATTCGATGTTGTCCTCCTTGGTCAGGCTTTCCGGTGCCACATACAATAAGCGGGTGCGTTTTTCAAGCACGTCCTTTTTGACCTTCGCAATTGCATTTTTGGTAAGTGAAGAGTTCAGGAAGTGGGCCACGCCATCGTCCAGGCTGAAACTTCGCATGGCATCTACCTGGTTTTTCATGAGTGCAATCAGGGGAGATATAACTATGGCTGTACCATCCTTGATGAGCGCAGGGAGCTGATAGCAGAGAGATTTTCCCCCACCGGTCGGCATCAGCACAAAGGTGTCATTCCCGAGAAGAACATTGCTGATGATCTTCTCCTGGTTGCCTTTGAAGCTGTCGAATCCGAAAAACTTCTTCAGATTATCGTGTAAAATGGCGCCTAAGTTTTCCATCAATCTGCTTCTCGATCCTCCAGAAAACTAAAGATAGTATAAAAAATACAGCTCTTTAAGGCGCTCGGTTTTTTTTTGTTACTTTGCACAGCTTTGAGAATTGTGAAACATGAGTAAGAAGAATGATGGTGAGATGACCTTCCTGGAGCACCTGGAAGTCATGCGGTTCCATCTGATCCGCTCCCTGATAGCGGTGGTGATTATGGCCCTGGTGGCCTTTGTGTTCAAGGAAATTGTTTTCGATAAAATTATACTGGCCCCGAAGGAGCCAGACTTTGTGACAAACAAATGGCTGTGCCAGTTGGGAGAATTTCTGGGGCTTCAGCGTATTTGCATCAACCAGGATCCATTTGGTTTGCAGACCGTGAAGATGGCCGAGCAGTTCTCTATGCACATCATCGTTTCTCTTGTGGCCGGTGTTGTGGTTGCATTTCCCTATATGTTCTGGGAATTCTGGCGCTTTATTGTGCCTGCCCTCTACGAGAACGAGAAGCGCACCGCCAGTGGAGCTGTATTTTACACCTCCCTGCTTTTTCTGCTTGGAGTTGGTTTTGGGTACTACATTATCTCGCCTCTGTCGGTTAACTTTCTTGGGAATTACCGGGTGAGCGAGAGTGTGATCAGTGCCCCGACCCTCCGGTCTTATGTACAGACTGTGACCTCGGTGGTGCTGGCTTCTGGCATCGTATTTCAGCTTCCTATCCTGGTTTATTTTCTGAGCCGGGTGGGACTCGTTACGCCCGACTTCCTGAAGAAGTACAGGAGGCATTCCATTATTCTCATCGTTACCCTCTCGGCCATTATTACCCCGCCGGATGTTTTCAGCCAGGTGCTGGTAGCCCTTCCACTGATGGTGCTTTACGAAATAGGGATCGCGATTAGCCGCCGCATTCTCAGGCAACGAGAGGCCGAGGATCGGGAGCGAAAGGAAGAAGAAAAACGCCGGAAAGCCGAGGCCGAGAGGCGGAAGAAAAAGACTGCTGAGGAAGAAGCGAATGTGGAAGAGAGCCCGGGTAAGGCTGCCGGAGGGACCCTCATAGATGAAGCTCCTGCCGGGGAAGGGCATCGTGCTTCAGAAAAGGACGAAGGCCCTGCTGAGGAAGATCCTGAGAACCGATCATAATACGCTATGAAACTCCATACACATAAGCTTGTCAAGAAGTACAAGAACCGGAAGGTGGTCGATCAGGTTTCGGTGAATGTGGAGCAGGGTGAAATCGTTGGTTTGCTGGGCCCGAATGGTGCAGGGAAAACCACAACCTTTTACATGATGGTCGGGCTCATTACCCCGAATGAGGGCAGTATTCTGCTCGACGAAAAGGACATTACCAGGGAACCCGTATATAAGCGTGCCCGGATGGGCCTGGGTTATCTTGCCCAGGAGGCCTCTGTTTTCAGAAAACTCAGTATTGAGGACAACATCAGGGCTGTTCTTGAAATGTCCTCCCTGGATCGAAACGAGCAGCGCAGGCGTGTCGAATCGCTTCTGGAGGAGTTTGGTCTGACCAAAATTCGGAAGAGTCTGGGCATACAGCTTTCAGGGGGGGAACGACGGAGGACCGAGATTGCCAGGGCTTTGGCATTAAATCCCCATTTTATCCTCCTGGATGAGCCCTTTGCCGGGGTAGACCCGATTGCTGTAGAGGATATTCAACAAATCGTGTCGCGGCTGAAAGATAAAAACATAGGCATTCTTATAACCGATCACAATGTGCATGAAACCCTTGCCATTACCGATCGTGCTTACCTGATGTTTGAGGGGAGTATCCTTAAGGCAGGGACCGGTGCACAGCTGGCAGAGGACGAGCAGGTCAGAAAAGTGTACCTCGGACAAAACTTCGAATTGCGATAGCCAGGCTCTAGGTCTTTGTAATCCAAAAATTTGGATTACTTTTGCGGGACATTTTGCGGATGTGGCGGAATTGGTAGACGCGCTAGACTTAGGATCTAGTTCTTTCGGGAGTGGGGGTTCGAGTCCCTTCATCCGCACGAAAAGCTCTCACGTCTTTGAGGGCTTTTTTCCTTTTTATGCGGGGTAAAGGGTTCCTTCAGGGCCCATAAGTTATTAGGGAGTATTATCTTTGTCCATTGAAATTTTTTTATGACGTTATGAATATCACAAAAGAGCAGCAGGATAAGCTCAATGCTATCCTCAGCGTTAAAGTGGAAAAAAGCGATTACGAACAGAAGGTCGATACTGTGTTGAAGGACTATCGCCGCAAGGCCAGAGTGGATGGGTTCAGGCCGGGAAAGGTACCTATGGGACTGATTCGCAAAATGTATTTTACCCCCGTCCTTGTCGACGAGGTGAATAAGCTGGTTTCAGAATCACTTTTTAATTATCTGAAAGAAAACGATGTCAGGATTCTTGGTGAACCTCTTGCTCGGAAGGAAGAGCAATCCATTGATTTCGAAAATGATAGCGAGTTCAATTTTAAATTCGATCTGGGCCTGGCTCCGGAAGTAAATCTGGAAGTGACCGCAAAGGACAAGATTCCTTATTACAAGATTAAGGTCGATAAAAAGCAATTGAACGAGTACAAGGACTCAATGCTGGGGCGCTTTGGCGAGTTCGTTAATGTGGAGAAAGCGGGTAAAGACGAGCTCATTAAGGGTAGCCTGGTGAAGGTAAACCAGGATGGCGAGGAAGTGAAAGACGGGATTCGTGTAGAGGAAGTGTCGATGTCGCTCGACATGATGAAGGATGATGAACAAAAGCTGCTTTTTAGTGGGGCCGGAAGTGGCGATGAGGTCATATTCGATGTTAAAAAAGCCTACCCAAATGATACCGAAGTTGCTTCATTGCTGCGCATTGACAAGGATCAGGCAGCCCTGCTTGATGGCAGTTTTAAGTGTGTGATCAGGGAGGTGTTGAAGTTCGAGAAGGCCAGGATCGGACAGGAATTCTTCGATAAGGCTTACGGAGAGGGAAAGGTGAAAAATGAAGAAGAGTTTGAAAAACGTATCACTGAGGAGATCGAAGCCAATTACGAACGTGAAAGTGAATACCGCTTCATGATCGATACCCGCGAAGCCCTGACAAAGAAGGCGAAGCTGGAACTGCCCGTTGAGTTTCTGAAGCGTTGGATGGTAGAATCCAATGAGCAGCTGACTGAAGCCCAGGTTGATGCCGATTTCGATAAATACGAGGGCGATTTCAAGTGGCAGTTGATCAAGGAACATCTGCTTAAGCAACAAGAGATCAAGGTGGAAGCCGAAGAAGCGCTGGCTGCAGCCAGGGAAATTGCCCGCAGCCAGTACATGCAATACGGTTTGGCGGATATTCCGGAGGAGTACCTCGATAATTTTGCAAAGGAGATGCTGAGCAAGCCCGAGGAAGCCAGGCGGATTCACGAGCAACGTGCCGAGGAAAAGCTCATGGCCTATGTAAAATCGACAGCCAAAGTCGAAGACAAGGAAATTAGTTCGGAGAAGTTCCGTAAATTGTACGAAAAATAGAACCAATCTTTTTCAAGATGAGTCAAAAGGACGATTTTAAGAAGTTCGCGAACCAGCATATGGGCATCAGTAGCATGGCAATGCATCGCTTTACATCGCAGTATGCCAGCTATATAAGCCCAACCATTATTGAGGAGCGTCAACTCAATGTTGCATCTATGGATGTTTTCTCCAGGTTAATGATGGATCGCATTATTTTTCTGGGAGCTCCCATCGACGACTATGTGGCCAATATTATTCAGGCCCAGCTGCTCTATCTCGATTCGGCCGATCCTTCCAAGGACATTCAGGTTTATTTTAATTCGCCCGGCGGATCGGTTAATGCCGGTCTGGGGATCTACGATACCATGCAGTACACCTCCTGCGATGTGGCTACCATCTGTACCGGCATGGCTGCTTCCATGGCTGCGGTTCTCCTGGCAGCTGGCAGTCCGGGTAAGCGTTCTGCCCTGAAGCACAGCCGGCTTATGATTCACCAACCCATGGGAGGAGCCCAGGGTCAGGCATCCGACATTGAGATAACCGCCCGCGAGATTCTCAAGATGAAGAAGGAACTCTATGCCATTATTGCCGAGCATACCGGAAAGGACATCGCCCAGGTGGAAAAGGACGGTGACCGGGATTTCTGGATGACCGCCAGCGAGGCTAAGGAGTACGGAATGATTGATGAGGTATTGGTCAGATCATCGAAAAAGAAATAGCCATGGACCGTTGCTCTTTTTGCGGAAGGGAGAAAAAAGACACGAACCTGCTTATCGCAGGCATTTCGGGGCATATCTGTGACCGTTGCATTGAGCAGGCCTACAGCATTGTCCAGGAGGAACTCGGGGCAAACAGCGAGTTTGATATGGGCCAGATTCAGTTGATGAAGCCCATGGAGATCAAGCGTTTTCTCGATTTGTATGTGATTGGGCAGGAGGAGGCTAAGAAGTACATTTCCGTTGCCGTTTACAATCACTACAAACGCCTCATGCAGCACGACAGCAAAGATGAGGTGGAGATAGAGAAATCGAACATTGTCCTGGTTGGCGAGACAGGAACGGGCAAGACCCTGCTCGCCCGTACCATTGCCCGCCTTCTGCATGTTCCCTTCACCATTGTTGATGCGACGGTGCTTACCGAGGCAGGTTATGTGGGCGAGGATATTGAGAGTGTGTTGACCAGGTTGTTGCAGGTGGCCGATTACAACGTGGAGGCAGCTGAGAAGGGCATTGTTTTCATCGACGAGGTCGATAAGATTGCCCGTAAAAGCGACAACCCATCCATTACCAGGGATGTATCCGGCGAGGGTGTGCAGCAGGGGCTCCTGAAATTACTGGAGGGTTCCATCATAAATGTGCCGCCGCAGGGGGGCAGAAAGCACCCCGACCAGAAGATGATTCCGGTGAATACCAAGAACATCCTTTTCATCTGCGGAGGGGCCTTCGATGGCATTGAGCGAAAGATCGCAGGAAGGCTTAATACCCAGGTGGTTGGTTATAACGCAGCCAGGGAGACCGATGCCATTGAAAAGGACAATCTTCTTCAATATGTGGCCCCCCAGGACCTCAAGGCCTTTGGCATGATTCCGGAGATTATCGGCCGGCTGCCGGTACTCACCTACCTGAATCCCTTGAACGCGGAGGCGCTCAGGCGCATTCTCACAGAGCCTAAAAATGCCATTATCAAGCAATATGAGAAGCTTTTCGAGATCGATGGCATAAAGCTTAGCTGGGACAAGAAGGTGCTGGACTATATCGTGGAGAAGGCGCTTGAATTCAAGTTGGGCGCACGTGGCCTTCGCTCGATTTGTGAGGCCATTATCATGGATGCCATGTTCGAACTTCCCTCCAGGGAAAACCCCGGCGATATGCATATTGGGATTAAGTATGCCCGGGAGAAACTGGAAAAGACCAATCTGAAGCGACTTAAGGCAGCCTGATGTTTTCAGGGAAGTCCGGAGCATATCTGAGTGCCATTCTGGCCATGACTCTCTGGGGGTTTACCTTTGTTTTTTTTAAGATTGCAGCAGTCTCTTTCAGGCCCATGACCATTGTATTCCAGCGCCTGTTTATTTCTATCTTTTTTCTTTTTGGCTTTGCCTTTCCGGCGGGTCGCCTGAAGCGGATCAAAGCCGCCGACCAGCCCTGGTTCATCCTTATGGCCTTTTTTGAACCCTTTATGTATTTCCTGGGCGAGGCCAACGGGCTTAGCCGTGTGAGTGCAACCGTTGCCGCTGTCATTATTTCCACCATCCCCCTGCTTGTCCCCTTTGTGGCCCGATTGCTGTTTGGGGAGCGATTAACCCTCCTGAACAAGCTTGGGCTCGTGGTTTCCTTTATGGGGGTATTAATGGTGGTCATGGTCGGGCGTGGAGAGCTGAGCGCCGATTATAAAGGCATTCTCCTATTGCTTTTGGCCGTTGTAAGCGCTGTGGGCTACACCATGGTGGTACGCAGGCTCGTCGATGACTATCCTCCAATGACCATCACCGCTTATCAGAGCCTCTACGGCCTGCTGCTCTTTCTTCCGATCTTCCTGATTTGGGAATGGCCCCATTTCGATCCCCATGCCATTACCCGCGACAGCCTGCTATCCCTGCTGTTTCTCGGGATTTTTGGCTCGGGAATCTGCTTCATCCTGATGGCTGTCAGCATCCGGGAACTGGGTGCTGCCAGGTCTAATGTTTTCGCTAACATTGTTCCGGTGGTCACAGCTATAGTCTCCTTTTTCCTGCTTGGTGAGGCAATGCCCTTGCTTAAGATTCTGGGTATTGCCCTGACTGTTCTTGGGCTTTTCCTTTCTCAGATAAGCAGCCTGAAGGGAATTCGTCCCGGCAGAAAGGAGCTTTTACGACATCCGCCTTATTCCTGAGTCATGGCCCGTTGTCTGTTCTTTGTTCAGGGCGAGGGCCGGGGGCATTTGAGCCAGGCACTGGCTATGGCTGAAATGTTGGAGTCTCTTGGCCACGATGTCGTCGAGGTCTGGACCGGCAGTCGAAACGAAGTCCTTTTACCCGCCTACTATCTTCGGCCTTTCGAAGGAAAGCACTGGCACTATGCCGCACCATGGTTGCACAGGCGGGCGAACCGCAGGGGCATTGAAACAGCTGCATCAATATGGCTGAACGCCTTTCGCATCCCCCGTTACCTGAAGGAGGTTCGTCGATTGAGAAAGCGCATTGCAACCCTCCGGCCCGAATACGTTTTTAACTTTTACGAGGGACTGGCTGCCCTGGCTCTTCGCCGCTGTCCCGGGGGCATCAGGCGTATTGCCGTTGGGCACCACTTCTATCACCAGATCAAAAGGCGAAGAACCGGCAAAACGGCACCGATGGGGAAGCGTCTTCTTGCCTGGATGTCGCGTATTGTGGCTGCAGGTAGTGACCGGATTCTGGTCCTTTCTTTCGGGGCCGACCTGCAAGCCCGGGATCCTTACCTGCTTTTTCCTCCGCTGATCAGAGCTGAGGTGCTGAAGTCGACCTATAAGCCCGGTAAGCGTCAGCTCGCCTATTTTATGGACGAAGGCCATATTTGGGATCTGATTCATCGCCAGGGTGAGTCGCCAGAGGGAGGGGTGGACGTTTATTGTTTTCATCAAGCCTTAAGCAAGCTTCCGAAGGCCTACGTTTTGCATGCCCCGGCCGCTGATGTCTTTCTCGGAAAACTATGCAAGTGCTCCCGTCTCTGGACCACTGCCGGTTTTGAGACAGTGGCAGAGGCGGCCTGGCTGGGTGTGGACATCGGACTCTTTCCTGCCGAAGGGCACTACGAGCAGTATCTGAATGCCCTTGATGCCTTTGAGCGGGGGATGGCTGTGCCGGGTAAAACCAAAAATGGCGATATTCCGTTGCAAATACGTACATTTGACCGTGATGCTTACCGGGCCTGGGTGCTGCAGGCTAAAAGTCTGCTGAAGCAGGTTCTCGGTGAATACTAACCAGGATGAATTAGCGTTTTATCAGGGATGAACAGGCCTCTGCTATTGGCAATATTTCTGCTTATGCCCCTGTGTGGGGGCTATGCCCAGAAGGGTGGGAATGCCACCTACAGTTTTCTCGGACTCACCAATGCAGCGCGTGTGGCTGCACTGGGGGGAGAGTTGGTTTCCATTGCCGATGATGACATTAACCTGGCTTTTCACAACCCGGCCCTGCTCAGTGCTGGTATGCACAACCATCTTAACCTGAATTATGTAAATTATTTTGCCGGGGTGAATTTTGGTTATGCTTCCTATGCCCGCAGACATGAACGCCTTGGGAACCTGGCGGCCGGTATTCATTATGTAAACTATGGCAGCTTTGAGCAGACCGACGAGCTGGGGGAGCTTCAGGGCAACTTTAGGGCCTCCGAATATGCCCTGAATGTAATGTGGTCGCGATCAGTGATCGACTCTGCACTGACAGTTGGACTAAACCTAAAACCAATCTATTCTTCCCTGGAGCAATACAGTTCTCTGGGGCTGGCCCTCGACCTTGGCCTCTGCTATCGGATCGATCGTTCCCATACCACTGTGGCGGTGGTCGTGAAAAACATGGGAGCGCAGCTGATTACTTACAGCGGGACACGGGAGAAGCTGCCTTTCGAGATTCAGGCCGGGATCACCCAGGGCCTGGCACATGCCCCCTTTCGCTTTAGTATTACCCTTCAAAACCTCGAGAAATGGGACCTGACTTATGAGGTGGAGGGCCAGGACAAAACCGATTTTTTCAATGAGGAAGTCAAGACAAGCAGCTTCGATGAATTTGGAGACAAGCTGATGCGTCATCTGGTCTTCGGAACCGAATTTCTGCTTGGAAAAAACTTTCACATTGACCTGGGCTATAATTACAAACGCAGGCAGGAGATGAAGGTGTCCGGAAAGCCGGGCATGGTTGGTTTCTCATGGGGGCTTGGATTTCGCGTGTCGAAATTCCACTTTGCCTTTGGACGTTCTTCCTATCACCTTGCCGGCGGTTCCAGCCATTTTTCGCTCACAACCAACCTCTCGGATTTTTACCATCGCACACCCTGAGCACTATTGTGCAAAACGCTATCTTTATGGCCTTAAAACCAAGCCAGTGGAGCAAAGAAAAATCATTGTCGCACTCGATGGAAATTCTTCCTGCGGGAAGAGCACATTTGCTAAAACGATTGCTGCGGATGTGGGATATCGCTACATTGATACCGGTGCCATGTACAGGGTGGTTACCCTGGCAGCTATGGAAGTGGGCCTTTTTGAAGGAAGTGATGCCCCCCCTGTTGAACGGGTAATGGAGGTAATGGACCGGACCCGCATCGAATTTCGTTTCAACACAGTGCAAAAGCGTTCGGAAATCTTTATGAACGATCGCATGGTAGAGGACCGCATTCGGGAGCTCGACGTTTCAGATCATGTCAGTTATATCGCCACTCTTTCGCCTGTTCGGCAAGGGCTTGTTGAGGAGCAACGGCGGATGGGCCGGGAAAAGGCTGTGGTCATGGATGGACGGGACATTGGGACTGTGGTATTCCCCGATGCCGAACTAAAGATTTTCCTGACAGCTTCAGTTGAGGTTCGGGCTCAACGGCGGTTTAAAGAGCTAAAGGAAAAGGGGATGGAAGCAGAGCTTGAGCAGGTCAGGCAGAACCTGGAAAAACGGGATCGCATAGACTCGACCCGGGAGGATAGTCCCTTGAAACAGGCAGTAGACGCCCTCTTACTCGATAATAGCGAGATGCAGATTGAGGACCAGATGGAGTGGTTCAGAGAGGTTTTTCAAGAACGCACAGCATTCAGGGGGCATGAAGATTGACATTGACCCGGGAGCCGGTTTTTGCTTCGGTGTGGAGCAGGCTTTTGACAAGGCCAGGGAACTCCTGAAACAGGGGCAGCAGCTGTATGGCCTGGGGGAGATGGTACACAATGGGGAGGAAGTCAAACGATTGGCGGCACTTGGACTCAAAACCATCAATCATCAGGAACTGGCCAAACTTAAAGGAGCAAGGGTGCTCTTTAGGGCCCATGGAGAAGCCCCCTCCATCTACGAACTGGCGCGTAAAAACGGAATAGAAGTCATCAATGCCACCTGTCCCATTGTACTCAAGCTGCAGGAAAAGATTCGAAACTGTTATGCTTCCATGGACCCTGCGAGGGAACAGATCGTCATTTATGGGAAGGCGACACATCCCGAAACCATAGGGCTGATGGGCCAGATTGACGGAGATGCGGTGGTGATTGAGGACAGTGCAGACCTCCACCGGATCGATGTTTCGAAAAAGATTCATTTGTTTTCCCAGACCACAATGGACCCCGAGGGCTTTTCCGAACTGAAAGCAGCATTGAATGAGCGTTGCGGAAGCGTTCAGGGACTTAATGCGAACTGCACGATTTGCAGTCAGATGAAAAAGCGTAAACCTGGCCTGGCAGAATTTGTCGGGAACTATGAGCTCATCCTCTTTATCAGTGGGAAGAATTCCTCCAATGGCAGAATGCTATACGAATACTGTGCTTCTCTCAATCCTTCGACCCGTTGGATTTCCGGGCCCGATGAACTAGAGAGATCCTGGTTCGAGGGTTTTAGTTCCGTTGGAATCAGCGGGGCAACTTCTACCTCGCGGCTGCAACTTGAAGAGGTTGCAACGGAGATAAGAAAGATAATGCGGGGTTAAGATTATTTTCCGTAATTTTGTTCCTTAATTTTTTGTAAACCATGGGAAAAATCAAGCGATTAGCTGTACTTACTTCCGGGGGAGACGCCCCCGGAATGAACGCTGCCATCAGGGGGGTTACCCGGACAGCCATCTATAACGGAATTGAAGTAAGTGGTGTGAGGCATGGCTACCATGGTATGATCTACAATCATTTTGTGAGCCTCAAGGCCCACAGTGTGAGTGACATTCTCGACAGGGGCGGAACCATTCTGAAGACGGCCCGGAGCAAGGAATTCATGGAGGCCGAGGGGCGAAAGACCGCCTACCGTAACCTGAAAGAGGCCGGCATTGATGCCGTCGTGGTCATTGGAGGGGATGGTTCACTTACCGGTGCGAGGGTATTCTGTGATGAGTTTTCCGACATCCCTTTTGTAGGCATTCCGGGCACTATCGATAACGATATATATGGGACCGATTACACCATCGGCTACGATACTGCTATGAATACGGTGGTTGACGCTGTGGATAAGATCAGGGATACGGCGGGCAGCCACAACCGCTTGTTTTTCATTGAAGTCATGGGTCGCGATGCCGGCTTCATTGCCCTGGAAAGCGGGATTGCTTCAGGTGCCGAGGCCGTCCTGATCCCCGAGGTACATGGTCAGGTCGAGAACCTGAAGGATCACCTTGAGAAGGGCTTTAAGCGTAAGAAGTCGAGTAACATCATCATTGTGGCTGAAGGAGATGAATCGGGAGGTGCTTTTGCCATTGCAGACAGGGTAAAGGATAGCTTTGTAGACTACGACATAAGGGTCTCGGTGCTGGGGCACATTCAGCGAGGCGGTAAACCCTCGGCACTCGACCGCGTGAATGGCAGTAAACTCGGCTTTGCTGCTGTAGATGCCCTGCTGGACGACCAGAAGAGTGTGATGGTGGGTTTCCATAACGGGGAGATCGACCACGTTCCCTTCCGGAAGGTTATTAAACTGAAAAAGAACGTGGATCCGTCCCAGATGCAGATGGTGGAGATTCTTTCGGTCTAATCCTTTTTCCTGCAGCCTTCCATTTTTCGTACCTTGCCGTTCATGTCCGGCAAAGCAACCTGTGCTTCAGTTATTCTTCCGCTGGCGGTAAGCGGAACCTTCAGTTATCGCATTCCCGAAGACTTGTGCGGCAGGCTTGCGCCCGGCATGCGAGTCCTCGTTCCTTTTGGAAAGAAGAAGGTCTATACCGGACTCTTGCTGTCGCTCGAAGAAGATGCCCCGGACGGCTACAGCCTTAAAGCGATTCTGGAGCAGGTCGACGAGACTCCGGTGGTCTCAGCGCTGCAGCTTCAGCTCTGGAAGTGGATCGGAAACTATTACATGTGCAGCCCGGGCGAGCTGATGCGTGCAGCCCTGCCTTCAGGCCTTCGTCCCGAAAGCGAATCGCGCGTTCGTTCCAATCCCGGCTGGAATGACGAAGAGGCATTGGACCGCCAGGCCCGTTTGCTTCTTAAACTCATTCGGGAAGAGGGAGAGGTGACCATTGGAGATCTGCAATTAAGCGGGATTCATGGAAGTGTGCACCGGCTGCTGCGGCAATTGGTCGATCAGGGAGCTGTTGAGATCAATGAATTTATGCCAAAAGGGGCGAAGCCCAAACTGCGCAGCTACATTTCTCTGGCCCCTGCCTATCGCTCTGAAGAGGCCCAGCATGCATTGCTCGATAAGTTGCAGCGCGCCCCGAAACAGCGCGCCCTTATTGAGCGCCTGCTCGATCTGGCCGGAACAGGAAAGGAAACGGGACCGGTTTTGCGAAAGCAACTGAGCGGAGCATTGCCTGCACAATCGCTGAATGCCTTGCTGAAGAAGGCGATACTTGTACAGGAGGACAAAGAGGAGATGGCAAATGCAGAGGCCGAAAAAGTTCAGGCGCCGGCCCGTCTGAACCAGGCTCAGCATGAAGCCCTGGAAGCCATACGCAGCCATTTCAACACGAAGCAGACTGTTCTGCTTCACGGGATTACCTCAAGTGGAAAAACCGAGCTCTATATTCACCTGATTCGCGACAGTCTGGAGGCAGGCAGGCAGGTGCTCTACCTGCTCCCCGAGATTGCGCTTAGCACCCAGATCATCCAACGAATCAGACGGGTGTTTGGCGCAGGTGTAGGGGTTTTTCATTCGCGCTACAGCGATGCCGAACGGGTGCATGTGTACCGCAACCTGTTGGGCCTCACCGATCAGCCACCCTACGACATCATCATTGGTGTGAGGTCGGCCATTTATCTTCCGATCGACAGGCTGGGCCTGATCATTATCGATGAGGAGCATGAGTACACCTTCAAGCAATTCGATCCTGCTCCGCGCTACAATGCCCGTGATACAGCCCAGGTGCTGGCGCTGTTCCAGGAGGCGAATGTGTTGCTTGGAACGGCTACGCCTTCATTTGAGACCCTCTACAATGCCCGGCAGGGAAAGTACGGGCTCGTCGAGCTGAAAGAGCGTTATGGAAAGGTAGCCCCGCCTGAAATGGTCCTGGCCGATGTGGCACGGGCCACGAAGCGGAAGCAGATGCTCTCCCATTTTACACCGGAGATGGTTGCAGGCATCAGGACCTGCCTGGAGAACCAGGAACAGATCATCCTCTTTCAGAACCGAAGGGGTTTTGCCCACTACCTGCTCTGCCAGGATTGCGGTCATATCCCGAAGTGCAGCCGCTGCGATGTCAGCCTTACCTATCACCGCTACAGTGGAAAGATGGAGTGCCATTACTGCGGTTACCAGGAGCCGGTGCCCGGATCCTGCCCTTCCTGCGGAGCCACGCGTATGCAAATGAAGGGGATAGGTACCGAAAGCCTGGAAGAGGAAATAGCCCTGGTTTTCGAAGGCATCCGGGTCGGGAGACTCGACAGAGATGTGGCCCGCTCGGTCCGTTCCTACGAGCGTATCCTGAATCGTTTTGCCAGCCGTGAGCTTGATGTGCTCATTGGAACACAGATGCTGTCGAAAGGCCTCGACTTTGGCAATGTGGGGCTGGTGGGGATAATAGATGCCGACAGCATGTTGAACTTTCCCGATTTCAGGGCTTTTGAGCGTAGTTATCAGTTGATCTCACAGGTAAGTGGCCGGGCCGGGAGACGAAAGAAGCAGGGGAAGGTGATCATCCAGACCATGGATCCCGGGCATCCGGTGATCGATTACATTGTGAGGCAGGATTTTGAGGGATTCTACAAGGACCAGATGGCCGAACGCGAGCTATTTTCCTATCCCCCTTTCAGCCGGATGATCAGGATTCGCTTCAGGCATCGCATTCCCTCCATTCTGGATGGTGCATGCGATCGGGTTGCTGCTTCGCTGAGGGAGATTTTCGGCATGAGGGTTTATGGGCCCCAGTATCCGCCGGTGCGAAAGACCCACAACTACTTTATTAAATTCATCATTCTGAAAATCGAGCGGGAAGCTTCGATGGAAAAGGCCCGCAGCCTCCTGGCCGGGGTTCTTGGAACGCTTGACAAGCAGGAGGTGTTCAGGGCTGTGCGTGTGGCCGTTGACGTGGACCCGTATTAGCCGATAAAATCCTATCTTTGTCTGAGTCTTATTCAGCATAGATGTTTGAATCCACCGACTTTCAGGACCTGTTTGCGCACTTCGATAAGCAAAAAATACTCATCATCGGCGACGTGATGATTGACACCTACCTCTGGGGGGAGGTGAATCGTGTTTCTCCGGAAGCACCCGTTCCCATTGTTTCGGGCGTAAGGGAAGAAAACAGGCTGGGGGGGGCTGCCAATGTCGCCTTGAATATCAAGGCCATGGGTGCTGTACCCATCCTCTGTTCGGTCATTGGTGGCGATTACCGGGGGCGAATGTTTCTGCAGTTGATGGAGGAACAGAATCTTTCGGATATTGGGCTTGTGGTGGATGACGGAAGAGTTACCACACAGAAAACCAGGATCATCAGCGGAAGCCGTCACCTGCTCAGGGTCGATGAAGAAATGGATGAGTTCCTGGAGAAGCCTGTTCAGAACGAGTTTCTTGAACTGGTCCGGAATTTACTCGAGAGCGGCGGTATAGATGCCATTGTTTTCCAGGACTATGACAAGGGAGTGCTGACCCCCGAATTTATTGAATCCATTATTGATCTGGCTGCGCAGGTTTTGGTTCCTGTTCTGGTCGATCCCAAGTTCAGAAGTTTCCACCTTTACAGGAAGGTGAGCCTTTTCAAGCCAAACTTTAAGGAAATGGCCCGGGGTGCAGAACTGGATCTGAAGAAAGAGGACATTGTGGCCATAGCACAGGCCGTTTCACCTTTTCGGGAAGAGCAGGGAATAGAGACGCTTCTGCTCACCCTAAGCGAAAACGGGGTACTCGCGCTGGATGCCGAAGGCAGTTACCACTTACCTGCTGTTGAGCGTGAGATTGCGGATGTTTCCGGGGCGGGAGATACCGTGATCAGTGTTGCTGCCCTGGCTAAGGTTGCAGGCCTGACCATCCCAGAGATCGCCGCTATTTCGAACCTTGCCGGCGGTCAGGTTTGCGAAAAAGCCGGTGTGGTCCCCGTCGACTGTGAAAAGTTGCAGGAGGAATGCATCCGGTACTTTAAAAATTCATAATCTTTTGTAATTTTGTGCCCGGATCAATGATCCAATCGGGGTATAGCGCAGCCCGGTAGCGCGCTTCGTTCGGGACGAAGAGGTCGTGGGTTCAAATCCCGCTACCCCGACCACACCGGACTTTCTTCGACTTCAGAGGGAAGTTCCATTTTGTCCGGGTTTATGAACGGAGTTCTACCCTTTTTCGCGGGAGAAGAGGGCCACCCGGGTTGGTTTCAGCAGTACCTTCAACCGGGGTGTCAGTAAAAACTCCGCACTCACCTGGCCACCCCGGTTATTCAACAAAAACCACCCGCCGGAGCAATCAACCTCCAACTGCGGACGGCACTGTATCAAAAACCCTCCGGGCTTGGCCTTGCGAGCGTAAACCTATTAAATAGTGCGGATTCTGCGGGCACAGCCTGTGTGCTTTTTTAATGTGCTACCCGCCGCGCGGTGACCAGAAGACCAGCGAGTATTTCACATAATGCCCTTTTATGTTTCCCTATTTAGGGCGGAAGGAGCAGACATAAAAGTCATTATGTTAAATACCGAGCGAGCATGGCCTTTGTCCGATTGCCCCTGACTGAACCCAGGGCGCAAAGGAGTGAAGGAAGGGGCATGAGGCAAAGGCCAACAAAACACCTTACAGGTTCAGGGCCTTCGGATCCATCCGGTTACCCCTGAAGCTGGCCAGTTCTACACACTCTCTGTTGAACCGGTAATACAGTGTTGTTTGTGGGCTAATCACGCAACGGCGAAGGTTTTTCCTTTTATTCGAGTATGGGAACTGTTGGGATTGATGGCTATCTGATCGATCACCTCTTCAAAGTAAATATCAACCCGGGCAGCTACCGCTGCACCAAACTGACCTGATACATAATCAAGGATCTCCTCATACTCCTGGTAAGCACGAGTGGAGTAGCGTACTGGATAAGACATGACAAAGGATTTAGAGCTTGTATTTCTCCTGGATCTTCTCCCTTACCTCAGAACGGGTCAGATACTCCCCGCGATCCAGCTGCTCCAGACCTTCTTCTATGGCCTTTCGATCCTCCTCACTCACCTCATCCCACCAGTCTTCCTGCGCTGCTGCCTTACCTGCCAATAAGGTCTTAACGGCATTTAAAACATTGCTGTCCGATATCTTATCGATCATATTGTGCAGGTCTGTACGTAGTTCAACGATGTCCATAATTAGCATGTTTTCTGCCTCCTGCAAATTTAACGATTAATATGCACTTTGGTTTTGTACCCTTTCAAAGGGTGGTATTTCTTTAACTGGTTTTGCAGCCCCTGCAGGTTTACCCGCAGGTAAAGCCGTGCTATCGATATTCTTGTCTCCCGGAAAACATCCTCAAGGATCCAGGTATGCTCAAGCGGCTGAACGATATCGAGAGCATGGAACCTGAAGAAAAAAGCCATGTACTCTTTACAAAATTTCCAAGTACACACCAAGCTGAAAATCCTTGCGGATTTTCAGAAGTAGGCGAGTAGCAGCAATTACTTATAGCTATTGTTGCCATTAGTACTTCTTATTTCCATTTCCATTTTAGTTCATCAACATATTCAGCTCCTAATTCAATCACTCGTTTTTTAAATTCTGTTTGATTCAATCGAGTGTTTTGGAATAATGAGAGATAAATCCGTTGTCAGTTTTATAAAGAGATGCTCTTTCGTCTCTATCAATTCCTTAAGTTCAGTTCCGTTTATTTTACTTTCAGATATAAAATCTTTGGCATTCACAGAATTTTCATCAAGTTCAATTTCCACAGGTTTGTTAATCCGATTTTTATAATTTTCCTCAATGTGTTTCTTAAAATGGTTTTTGTATTTCCATTTAGAATACAATGGATATAATACAAACCATAAAATTCCAAATAAAACGAATGCAATTCCGATTCCAAATTTTCCACTTTGGTTTGCAAAAAATATTCCGAGTACTAAGTAAAATATCGGAATAATTATTCGAGAACGAAATCGTTTTTTTCTATGTAATTCAGATTTTGAAGATGCATAAAGCTGGTACTCTAAAAAATCCGAATTTGTAAGTTGATAGTTTATGTTCATCGTATTAATGGCAACGGTGAGTATATGAGCAGTAGCGGAATTAAAAGCTATAAACTTCAAACCTAAACTGCCCTTAGCCAAACCTTATTTTGATTATTCAAATTTACATAAAAAATTATAATAAGGTTTGGCGGGTAAAAATGCACAATCTTTAAGTTAAGTACTTGCCCCGCTATTGCTTATACACATTGTTATAGCCAATTTTACTTATCTAATAACCAATCAAATACGTTTAAATGCCTTACTCCACTTCGACTTTGAGTAAACCCATCTGTTGTAAGCAAGTATTTAGGATAATTATCTTTTATTTTTTCCAACGCTCCAAATTCTCGTTCTATGGTATTTTCATCATTCGTTTGCCAAGCAACTTGATAATATTCTATATCACCTGTTTTGTTTTTACAAACAAAATCTACTTCACTATTTCGACTTGTACCTGTCCATATTTTATTGCCTCTACGAAGTAGTTCCAAGTAAACAACATTTTCCAAAATATGTCCTCTGTCAGTAGTACGTTCTTTGCCTTGTAAAAAATTGATAAAACCCATATCTACCAAATAGTATTTTTCTTGTGTTGCCAATTGTTTTCTACCCTTCAAATCAAAACGGTTTACTTTGTAAAACACAAAACTT
>PDRI01000033.1 GCA_002748055.1 Bacteroidota bacterium | reverse complement strand
CCTCTGTTATGTGACCATTGAAATGCAGGACGAAAGAGGGAATCTTTGTCCCCTGGCTATGAACCAGCTTCGCTTCGAGCTTCTTGGTGCTGCCCGGCTCGCCGGTGTTGCCAATGGCAACCAGATGGGGCACGATGCTTTCGGGGACAACACTCATCCATTGTTTTACGGGAAGGCTGTGGCCGTTCTGAGGAGCATCCCTGGTGAGCAGGGAACAGCCGTCCTGAAGGTGTCTTGTGAAGCTGTGCCAGAAGCCACCCTGAAGCTGGAATTCAGATAGCCGGGTTTAGTTGGCCTTCCAGAGGCTGCTGTCTGCCATGATTTCTTGATTCAGATGGACCAGGGCCTCCCTGATGGCCTTTTGGTGGATCAGGCGATCCGATGGACTGTTGAAGAGGGTCTCCCGTTTTTTGGCCTGAGCTGTAGCCCGGTAGGTGGCTGTGGAGTGGCCGTCTTTATCGAAGAATTCGGCCTGCAGTTCCACATCGATAACCACGGTGGAAATGGGGACACCCAGTATGGCGCTTATGCCGAAAGTCAGGTAGCCCACCACGGTTCCCAGGTTTTGGTGATCGTAGCGATTGAAGTATATTACACTTAGTTCGGCACTTCCTTCAGCTTTACCCTTTTCCAGGAGATGGTCCATGGCGTAGTGCTCCAGCATGCGAACAGCATCAATGGCAAGGGGATTGGAAATATAGGCGCTTGAAGACTGGGTGATGGGGGGTTCTCCTTCGGCTGTGATTTCGGTATGCAAGGACTCACTTTGGGTCTGGTAGCTTTCCGAGACGACATCTTTCAGGATGTAGAACTTCATGGGTGGCAGCTTGAATTGATTCTCAAAGCCGAAGTCGTATATCGATTTTTGTGCCCGAAGTTGCGGGGCCCAAAGCAGGGCGGCAAGTGCGAGTAGTGGGTATAGCTTTTTCATGCTTCCTGGGTTTAACAGATGAGAATGTGATAGCTATTGTAAAGCAAATACTGTTCCAATTGTGAACAAGGAAGGGACTAAGGCTTCTGAGGCCTGGTCTTTGCCATTGCTGTAGCAGCCGGTTGGCTAGAATCGGCCAATCAGGCTGTAGTCACTGGTGTTGCAATAGATCTGGCTGTAAAAGGAGAAGTCGCTCCGGTTGCTGTCCATTTTCCGGTCGAGCCGCAGAATGGGATGGTGTGCCGCCACCCGGAAATGTTCACGGATGCGCTCGTCGGCGGTAATGGCCAGAATTCTTTGTTCCCCTCCCTTTACCCTGATTTGGTAGTGTAGCCGCAGGATGTCGAAGAGCGATTTATTTTCGAACGAGCGTGAAGTGAAGCGGGGCAGGTTCAGGTTCGGAATCATGGTAATATCGTAGAACACCGGTGCGTCATCGATGAGGCGGAGACGCTCCATGTAGATGCACCCCAGGCTTCGTTCCCGTTCACCGATTTCATAGCCGAAGGCTTCTTCCCAGATCCGGATCTCCGGTTTAACGATAATTTTCGTCTTCAGCCTGTCCTGTCCGATGGCCGAAGTGGTGCCGGAAAGGGAAAGGATGCCAATGCCTTTCGGGGTCCCCTGCACGATACTGCCCTTGCCCTGGTGACGCTTGATAAAGCCTTCGTTGACAAGCATGTCGAGGGCTTTGCGGACGGTGGGGCGGGTCAGGTGATGAGCAGCGCATAACTCATTTTCGGAGGGCAGGAGATCGCCGCGTTGGTAGCTTCCCTCTTCGATCAGCTTCCTGAGCCTTTCGTAGAGTTGTCGGTATTGCGGAATCTCTTTCATTAGTGCCTTCTACTAGTGCTTACAAGCAAAATATCCTGTAAATATATGTATAGTTTTTTCAGATTCAAAAAATGACCTGAATACGGCCTTGTATTCATTCTAAAGCTATTGTAATACAAAGCAATATATTTTTGTCATGCTCGACTTTTTGTGGTTGTCGTAAAAGAGTTTATATTTGCACTTGTGTATACAAGTAATCAAATTAATCACCAATAGTATGGCACAGGCTGTTATTATGCCGCGACAGGGGCAATCTGTTGAAAGTTGTATTCTTACCGAATGGTATAAGGCTGTGGGTGAGCCTGTAGCACCCGGAGACCTTTTGTTTGCTTATGAAACCGATAAGGCCTCCTTTGAGGAGGAGGCACAGGTTGAAGGGATCCTGCTGGCCCGCTTTTTTGAGGAAGGGGATGAGGTCCCTGTACTGCTCAATGTGGCTGCAATTGGACAGAAGGGGGAGGATTTTTCCGCTCTCATGCCCGCAACTGATGCAGGGCAGGCCTCTGATAAGGCTGCTGACGGGGCTGCCGGGGAAACAGGACAGGCCGATGCTCCTGCAAAGCAAGCAGAGGAGCAGGACAGTCCTGCTGCCGGCTCTGCTGCCGTATCGCCCAGGGCCAGGAAGCTGGCGAGGGAGAAGCGTATTAGTCTGGAAGATGTGATTGGCAGTGGCCCCGGGGGGCGGCTTATTGAACGGGATGTGCTGGCCGAGATGGAGAAGGGGAAACGGATGACTCCCCTGGCCGGTAAAAAACTGGAAGAAGATGGCCTGCATGTGCCTGATTCAGGCAGCAGGCCCTTTGGGAAGATCAGAGCTGCAGAGCTTGTGAATACGGCCGGGGAGGCTGCCCGGGCCGGCTGTGCAGGAACAGTTGCCTATACAGATATTCCCCTGTCGAATGTGAGAAAGATCATTGCCTCGGCCATGCATGCTTCCCTGCAGCAATCGGCCCAGCTGACCCACCACCTGAGTGCGAATGCTTCGGCCATGCTTCAACTGCGCAGAGAGGTCAAGTCGCGGATGAAGGAAGGTTACGAACAGAACATCACCCTGAACGACATGGTCTGCTATGCTGTGATCAGGGCATTAAGGAAGCATGGCGCTGCCAATGCCCACTTCCTTGACGATACCGTCAGAATGTACGAAAAGATCCATCTTGGACTGGCCGTAGATACAGAGCGGGGGCTTTTGGTACCGACACTTCAAAATGCCGATGACCTTTCTTTGCCGCTACTCTCTTCCCGGCTTAAAACGCTGGTGGCCTCTGCCAGAGAAGGCAGTGTTTCGCCCGATTTGCTGGTCCCCGAAGCCGCTTCTTTTACGGTGTCGAATCTGGGGAACTATGGAGTGGAGATGTTTACCCCGGTCATTAACCTGCCTCAGGTAGCCATACTGGGGGTTAATACCATTGTTCAGCGCCCGACAGTTATGCCCGATAGCAGTTTTGCTTTTCAGCCCTTTATCGGACTTTCACTTACCTACGACCACAGGGCCCTGGATGGCGGTCCCGCCACGCTCTTCCTGGCCGAAATCAGGCAGGAAATCGAAGCGCTTAGTTCCGGCTTGCTCTAATTCTTTTTACAGACCACTAAAAAGCACATTCAAATGCCAAAGACACAATTCATTGATCCGGCCAGGGTTCGAAAATCCTCCGTTCTGGAACTGGGAAGCATTCCCATAAATGAATACGATAAGACCATGAAGGAGGAGCTGGGCAAGTTCACAAAGGAAGACCTGCTGCGCATCTACCGCGATATGCAGATCATCCGTGAATTTGAGACCATGCTCAACCTGATTAAAACCACAGGCGGGTACAAAGGCATTCCCTACAGTCATCCCGGCCCGGCCCACCTTTCGATCGGGCAGGAAGCTGCAGCTGTAGGGATGGCTTACCACCTCGATAAGGACGACTATATTTTTGGTTCGCACCGCTCACATGGCGAGATTCTGGCCAAGGGGCTTTCGTCCATTCAAAAGCTTGATGACGATGCACTCTATGCCACCATGAAAGCGTTTTTCGGGGGGCGCATTCTCGGAATCGTGGAAAAGGGACACCAGGGCGATGTCAAATCGCTTGCCCTGAAATTCCTCTGCTACGGTACACTGGCCGAGATTTTTGCCCGTGAGACCGGTTTCAACAAGGGGCTTGGAGGCTCAATGCATGCCTTTTTCACTCCCTTTGGAATCTACCCCAACAACGCCATAGTGGGCGGATCGGGCGATATCGCTGTGGGGGCTGCACTATACAAAAAGGTGAACCGGAAAAAGGGCATCGTGGTGGCCAACATAGGTGATGCCTCTCTGGGCTGCGGACCTGTATGGGAGGGCCTGAGCTTTGCTACAATGGATCAGTTCAAGGAATTGTGGGAAGGCGATATGAAGGGAGGCCTGCCGCTGATCTTTAATATTATGAACAACCAGTACGGGATGGGTGGTCAGACCTGTGGCGAAACCATGGGTTACAGCTGTGCTGCCCGTGTGGGGGCCGCGTTGAACCGCGAAAACATGCATGCCGAACGGGTCGATGGCTACAATCCCCTTGCAGTGATCGATGCCTACGCCAGGAAGATGAAGCATCTGGAGGAGAAGGATGGCCCCGTCTTTCTGGATGTACTTACCTACCGCTTTAGCGGGCACTCTCCTTCCGATTCGTCTTCCTACCGCACCAAAGAGGAAGTTGAAGCCTGGGAAAAGGTGGATTCCATTCTGTCCTATGCAGAGGAGCTGATCGGAGCCGGTGTGGCCACACAATCGGATCTGGACCAGGTGAAGGCCGAAACCGACGAACTCATCATGGAGGCCTTCCGGCTTTCGATTGATGAGCAGCTGAGTCCCCGCATGGACCTGGTATCACAGCCCAACCTGATCGGCGAAATGATGTATTCGAACCAGTCTTTCGATGCAATGGAAAAGGGCAGCCCCGAGGTTTTGATGCCCATGGCCGAGAATCCCAGGGTAAAGCAAATTGCCCACAAAGAGCGCTATGCCTATGATAAGAATGGCAAGGCCCATTCCGCGATGAAGCAATACCAGTTCCGGGATGCGCTTTTTGAGGCCATTGTCGATCGTTTTTACAAAGATCCGAGCCTGGTGGCCTATGGGGAGGAGAACCGTGACTGGGGAGGGGCTTTTGCGGTGTACCGCGGGCTCACCGAAGCTCTGCCTTACCACCGCCTCTTTAATTCCCCGATCTCGGAGGGAGCCATAGTGGGTACGGCCATTGGTTATGGCATGTGTGGTGGCCGCGTAATTCCCGAGATTATGTACTGCGACTTCCTGGGCCGCTCGGGCGATGAGGTCTTTAACCAGTTGCCCAAGTGGCAGGCCATGAGTGGGAATCTGATTAAGATGCCCGTGGTACTCAGGGTTTCTGTGGGTTCGAAATACGGAGCCCAGCATTCCCAGGACTGGTCGTCGCTGGTAGCCCATATACCGGGGATCAAGGTGGTCTTTCCGGCCACGCCTTACGATGCCAAAGGCCTTATGAATGCTGCCCTGCAGGGAACCGACCCGGTTGTTTTCTTCGAAAGTCAGCGGCTTTATGGAATCGGAGAAGAGTTTCACCGGGAGGGGGTGCCTGAGGGCTATTATGAGATTCCCCTGGGCGAACCAGATGTAAAGCGCGAGGGGAAGGACATCACCATTCTGAGCATTGGTGCAACGCTTTATCGTGCGATGGAAGCAGCCAGGGAACTGGAAGAGAAATACGGGCTCTCGGCCGAGCTTATTGATGCCCGTTCCCTGGTTCCCTTCAATTACGAGCCCGTGCTCGAATCGCTGAAGAAAACCGGTCGTATTTTGCTGGTCAGTGATGCCAGTGAGAGGGGGTCTTACCTGAAGGATATGGCCCAGAATATTACGGAGATGGGCTTCGACGATCTGGATGCACCGCCCGTCGTAGTGGGGTCCCGCAACTGGATTACGCCGGCTTACGAACTGGAGGACTTTTTCTTCCCCCAGGCTTCGTGGATCCTGGATGCCATCCATACCAGGATACTGCCCTTGAGGAACCATTCATGTAAAACGAATTACACCATCGGCGAGCAGCTGCACCGCGCACGAATGGGGGTATAAGAGGCTTTATGACATGAGTAGTATTTTTGCATATTTTCCCGACAAGGAGGAGCTCCTGGCATCCTACAGGCCGCATAAGCGACTTCCTTTCCGGAAGGTAAACAACCACATCCATACCCCCTATTCTTTCAGTGCTTTTGCTTCGGTATCGGAGGCGGTCCAAAAGGCAGTCGAAGCAGATGTCCGCATCCTCGGAATCAATGATTTCTATGTGTGTTCGGGCTATGAGGAATTTCAGCAGCAGTGTTGTGACCTGGGCGTTTTCCCCCTCTTTAACATTGAACTGATCGGGGTGTCAACAGCCGATCAGAAGGCAGGCATACGCATCAATGATCCCGGGAATCCCGGCCGTATTTACGTTAGCGGAAAGGGTCTCGCCCATCCATCGATACTACCGGCAGAAAGCCGGCAGAAACTCGACCGGATTGTTGAGGAGAGCAATCAGCAGGTAGGGGCTATGATCGGCCTTTTGAATGCCTGGTTGGAACGAAAAGGACTGGAATTCAGGTTTTCTTTCGATGAGCTTATGGCCGACCTTGCAGAAGGCTTGCTTCGCGAGCGTCACCTTGCCAAGGCTGTCAGGCTCAAATTAGAAGAAGTAGCTGCCAGCGAGGAAGAGCTGTTCAGCTTGCTTGAACTTCTCTATGATGGTCGCCCCTCTGCCTGTGCGCGTGGTGATCGCATTGGACTGGAGAATGAGCTTCGTGCCCGCTTATTAAAAAGTGCTGCGCCAGCATATGTGCCTGAAGATGAGAAAGCTTTTCTTCCACTGCCCGAGATCATGAGCCTGATTCGGAAAGCCGGGGGTGAGCCGGCTTATCCCATGTTACTGGATGGTACGGGGGCTGAAATGACCGATTTTGAGGCAAATATGGAGGGCTTGATGGACTCTTTGTCGAATCTTGGATTTCGCCTGGTGGAATGCATTCCCCGGCGAAACCAGGCTGAAGTGCTGCAGCAGTATGTGACATACTTCTATGAGCATGGTTTTGTGGTGAGTTTTGGTACCGAGCACAATAGTTCTGCCATGGAGCCACTTGAGGTCCGCTCGAAAGGGGGCGCAGCCCTGGATAAAGAAATGCAGGAGATTTCCTTCAGGGGGGCGGCCTGGCAGGCGGCCTACCAGTATTTGTTTGAAAAAGAGGGGCGTTCCTGCCTTGAGCGCGATCGCGACGAGATGGAGTTTATCGGGCGCGCAGTACTCCAACATTATTTTTATAATTGTAATTGCTAAGAGCTGTGTTATGAACATTAGAGAGAAGGAGCGCATCCTCAGACTGGTTCCGGCCATTCGGATCCTGCTCTCGTCCCGGGCCCTGAAAAGTGGTCGTTTCCTGCCGCTGGAGCGCCTGACTGAGCAGGATCCTGAGAAAATAGCCTTGCGGCTCGGGCAGGGTATTCCTGTTTTTTCGGGCAGTGATGAGGAAATTCTGAAGCAAGTCGGGGAGAAGGCCGGTCAGATCGGGGACTGCCTTTTCATCGCCGGGCTTGGCCTTCTTGGGCTTTCTGTCAATCAATCGGAGCTGGAAGAGAGGCTGGCTGAACTGGACCTGGAAGGCAGGGGGTCCGCTCTGATTGCCTCGCAGCCCCTTCCCCGGACTCAAACGCCCCTCTGCAACAAGGTGGTTGCGATTACGGGCGGGGCCATGGGCTATGGAGAGGGCATTGCCCGTGAACTCTATTCTGAGGGTGTCAATCTGTTGCTCATGGATATTAACCGCGAGGCCGGTGAAGCAGTTGTCGCTGAGCTGAATGCCCAGGGAAGCCCGAACCGGGCTTCGTTCGTATATGCCGATGTTGGCGATGCGGATTCCGTAGCCGATGCAGTGTTTGAGGCAGTGCTGGCTTTCTCCGGACTGGACGTGATGATCAGCAATGCCGGTGTACTTAAAGCGGGGGGGATTGAAGACCTTCGACCGGAGGATTTCGAACTGATTACCCGGGTCAACTATACGGGTTACTACAATTGTGTCAGGGCCGTTGTCCCTGTGATGAAGGCCCAGAACAGTGTCGACCCGGCCAATTTTGGCGACATTATCCAGATTAACTCAAAATCGGGGATAGAGGGCAGCAGGAAGAACTTTGCCTATGCAGGCAGCAAATTTGGAGGGATGGGCCTTACCCATTCTCTGGCCCTGGAGCTGATGCCCGAACGCATTAAGGTCAATGCGATCTGCCCGGGAAATTATTTTGAAGGTCCGCTTTGGTCCGATCCGGAAAAGGGGCTGTTTGTACAATACCTCCACTCGGGTAAGGTGCCCGGTGCAAAGACTGTTGAGGATGTTAAGCGCGCTTATGAGGCCAAGGTGCCGGCCGGCCGGGGGTGTCGCATCGGGGATGTGGTGAAAGCCATCAGGTATGTAATCGATCAGGAATATGAAACCGGCCAGGCCATACCGGTAACCGGAGGCCAGGTCATGTTGAGTTGAGTTTATGGAAATAAAGGCTGTTATATTTGATCTGGATGGTACGCTGCTGCATACCATCGAAGACATTGCTGAAGCTGCCAATGTTCTGCTTGAGAGGAATGGTCGTTCACCGCATACGATCGCAGATTATCTCGGATGGATTGGAAACGGGGCCCGCGTATTCATTGACCTGGCCCTCGGGGGAAAGACGCCCGAAGATGAGTTGGAAGCGATTGTGAAGGAGTTTTTGGCCATTTATGGTGCCAGGCTGACCGACAAAACCCGCTTTTATGACGGAATTGCGGAGATGCTCGACGAGCTGACCGACCGGGGGCTGAAACTCGCCGTTCTGTCGAATAAGCCGCACGAGCTGACCTGCCGCTTGTGTGCACATTACCTCTCGCGCTGGCCCTTCGAACCGATCCTCGGACAGCGGGAGGGGATTCCACGAAAGCCGGATCCACAGGCTGCCCTTGAGATTGCCGAAATATGGGGCATTGATCCGGGGAAGATCCTTTTTGTAGGAGATTCAGACAACGATGTTCTTACGGCGCTGGGAGCAGGCATGCATCCACTCGGTGTGAGTTGGGGCTATGGCCGTTTGAAAACGAAAGCCGTAGAGGGCATGGGACAACTCATAGATCATCCGGCAGCGCTCCCCCATCGGCTCTGTTAAACACGATTGTGATGAAAACAAAAGCAGTCCGCCTGTATGGCAAAGACGACCTGCGTATAGAGAGCTTCGAGCTCCCGGCCATCGGGGCCGGTGAGATCCTGGCCAGGGTGATCTGCGACAGCCTCTGTATGTCCTCTTACAAGGCGGTTAGGCAGGGACCGGAACATAAGCGGGTTCCCGACAATGTGGCTGAGAAACCAGTCATTATTGGTCATGAGTTTGCCGGTGAGATCCTGGAGGTAGGGGATCGTTGGAAGACCCGTTTTAAGGCTGGTGACAAGTTTGCCATTCAGCCGGCCCTGAACTATGAGAACGGTCCCGTGGGGATACTCAGCGCACCCGGCTATTCCTATCCATACCTGGGCGGAGATGCCAGCTATGTGGTGATCCCCGAAGAAGTGATGGAACAGTCCTGCCTCCTGGTTTACAAAGGGCCTGGGTATTTTCCGGCTTCCATGGCCGAGCCATTCTCCTGTGTAATCGGTGCCATGCATGCGAATTATCACACCCGGCCGGGCTCCTATGTGCACGAAATGGAGATTGTCGACGGAGGCAGGCTGGCCTTGTTGGCCGGGGTTGGCCCCATGGGCCTGGCGGCCATTAACTATGTGCTGAGCCGTCCCGATCGGAAACCCTCCCTGATGGTTGTCACCGATATCGACCAGGACAGGCTCGATCGTGCAGCCGGCCTTTATTCCCCGGCCATGGCCTCTGAGCGGGGTATCGAGCTGTGCTACCTGAATACAGCGGAGCTGGATGATCCGCTTGAAGCCCTGAAAGAAATCAGCGGAGCGGAGGGCTATAACGATGTCTTTGTTTTTGCACCGGTGGCTCCTTTGATTGAACAGGCCGATGCCCTGCTGGCCTTCGATGGTTGTCTGAACTTCTTTGCCGGCCCTTCTGATCCCGCTTTCTGTGCCCGCCTGAATTTCTACAAGGTCCACTATGCCTTTACGCATGTTGTGGGCACCAGTGGGGGGAATACCGATGACATCAGGGAATCGCTCGCTTTGATGGAGAAGGGCATGGACCCGGCGGGTTTGATTACCCATATCGGGGGACTGAATGCTGTTCCGGAAGCCACGCTCTCCCTGCCCGACATGCCGGGGGGGAAGAAGCTGATTTATACCAATTTGGAAATGCCCCTGCTAGCCATCAGTGACTTTGCGAAGCTGGGTGAAAAGAACCCCCTGTTTGCCCGTCTGGCCAAGATATGTGAGCGGCACAATGGACTATGGTCGGTCGAGGCAGAGGAATTGTTGTTGAGTTATGGTGAACATCCGGTAGTAAACTAGCTTTTTATCCAGACTAGAGATGAGCGATCGTTTTACATGCATTGCCGTGGATATGGGGGCTGGAAGCATACGCCTTATGCTCGGAACCCTCGATGGCGGGAAGCTCTCCTGTGAGGAGGCCTACCGGATTTCCAACGAGACTGTGGAAATAGACGGGCATGAGCGCTGGGATATTGAACGAATCTTTGCAGAAATTCGAAAGGGCATTGCCAGGGCCATAGCCCTGGCAGAAGATGCACCTGAAAGCATCGGGGTCGATTCCTGGGGTGTCGATTTTGTGATGCTCGACGAAGAGGGAAAGCTGCTTGAGCTGCCAGTTGCCTACAGGGACAGCCGCACAGAGGGCATGATGGACCAATGGAGAACGATGATGGGCGATGCTGAAACCTATGCGCGCAGCGGCATCAATTTCTATGTGTTTAACACCCTTTTTCAGCTCTTGTCACTGAAGGGGTCGGGGCTTTTGGATGCAAGTGCTTCCCTTCTGTTCATACCCGCTTACATCAATTACCTGCTTACGGGAAAGGTAGCCAACGAATTAAGTAGTTCATCGACTTCCCAGATGCTGGGTGTTCTGGGGAGGCAATGGGATGAAGCAATTCTGGGCCACCTGAATCTGGATCCGGCTAAACTTGGGGAGGTGGTGGATGCCGGGACCCGGCTTGGCCCTGTCGTTCTTCCCGAAGTCCGGGAGACAAAGATGGAAGGGGTTGCTGTATGCGGGCATGATACGGCTTGCGCGGTGGCCGCCATTCCGGTCGAAACACCTGATTTTGCTTATATTTCGACAGGAACCTGGTGTATTGTGGGGATAGAGTCGGATACACCCCTGCTGAGCAAGGAGGCCCTGGAGCTCGGTTTGACCAATGAGCGGGGCTATGGCAACAGCTATCGCATACTGAAGAATATCGTGGGGCTCTGGTTGCTTCGGGGCTTAAAGAAAGCGCTTCCCGATAGCACCTCCTTCAGTGAGATGGAAGCGATGACCCTTGAGGCGGGCCATGTTGGGCAGGTCATTGATCCCGATGCAGCCCTTTTTTACAATCCCGACGATATGAAGGCCGCTTTTGATGCTTATTTCGAACAAAGCGGACAATCGATCCCCGAGCGTTTTGGGGCTTATCTCTGTTGTGCCTACGACAGTCTTTGCTTTTCCTTTCGCTATCATGTGGAGGAACTGGAGCGGCTGAGTGGAAAGCCCGTAAGGCACTTGCACCTGATCGGAGGTGGCAGCCAGTCCGATTACCTGAACCAGCGTATCGCCACCATTTGCCGGCGAAAGGTGGTGTCAGGCCCGGTAGAAGGGGCTGCCCTTGGAAACATGCTTATTCAGGGCATAGCAATGGGCCGGATCGATTCGCTGGAGACCGGCCGGCAGCTGGTCAGGCAGTCGTGCAAGCTCAAAACATACCTGCCCGGGAAGGATGACAGCCAGAACCAGGCACGCTTCGAACACTTTCTTAGGTTGAAACTACATTCAAACGAAAGCTGAAATAACGAGAATAAGATTGATCGGCTAGCTAAAGGAAAAGGCGCAGTTGCAAGCATCAAATTCAGTATAAAATGGGAAAAAGACTGGTTTCATTGGATGCATTCAGGGGATTGACCATCCTCCTGATGCTTATTGTAAACAATCCGGGCAGTTGGGACTATGTATATCCTCCTTTGCGTCATGCGGCATGGCACGGCTGTACCCCTACCGATATGATCTTTCCCTTTTTTTTGTTCATCATGGGAGTGGCCATGTGGTATTCTTTTAAGAAGTACAACAATTCGATTAACTGGGATGTAAGCCTGAAAGTAATACGCCGCACACTCCTAATCTTTCTGATCGGCACGGCCATTAATCTTTATGCTTTGCACGGTGCTCCGCTAAGCAGTGTTCGGATAATGGGTGTCTTGCCACGTATTGCCCTTGCCTATGGCATAGCATCGTTTATGGTTCTGGTATTCCGCACAGTGTATATAAAAGCAGGAGTTGTAATGATTCTCCTTGCTTACTGGGCCGCATTGGCCCTTCTGGGAAAAGGGGATCCGTTTTCGCTGGAAGGCAATTTTGTAAGGACTTTTGATACCTTTTTGTTGGGGGAAAATCACTTGCCCATGTATTTAGGGATTAGGTTTGATATGAGCGGGCTGTTTAGTACCATCCCTTCGGTTGCCCATGTTTTATTTGGTTACCTATGCGGACAATTGATTGAAAACGAAAAGAATAAAGCTAAGATGCCAGGAAAGCTTCTGTTGTATGGTGTACTGGCAATAATCGGCGGGAAACTATTTGGAATCCTGTTTCCCATCAATAAACTCTTGTGGAGCAGTTCATTCGTACTTTATACCACAGGATGGGCCATGGTCCTTCTGTCCTTTTTCTATTGGTTCATCGATATCAGGGGGTGCAAAAAATGGACAAAACCACTCCTGGCTTATGGGATGAACCCTTTGTTTATTTACGTCCTGGCAGATTTTTGGGCCAGGCTGTTGGGCCGCATTGAGGTCCCTGTGGAAGGTATTGGAAAAATCCCGCTGAATCAGTGGATCTATACACAATTGTTCGTCCCTCTTGCAGGAAATATGATAGGTTCGCTGCTGTTTGCCCTGCATCTGGGGCTGCTTTTTTGGCTGATCGCATGGATAATGTATAAAAAGCGCTGGTTCATCAAGATATAGCACCTGCTGGCACTAAAAATACGGGAGGTTGACAGTTTTTTACAGACCGGTTCAGGCTATGACCGGTGGCTCGGAATTTCCCGCTTGTATTGTCCCGCTCCCTTGGGAAATGAACGCGTCTTATTTTTATATCTATTGATAATCACTCGGATATGGGCCTGTTTGCGGTTCGGGAAGGCTTCGTGTTTTTTCATATTCTTTTGTATTTTTAAGCTGTGTTGACCACACAGCCAGAATTGCGAGCTTTGCTTTTTGATGCCCCTGACAATAACTGGTTTTCACGGGCTTATTCGCATTTTGCTCATCTGTCAAAGTAGAATTCTAAAAGGATAGAAAAGATGAAGAAAACGGTATTGTGTTTTGTATTTGCCCTGGCCGGCCTTTCACTTCAACTCGAGGCACAGGAGGGGTATGTCCCCACTAAAGAGAATCTGGAGAACCGGGAATGGTTCCAGGATGCCAAATACGGCCTCTTTATTCACTGGGGGCTGTATTCCCAACTGGGTGGCGGCGGCGATCGTGGCATTGCCGAATGGATCATGAACAATAAGAACATCCCCATTGTCCAGTACGAGAAGCTTCCGGGCTTTTTTAATCCGCAGGACTTTGATCCCGCAGCCTGGGTGAGCATGGTAAAAAAGGCAGGCATGAAGTATATCACGATCACCACGAAACATCATGATGGCTTTGCGATGTACGACTCCAGGGTAAGCGATTACAATATCGTGGATGCCACTCCTTACGGGAAGGACGTAATTGGGATGCTGAAGGAGGAATGCGACAGGCAGGGGATTAAACTCTTCTTTTATCACTCTCAGCTCGACTGGCACCATCCCGAATACTTCCCCCATGGCCGTACAGGCACTGCTATCCCCGGGCGTTCGCAGGAAGGAGATATGAACAAGTACATCGACTATATGAATACCCAGCTTACCGAGTTGCTGACCCAATATGGTGAGATTGGTGGCATCTGGTTCGACGGTATGTGGGACAAGCCGGATGCAGAATGGCGACTGGGCGAAACCTATGCCCTCATCCACAAACTCCAGCCCGGAACCCTCATTGGGAGCAATCACCATAAAATGCCTTATCCCGGCGAGGACTTCATGATGTTTGAACGTGATTTGCCTGGCGAGAACTCGATGGGTTTCAACAACACCGGGATTTCCGACAAGGTGCCCCTGGAGATGTGCGAAACGATGAACGGATCCTGGGGCTTCAACCTTGTCGATCAAAACTACAAATCGGTTGACAGGCTGGTCAGCACCATGGTCAGAGCCGCCGGGTTCGGCGCAAACTTTCTCCTGAATACGGGGCCCATGCCCAACGGGAGGATACAGCCCGAGAATGTAGATACCCTGATGGCCATTGGTAAATGGCTGGAAGTGAATGGGGAGAGCATCTACGGGACACGCCGGGGCCCTGTAAAGCCGCAGGAATGGGGAGCCATCACCTCCAAAGCCAACACCCTGTATGTGCATGTGCTCGACCATGAAGGTGGGGAGATCCTTATTCCGGACTACCAGCCCGGGATTGCTAAAGCCGTTTATTTCTCCGACGGGGCGAAGGTCGAATGGATGAAGAGCAAAAGGGGAATTCTGATCAATGTGCCGAAGGAAAGAATGAAGGGGATTGATACGATCATTGTTTTGACCCTGAAAGACTAGCCGGATTCAATGCCGGATTAGTCGGTTTTTTGGCCCGAATACGGGTAAAATACAGAGGCTTCGGACGGGGGTGAATCGGGTCCCCGAATTGACCGGAAGCGGATGGCTTTTGTATCGTTTTTTTTGGTACATTTGTGTCTTAAAAATTCTAGGGTAACTAGCACAGAGTATTCATTTTTAATCATTAAAACAATTTCCAATGTCAGACGTAAAACGTGTTTACACCTTTGGTGACAAGAAAGCCGAAGGTAAAGCCGATATGAGAAACCTGCTGGGTGGAAAAGGTGCCAACCTTGCGGAGATGAACCTGATTGGCGTCCCCGTTCCCCCCGGTTTCACAATCACCACTGAAGTGTGTACCGAATACAATCAACTTGGCAAAGACAAGGTGGTTGAACTGATCAAGGCAGAGGTTAAGGCCGCTGTGAAGAATATCGAAGACATTATGGGAACAGGTTTTGGGAGCAACGAAAACCCCTGCCTGGTTTCTGTACGTTCTGGTGCCCGTGTCTCCATGCCCGGTATGATGGACACTGTCCTCAACCTGGGGATGAACGAGAATGCTGTTGAGGGCCTGATCAATAAGACCGGTAATGAAAAATTTGCCTGGGACAGCTACCGTCGTTTCGTACAGATGTACGGTGATGTAGTGTTGGGAATGAAGCCCGAATCGAAGGAAGACATTGATCCCTTTGAGGAAATTCTGGACGAAGTCAAGGAGGCTCGTGGTGTATCGAATGACAATGAGCTGACTGTTGAAGACCTGAAGGAACTTGTCGTTAAGTTCAAGGCAGCCGTTAAGAAGCAGACCGGTCATGATTTCCCGACCGATCCCTGGGAGCAGCTCTGGGGTGCTGTTATGGCCGTATTTGACAGCTGGAATACCGACCGTGCGATCTATTATCGCCAGCTGAACCAGATTCCCGAGGAATGGGGAACTGCAGTTAACGTTCAGGCGATGGTTTATGGCAACATGGGCGAGACATCCGGAACGGGTGTGGCCTTTACCCGTGACGCCGGTACCGGTGAAGACATTTTCAATGGTGAGTACCTGATCGATGCCCAGGGCGAAGATGTAGTTGCCGGTGTTCGTACACCACAGCAAATCACCAAGGAGGGTTCGCTGCGCTGGGCCAAGCTGGCCAAGGTGAGTGAAGCCGACCGCGCTGCCAAATACCCTTCACTGGAAGAGAAAATGCCCGAGGTTTATGCCGAATTGCATGCCACCGAGCAGAAGCTTGAGGACTATTTCGCAGACATGCAGGACCTGGAATTCACCATTCAGGAAGGTAAACTCTGGCTGCTGCAAACCCGTAACGGTAAGCGTACCGGTGCGGCCATGGTAAAGATTGCCATGGATATGCTCCGTGACGGAAAAATCGATGAGAAGACAGCCCTGCTGCGTCAGGAGCCTGCCAAGCTCGATGAACTGCTTCACCCCGTATTTGAGAAGGACGCACTGGCGCAGGCCACCGTTTTGGCCCAGGGACTTCCCGCTTCTCCGGGTGCCGCTACCGGCCAGATTGTATTCTTTGCCGATGAGGCTGCTAAGTACCCCGAGTCCATCCTCGTTCGTATCGAGACTTCACCCGAAGACCTTGAGGGAATGAACATTGCCAAGGGTATTCTGACTGCACGCGGAGGGATGACTTCCCACGCTGCTGTCGTAGCCCGTGGAATGGGTAAGTGCTGTGTATCCGGAGCCGGTGATGTCAAGATTGATTACAAAGCCCGTACGATGAGTGCGGCGGGTAAGACCTTCAAAGAGGGTGACTGGATTTCCCTGAATGGTTCTACCGGTAATGTACTCGAGGGGCAGGTAGCTACCATCAATCCCGAGCTGAGTGGTGACTTTGGTGCCATTCTCGAGCTTGCTGAGAAGCACACCAGGATGCATGTTCGTACCAACGCCGACACTCCGCACGATGCGAAGGTGGCCCGCGACTTCGGTGCCAAGGGGATTGGTCTGACACGTACCGAGCACATGTTCTTCGAAGGTGACAGGATCAAGGCCATGCGCGAAATGATTCTGGCTACCAATGAGGAAGACCGTCGCAAGGCGCTTGATAAGCTGTTGCCCTACCAGCGTGAGGACTTTGAAGGAATCTTCGAAGCGATGGAAGGCTATGGAGTAACCATTCGTCTGCTCGACCCGCCACTTCACGAATTTGTTCCCCATGATGATGCCAACCAGAAGATTATGGCCGACGAAATGGGCGTGAGTGTTCAGGACATTAAGAACCTGGTGGAAGACCTTCACGAGTTCAACCCCATGCTTGGACACCGCGGTTGCCGTCTGGGCAATACCTATCCCGAGATTACCGAAATGCAGGCCCGCGCCATCATCGAAGCTGCAGTTAATCTGAAGCAAAAAGGTGTTGATGCACGTCCCGAGATTATGGTTCCGCTGATTGGTACACTCAAGGAATTCAAGATGCAGGAGCAAATCATTCGTGCTACGGCCGAGAAGGTATTCGACGAGAAAGGTGCGAAATGCGACTTCCTTGTAGGTACCATGATTGAGATTCCTCGTGCAGCCCTTACTGCCGATCTGATTGCAAAGGAAGCTGAGTTCTTCTCATTCGGTACGAACGACCTGACCCAGATGGGCTTTGGTTACAGCCGTGATGATGCAGGCAAGTTTCTGCCCATTTACATTGAGAAAGGCATCCTGAAAAATGATCCTTTCCAGACCCTCGACCAGGAAGGCATTGGCCAGCTGGTAGAAATGGGTACTGCCAAGGGCCGTTCCTCCAGGGCCGACCTGAAAGTAGGTATCTGTGGTGAGCACGGAGGAGATCCCGATTCAGTTGAATTCTGCCACCGCGTTGGAATGAACTACGTTAGTTGTTCGCCCTTCCGCGTGCCCATCGCACGTCTGGCTGCAGCGCAGGCCAACCTGAGATAAGCAAAGTACATCTCATCGTTTTTCAAGAGGCTGTCCTTCGGGGCAGCCTCTTTTGTTTGCCGGGGGTGGCATGTGCCTTGCCCGGTCCCCGAAGCACTTACGAGAGAATCGAAGAGCGGGAGAGGCGAGCCAGAAAGCTCACCGGGCTCTTTATGGAGAACCTTGAGCAATTCACGGACAAGGAAGAGGGGCCTGCATTGGCAGTAGCAGGTCCCCGCCTTCAGGCAGACCACTGGTTTAAAGTATTCTGCTATTTTTGTAGCCTGATGGTATTTCTAGTCATTAGTATTCTGGCCTACCTTTTGGGCTCCATTCCTTCTGCAGTCTGGCTGGGCAGGGCCTTTAGGGGAATCGACCTGCGCGAGCATGGCAGTGGGAATGCAGGAGCAACCAACGCTTTCAGGGTGCTTGGAAGCCCAATCGGGGTGCTTGTGCTCCTGATGGATGCCGGAAAGGCTGTGCTGGCGGTGATGCTGGCCGGTTTTCAGCCGGTTTTTGAGCGGGGCAGTGAGGCCTTTATCCTTCTTCAGATTGGCCTTGGCCTGCTGGCTGTAGTTGGCCATATCTTTCCCGTTTTTGCCGGTTTTAGAGGCGGGAAGGGGGTTGCAGCCCTGCTGGGTGCGGGTTTGGCTATATATCCATTCTCTGCACTTTGTGCGATGGCGGTGTATGTATTCACCTTTCTTCTGAGTCGCTACTCAGCCCTGGGCTCCCTGCTTGCTGCAAGCTCTTATCCGCTGTGGATGATGCTGGTTTTCAAAACCGATTCGCTTGCCTTGCGTGTTTTTTCCCTGCTTGTTCCCTTACTGGTGTTCTATACGCACCGATCAAACATCAGTCGCCTGCTCAAAGGGGAGGAAAAGCGGGTGTTCGGGAGTAAAATAAAGTAATCAGCCGAATTCGTCTTCCAGTTTTTGTTTCAGGACCCTGGAAGGAATGTTCTTCTGCACGATGCCGTTTTCGGCGATGGAAATCTGTCCGTTTTCTTCAGATACGATAATAACCAGGGAATCGGTGATCTCGGAGATTCCCAGGCCTGCCCGATGACGCAGGCCATATTCCGGCGGAAGGTCGATTTTCTCGGTTACCGGCAAAATGACCCTTGCCGCTTTAATTTTATCGTTTTCTACAATAACAGCTCCATCGTGCAGGGGGCTGGTTTTGTTGAAGATGCTGGAAAAGAGACGGCTCGAGGTTTCTGCATTCAGAATATCCCCGGTTTCGGCGTACATGTCGAGATTGGACTTTCGCTTGATGACAATGAGGGCTCCGGTGCGGTCCTGGGCAAATTGTGAAACGGCTTTTAGGATGGATTTGTGTTTTACGGTGGCCTTGGACTCGAAGCGCATATTCAGAAGTTTAGCCAGGCTGAGGCGGTTGCCTTCGACGTAGCGCGAGCCTACAAAGATTAAAAAGCGCCTGATTTCCTGCTGAAATACAATGATCAATGCGATTACCCCGACCCCGAGTACCGAGCCAAGAATGGTGCTGAGCAATTCCATTTGCAGTGCCCTGACCGCCCACCAGAAGACGTAGATGGCGGCAATGCCCATGGTGATGCTAAAGGCCACGGTCCCACGGATCAGCATGTAAAGCTGATAAAGGAGCACAGCCACAAGAATGATGTCGATGACATCCAGAAGTCTGATATGGATAAAGGCGCTGAGCATGGACCGGCTACGCTGTAAAAGTATGAAATGTTTCTATGGCCTGGGCCTGTCGTTATTCACAATGTGTTCGAATATGCCGATGGCTTCTGCAGCGGCCTTTACATCGTGAACCCTGAGTATGCTGGCGCCTTTCATGAGTGCAGCCATATTGGCGGCAGTAGTGGCATTAAGGGCCTCTGAGGCTGTGCATTCGATGGCTTTGTATAGCATCGATTTTCGGGACAGCCCCGCCAAAAGGGGCAGTTCCAGAATGCGAAAATCGTCGAGGTGACTCAGCAGGCAGTAATTCTGTTCCAGGGTTTTGCCAAATCCAAAACCGGGATCAATGATGATGTCGTTCAGGCCGGCCTTCTTCAGCAGCCCGATCCGCTCGCCGAAAAAGCGGAGCAGATCATCAACCACATTTTTATACACGGGATTTTGCTGCATATCGCGAGGTGTACCCTGCATGTGCATCAAAATGTAGGGCAGGCCAAGCCGGGCAACAGTTTCCAACAAATGGGGATCCAGCGCGCCTGCACTAATGTCATTCACGATGTCGATGTGATAGTGCTCATGCATGCTGCGCACCACACCCGAACGCCAGGTGTCCAGAGAGATGATCGCATCGGGCAGGTTTTTACGCAAGGCTCCGAGGAGGGGGTCCAGCCTTCGGATTTCCTCTTCTTCTGTTACATCCGCGGCACCCGGACGGGTCGATATTGCACCCAGATCAAGAATCCGGGCACCCTGTTCAAGCATTGTGTGTGCCTTTTCAACCGCAGAATCGGCATCGGGCAGTCGACTTCCCTCATAAAACGAATCGGGTGTGGCATTCAGAATACCCATGACTACGGGCCGGGACAGGTCGAAAAGCTCACCTTTGACATTGATGGAAAAATCCCTTGAAAACAAGCGGGCTGATGTGGAGAAGTTCTTCATCAGGACACAAGAGTTGGGTTGATATTTTGTAAGTTTGGATCGGTTTTCAAAAATACATCAATTATTTTATCCGTTCATGGGTTTTGTCGTAATTGAAGGCCTTGATGGTTCAGGAAAATCGACGCAGATCGTCCTGCTTAAGTCCTATTTGGAGGAACGGGGCCGCAAGTTTCGCTATCTGCACTTCCCCCGTCTCGAGGAGGGCATTTACGGGGAATTAATTGCGCGCTTTCTGCGTGGTGAGATGGGTGATATCGGAGGAGTCGATCCCTATCTGGTAGCCTTGCTCTTTGCAGGCGACAGGGCAGATGCCGCTTCCATGATCAGAGGCTGGATGAAGAAAGGCGAGCTGGTCATCGTGGATCGCTATGTCTATTCAAACATTGCTTTTCAGTGTGCCAAGCTGTCTTCGGGCCCCGGGCGCAATCGTTTGAGAGATTGGATCCTGAATCTGGAGTTTGGCTACAATAAGCTGCCAAGGCCCGATCAGAGCCTTTTTCTGAATGTTCCGTTTTCCTTCACCCGCTCTCAACTAAGTCGCGAACGGGAAGGAGAGGACCGCGCTTATCTGAAGGGGGAGCGCGATATACATGAGCTGGACCTGGGGTTCCAGGAGGAGGTCAGAAAGGTTTACCTTGACCTGGAGAGGCATGTCGATGACCTTTCGCTGATTGATTGTGCAGATGAAAAGGGACGGATGAATGATGCAGATACGATTGCCGGAAAGATCCGTTCAACTTTAGCTGTTTGATTATGAAATATCTACGACTTATCGCCAGGATCCTGATTGGGATTGTTTTTGTCTTCAGTGGATTTGTTAAGGCTGTCGATCCCCTGGGCTTTACCTATAAGTTCGGGGACTATTTTACAGCTTTCCGGCTGGGCTTTCTGGATTTCCTGTCCCTGCCCCTGGGCATTGCCCTGCCGGCCATGGAGTTAGCCCTGGGAGTACTACTCATTCTCGGCTATCGCAGAAGATTCATGTATTGGCTTTTATTTGCCTTCATGGCCTTCTTTAGTCTTCTGACCCTGGTCCTTGCCCTCTTCAACCCGGTGCATGACTGTGGTTGTTTCGGTGATGCGGTTGTACTCAGCAACTGGCAAACCTTCCTGAAGAACGTGCTGCTGATGCTGCCCACCTTGTTTCTGTTTTTGGGACGCCATCGGGAGGAGGAGCATGGCCATGCAGGGGCCGAATGGCTGATCAGCATCTTTTTATTTTTTGGGCTTTGCCTGTTCTCGGTCTGGAATTTGCGGCATATCCCCGTCCTTGACTTCCGGCCTTACGACCTGGGGACGCTGATCGAAGAGGATATGCGGGTACCAGAGGGGGCCCCGGTCGACCGCTATGAAACCACCCTGGTCTATCGAAACCGGGAAAGCGGGAAGGAAGAAAGCTTTGGCCTCGATGACTATCCCAGGGATACATTGGCCTGGACCTTTGTAAGCAGTGATTCAAAACTCATAGAGAAGGGGTATGAGGCCCCTATTCATGACTTTGCGCTGGTGAATGATGATGGAGAAGACCAGGTGGACCAGATTCTGGCCGATGAGGACTACAGCCTCCTGATGCTGGCTTACGACCTCCATCACAGCAATCCCGAGTTCTTGCGGAAAGCGAACGACTGGGCAGGCCTGGAATTGCTGGCCGACGATTTCAGGTTTTATGCGGTGACCGCTACAGTGGGGAATGAGGCAGCAGAGCTTGCAGCTGAACTTGGTCTGGCTTATGACTTTTATGCGGCTGATGAGATCATGTTGAAGACCATTGTTCGATCAAATCCCGGATTTATGCTGATCAAGAACGGTGTGATCGTCGGAAAATGGGCCGGAAGGGATTTTCCTTCACTGCTCAGCATTGATCCCTCCCTGCCCGAGCAGATTGAAAATGCAACGGTGCCCATGGACCAGGATAGCCAGCTGTTGGAGGAGGCAGGTGTATGGGACGATTTTTCGTTTGCCACCATGAAGTTCGACAGGTATGCCCAGCAAATTCTGGCCGAAGAGAATGCTGCAGATGCGGAGCGGAGACTTGTGTTGCTTTGCTTGCTGGGCGGACTTGTTTTGGTGTTGATCGCCCGCATTTTTGCCCCATTGCATCTGTAACACAAAATATTACTTAATTTAGTTAAGCGGATTCGACCGCAAATATCCATTAAATACAAAAATTGAAAATGAGAAAGAAGATCGTAGCCGGAAACTGGAAGATGAATACCCTTCTGCAGGATGGCATGGAACTGGCCAAGGCCGTTGAGAAACTTGAACAACAGAAAAGCAGCGATGCCCTCGTGATTGTTGCGCCGCCCTATACCCACCTGAGCAATGTTAAGTCGGTGATCAGTCGCGTGAAACTGAGTGCGCAGAACTGTGCATCAGAATCATCTGGTGCCTACACAGGCGAAGTAGCCCCTTCGATGTTGGTATCTGCAGGTGTCGAGTACGTTATTCTCGGGCACTCGGAGCGTCGTTCGTACTACCATGAGGACAACGAATTACTGAATAAGAAGGTGAAGCTTGCGCTTTCCGAAGGACTTAAGCCCATCTTCTGTTGTGGAGAGGTGCTTGAAGAGCGGGAGAGCGGGAAGCTTTTCGATGTAATCCGCGAGCAGCTTGAACTTGGCCTGAAAGGACTCTCCAGGGAAGACATGGCAAAGGTGGTGATCGCCTATGAGCCTGTTTGGGCAATTGGAACAGGTGTTGTAGCCAGCCCCGATCAGGCGCAGGAAATGCATAAATTCATCAGGGATCTGCTCGCTGAACTCTTCGATGAAGCTGTAGCCGAAGAGACAAGCATCCTCTACGGAGGTAGTTGCAAGCCTTCCAATGCAGCTGAACTCTTTGCTAATCCCGATGTGGATGGTGGCCTGATCGGAGGTGCTTCTCTGAAAGCTGAAGACTTTTTGGCCATCGTGAATGCTTACTAATCGCCTATCAGAAGGAGTGAGCCACTTTGAATTCGAGATTCCGGTAAAGACGTGGAACAAAAGCGAGAAAGAGATCCTTTTGGCCCGGATGTCTGTGATTGGTTTCGACGGATTTGTGGAGACTGAAGACCTCATTCAGGCCTATATCCCAACAGCCGCTTATTCCGCTGAGGCCTTCAACGGGATTGTGGATGAAATGGCCCTTATGGGGCTGAGGTTGCAGTATCGTTACCACGAAACCCCCGACCAGAACTGGAATGAGGAATGGGAAAAGAAGTTCGATCCTGTATGTATTCATGAAAAGGTGCTCATTCGGGCACCTTTTCATGCTGATACAGATGACCTTCCCCTGACGATCGTGATTGAACCCAAAATGTCCTTCGGCACAGGCCATCACTATACAACCCGGCTGATGATCATGGAAATGCTGGAACTCGACCTGAAAGGAAGGCATGTCCTCGACATGGGTTGCGGTACAGGTGTGCTGGGTATTTTTGCCCTTATGCGGGGAGCCGAATCTGTACTCGGTATCGACAACGATCAATGGGCCTACGAAAATGCGCTTGAGAATGTGAGTCGCAACGGAGCAGATGCGATGGAGGTCAGACTGGGAGATGCATCCTCTCTTGGGGATGAACAGTTTTCGCTTATTTTGGCCAATATCACCAGGAATACCCTGGTGCGCGATCTGCCCCTGTATGCCGGCCATCTGCTGGCCCGTGGTCACCTTGTTATGAGTGGTGTTCTGGCCGAAGATGCGCTTTATGTGTTGAATGCAGCTTACGATGCCGATTTACAGCATATGAATACCCGGGAGGAGTCCGGTTGGATTTCACTCTCGTTTGTTAAACCGTAGTATTTAAGCCATGGGTTATGAAAAGAGCAACGCTCGTTTTTACACTGGTTCTGGTTGTCTTTCAATTAAAGGCACAGATCATAGAACATTTCTCGGTTGATACAGCCCTGTTCAGAACAGAGCTAATCGCTTTCACCGGGACCTTTCTGGAGGAATCGGAGGAGCCCGATTTTCAAGCCTTTCTTCGGCTCTACGATTCCCTGCCCTATGATCATAGGATGGAGATCGTGGAAACTTCGAACCTGATGCTGGCGAAAAAATGCAGACCTCATCCTCACTTTATTCACTACCAGCGGGTGTTGATCGAGTTTTTCAGCAAGAATAAACGTGCACATGGCTATACCGAGTGGCTCGAAGGCTATCAGCACTTTCTGAACAGCGATGCTGCGCTTCTGAGGACCATTAATCAATGGCTTTTGCTATCCCTTAATCTCTTAAGGGAAAATGTGTTCTATGCTTCCAATGCGACAACCTGGAAGGTTGCCACCCCCTCTTATGAATTCAGGTTTGAGGGAAGGATGACGGTGGTCTTTGATAAGGTGACCCTGGCCTGTTATTCGGGGCGGGATTTTATACAGATTAAAGCGGCTTCGGGCTATATCGATCCGCTCAGTCTTGAATGGTACGGAAAGGGGGGCGTCGTCACCTGGGAAAGAGCAGGAATGCCAGAATCGGAGATGTATGCCACCCTCGACAATTACACCATTCACCTGAAGAAGAACAGCTATGTCGCCGATTCCGTCGAACTGCATTATCCGGCCTTATTTAAAGGGATGGTTTTGGGCAGACTTGAGGACAAGGTTACCCTCATCAAGGATCTGGCAACGATTAAGTATCCGCAGTTTACCAGCTACAAGAATTCTTACCGTATAGACGATTTTGTTCCGGGAGTTAATTACCGTGGAGGACTTTCCATACAGGGTGCCAGTCTGATTGGCTCAGGGGTCGGGGGAGAACCCGCCGAAATACAGGTTTTCAGCAATGACACCCTGCGTGTAAGGGCCTACACCTTCCGGGCCACCATGAACAATCGCTTCATCAGGGCAGCCTCCTCTGAGGTTTCCCTCTATTTCGAGGAAGACTCCATCTATCATCCCGATCTGATGTTTTCCTACAATGTGGGGCGGGAACAGCTCAGGCTGAATAAGTCGGAGAAGTTTACTTCTCTTGGGCCCTATGCCGATTCCTACCATGCCATCGATCTCAATTTCGATGAACTCTTCTGGAACCGGAACGAGAAGCAGATAAGATTTCAGTCCATGGAAGGGAGTAACATTGGCCGGGCCACTTTCGAATCGCAATCCTATTTCGATTACCAGTATTTCATGGACCTCCAGGGTATGGATTTCAGTCACCCGCTTGTCCAGTTATTCTCCTATGGCAACATGCTAAAAGGGACCAGCTTCAATGTGGAAGAGTATGCAAAGTATATCGGATTCACGCCCTATCAGGTCAGGCATTCCCTTATGAAACTGAATAAGTTCGGCTTCGTATATTTCAACGATGAAACGGATATGGTTACGCTTCGTCAGAAGCTTTATGCATACATTGAAGCAGCCACCCGCAAAAGAGACTATGATGTAATTCGCTTTGTTTCCCGAACAGAAGGGGAGGCCAATGCCGAATTGAATCTTGAGACCAAGGATCTGGCTATCAGGGGTATTCCCTCGATTTTTCTGAGTGATTCTCAGAATGTCAGGCTGATTCCGGAAAACAACGAGATCCTGATGAAACGAAACCGGAGTTTCCAGTTCGACGGGATTGTAGATGCAGGTCTTGTTCGTTTTACGGGTCAGAACTTTTTCTTTAACTATGATAGTTTTCTGATCAATTTGCAGGACGTCGACTCCATGCAGATGTCGATTACGACCGGAGAGTACAACCAGTATGGGGAACCCATTCTGGCCAGGATCGACAATGCCATTGAAGGAATGACAGGGGAACTGCTGATCGATGATCCGAACAACAAGTCGGGGCTTGAAAACCATCCTCAGTATCCGACCTTTACCAGCCGGGGGAATTCTTACATCTATTTCGATAAACCATATATTCAGAATGGGGTATATGAACGTGATGAATTCTATTTTGAGCTGGATCCCTTCGTGATTGACAGCCTTGATAACTTCAGACCGGAGGCCATTGCACCAAATGGAACCTTTGTTTCTGCGGGTATTTTACCGCCCTTGGAATTGTCCATGTCCCTGCGCGACGACCGTTCACTCGGTTTCATCATGCAAACCGAGGAAGAAGGCCTGCCTGTGTACGGGGGGATGGGAACCTTCTACAATGATATTGAAATGAGTAGTGCCGGGCTTCATGGCTATGGTTCATTCGATTTCATTAGCTCCACCACCTGGTCGGATGATTTTCTTATGCATCCCGATTCCATGTCGGCCAGATCGAGGCGCTTCCTGGTCAGGGAGAAGCTGGATGCGACAGAATTTCCTTATGTAGAAAACACGGTTGCGGGGATTGTATTGAGGCCCTCGGAGGACAAACTCGATATTCATCGCATCGAGGAAACCTTCAGGATATTTGGCGACAGCATCCACCACGCCGGAGACTTTGAGCTGCGTGCCACCGGGCTTTCAGGCCAGGGCCTTACCGCTCTGCCCGAAGCGAGGCTTGAGTCACGGAATTTCTCCTATCTTGCCAGGGCAATTCTTGCCGACAGTGCGGGGGTGAAACTGAAAACCCGGGAGCAGGAGGAGCCTCCTTTCCTGACCGACGATGTGAGCATCTATGTCGATTTGAACAAACGTGAGGGCAGCTTCACGGCAAAGGGGGACAATACCCTGGTAGAATTGCCCGACAACCTGTATGAAACACATCTCAATAGGATGAACTGGTTGATGGACAGCAGCAAGGTGGAACTGTCCCAGTCCGGTCCCCTTCCTCAGAATCTGGTTGATATCGGCATTGACTCTGTCCGTACCAATGCCCCCTACTACAATTCCAGGCATCCCAGGCAGGATGGGCTTCGATTTGCGGCACCAAAGGCCATATATGATTACAGAGATAAGCAGCTTCATGCCCTTGATGTGCCTGTTATTGAGGTTGCCGATGCCTATGTCTTTCCACACAACGGCAAGGTGGAAGTGGGACTGAAGGCTGAGATGAAGCGTCTCGAGAAAGCCAGGGTCGTGGCCAGTACCACAAACCGGCAGTACCTGATTTACGACGCTTCCATTGGAGTAAATGGAGCCAAAAGTTATGAGGGATCGGGTTACTATGACTATGCCGATGCCTTTGGGAACAGCTACCAGACCTATTTCAGCCGGATTTGGGTCGATACAACCCTGGTGACACATGCCACCGGTTATGTTCCGGAGGACGATCCTTTTATGCTCAGCCCCTGGTTCGATTTCAAGGGAGAGTTGGTGATGAAGGCCTCGAGCCCCCTGCTCACCTTTGACGGAGGGGCCAAACTGGTGCATGATTGTGAGATCGGAAAGGCCTGGCTGCGGTTTACATCCGAGCTCGATCCGGCCGATATTCGGATTCCGGTCGGGGAGAAGATGCAGAATACCGACCTGAATAAGGTTTTTGCGGGAACCATGATTACCCGGGACTCCACACACATTTATTCGACCTTTGTGTCGGGACGAAAGGACTATTTTGATGCCACTTTTGCTTCGGCCCGTGGTGAACTGGTTTACGACGAGGACAGAACGCTGTATATAATTTCGGAGCCTGATAAGCGGGCCGATTCCACGCTCCCGGGTTCTTATCTCCAGCTCAATACAGACCTGTGTGAACTCTATAGTGAAGGGCCCATCGACCTGACACTGGACTATGGCCAGGTGAAACTGAAAGCAGCCGGGAACGCTCTTCATCAGTTAGAAAAGGACAGGTTTACGACCCGTTTATTACTGGGAATGGACTTTCCCTTCTCTGCCGAAGCCCTGGCTATCATGGGCCATGAAATCGACAGCCTGCCCGATCTGGAGCCGGTCGATCTGACCAGCCTCCATTATCAGTTGGGTATGCGGGACTTGCTTGGAGCAGCGACGGCCGGAAAACTGGAGCGTGAGCTGGCCCTGAACGGAGCCTATAAAGAAATTCCTGACAGTTGGAAGAACAGTCTTTTCTTTAACGATATCAGGCTAAAGTGGAACCAGGATTCCCGCTCGTTTCGTTACAATGGGAAGGTGGGAATTGGAAACATAGGCGATGTACAGGTTAACAAAAAAGTGGAGGCCTATATCGAATTTGTGGAGAAAGGGTCGGGTGATGTCTTTGACATTTATCTGAGGATAGACCCGAATACCTGGTATTACTTCGCCTATAGCCCCGGAGGGCTTCAGGTCCTTTCCTCGAACAGGGATTTTAACAATCTGATCAACGACTTGAAGGCCAAGGACAGACGGAGTAAGACGAAAGGGGAACGCCCCTACATCTATAGCCTGAGTGCCCAAAGGAGATTGGATCTGTTTGTAAACCGCTTCCTTGAGTATGAAGACGAAGAAGGGGAGGAGGGTGAAGTGTTTTAAGCCGGGGACCGCGGACCAAGCTCTATGATATCAGCATGCTGGATGCGGGCCGCTTCGATTTCGAAGCGTATTAGCGTTCTGACTTTATGGAAACCATGGCGTCCGGCGGCACCCGGATTCATGTGAAGCAGGCCCAGTTTTTTATCCCGTACGACTTTTAGTATGTGGGAATGTCCCGATATGAACAAATCCGGGGGATGGGCCTGGATGCCACTTTTGACCCGTGCGTCATAGTTCCCCGGATAGCCTCCGATATGGGTCATCCAAATGTCCAGGCCTTCCCTGGTATGACGCTGATGCAGGGGATGAAGCGATCGAAGGGGCTGGCCATCAATATTTCCGTAAACGGCCACCACCGGTGCAATGCGCTTCAGTCGCCGAATCACTTCCGGATCTCCAATGTCTCCGGCATGCCAGATTTCGTTGCAGTCTTTGAAGTGGTTCCCGATCCGCGAATCATAGAAGCCGTGGGTATCAGATAAAAGCCCTATTCTGAACATGTCCGAGGATTTACAGGCGCAAATTAGTAAATTCGCCCGGTTATGAAGCTGTTTTACATAGCCCGGCCCGAAGATGAAACAATGGTTCTCGATGAAAATGAGTCGAAGCACCTTGTAAGGGTCCTGCGCCTTAAACAAGGCGATACCATTGAAGCGGTCGATGGGGAAGGGGGCTGGTACCGGGGCGTAATTGCTGATGCCCACGTGAAACATTGTCGCATCGGGGAACTTCGGCTGCTCAGGCGGGAGGATCCCATCCCCTATCATTTACACCTTGCTGTTGCGCCCACCAAGCAAATGGACCGGATGGAATGGATGCTTGAAAAGGCGACTGAGTTGGGCGTGAGTGAGATTACCCCGCTGCTTTGCATGCACAGTGAACGTAAAACCATAAAGCCTGAACGCCTGGAGAAGATCCTGGTTTCAGCGATGAAGCAGTCCCTTCGGGCCTATAAACCCCGCTTAAATCCACTCAGAGAATTCAGGGACTTTCTGATGGAGCCCCGGGGCGGACAGAAATGGATAGCCCATTGCTTCCCGGGTAAGCGCAGCGACATTAGCAGCATCCCCGGCTCTGCGTCTTATACCTTTTTGATTGGCCCTGAAGGCGATTTCAGCGAAGATGAGCTTAAGCAAGCCATGGCCTCGTGCTACAAACCACTCTTGTTGGGAGAGAGCAGACTTCGTACCGAAACCGCAGCTATTTATGTATGTGCCTCTATGCGCTTTCGGCACGCACTCGGCTGAGCGAACTCCTGAACCCTGAATTCAGGCCTCTGAGAGGATTTTTTTTACCAGCCCGGGTCCGGGATCAAACAGCACCTGACCCAGAAGTTCATCAATGAACTGGTCTGTGATTTTGGGATCTAGTAAGTAAAGCCGGGAGGGAAGCGATTCATCCGAATACTCGAATTCATCCACCCGGTGAAACAGGGTAGATACGTATACCATAGGCAGCTGTGTTTTATATGAAAAACGACGGCTGCAGGTATATATTGCAGCAGATGTGAAAAAATGTTAATAGGCTGTCAGGCTCAACTCCTTTTCCTCAATCATCTTTCGAAGATTAATGAGGGCGTAGCGCATCCGTCCGAGTGCAGTGTTAATACTCACACCTGTCTGGTCAGCGATCTCTTTGAAGCTCAGCCCGCCGTAGTGCCTGAGCAGTACCACATCCCGCTGATCACCCGGAAGGGCATTGACCAGGCTGCGGATTTCGTTTCGAATCTGGGTATTTACAAGCTGATCCTCAATGTTATCATCCGAGAGCTTTTGCGAGTTGAAGAGGTCCATTTCCGTATCATCATTGGAAATGGCGTTCAATTGCTTCTCTTTTCGGAAGTGGTCGATGATCAGGTTGTGCGCAATGCGGATAACCCAGGAAAGAAAGCGTCCGTTATCGCGGTACTTTCCTGCCCGCAACGACTGGATGACCTTAATAAAGGTCTCCTGAAAGATGTCTTCTGCAAGCGGCTGGTTCTTGATGGTAAGCACGATGTAAGTATACACCTTACTTCTATGGCGCTGGATGAGCGACTCAATCGCATCGGAATCACCTTTGATATATGCTTGAACCAATTCCTGGTCGGTCAATGTATTGTGTTCCACAACTTATGTTCCTGATGGTTAAGCGTAGAGGTTTTCCGATAGGCTGTATATTAACGGTTTAACATCCAATAACTGCACGAAGAAAGCAAAAAATATTCTTTTTGCAAAATGTAGTAATTTTGTCACAAATTTTATGCCAGAAAAGGACAATATGAAAGCAGAGGACAGGGAGCGTTTCATTCATATAAAGGGAGCCCGGGTTCATAACCTGAAAAATGTGGAAATAAAGATTCCGCGTGATAAGATGGTTGTGATTACGGGCCTTTCTGGTTCTGGTAAATCATCGCTCGCGTTTGACACCCTCTATGCCGAAGGCCAGCGCAGGTATGTAGAAAGCCTTTCGGCCTATGCCCGTCAATTTTTGGGACGTATCGACAAGCCTGACGTGGATTTCATTCATGGAATACCCCCGGCTGTGGCCCTCGAACAAAAGGTAAACACCCGGAATCCCCGATCAACAGTTGGCACATCTACCGAGATTTATGACTATCTGAAGCTGCTGTTTGCGCGCATTGGCCGGACTTTTTCCCCCATCAGTGGTAAGGAAGTGGTCCGTCACCAGGTCAGTGATGTGGTCGATCAGATCCTTTCCTGCAGGAAAGGTCGGCGTTTAATCATTCTTTCCGAAGTGGAGGTTCAGGGAGACAGAGACCTTGATTACCAGTTGGATGTTTATATTCAGCAGGGCATGACCCGTTTAAGGACGAAAGGTGGCATAGTGGAGCTGGAGTCCCTGAAAGGAGAAAAGAATTTGGGGGCTTCGTTACAGCTGGTGGTGGACAGGATTGTGGTTCAGCACGATGAGGAATCGGTCGGCCGTTACGGGGATTCAGTTCAGACCGCTTTTCAGATGGGGCATGGGCATTGCAGAATCTGGGATCCGGATACGGATGAGGAATGGGCTTTTTCCACCCTCTTCGAGGAGGACGGGCTGTCCTTCGAGGAACCCACTGAGCACCTTTTCAGCTTTAACAACCCCCTTGGAGCCTGTCCGGTTTGTGAGGGCTATGGGAAGGTAATGGGCATTGATGAGGACCTGGTGATTCCCAATAAACAGCTGTCGGTTTATGATGATGCAGTGGTCTGCTGGAAGGGCGAGAAAATGCGCAAATGGAAGGACAGGCTGGTGATGAAAGCGGAGCATTTTTCTTTTCCGGTTCACACACCCTATGCACAGCTCAGTGAAGAGGAAAGGAAACTCCTCTGGAAAGGAAACCGGTATTTCGGTGGAATCGACCAGTTTTTCAGGCACCTCGATGAAAAGAAATACAAGATTCAGTACCGGGTGATGCTTTCGCGCTACCGGGGCAAGACGATCTGTCCCGACTGCAATGGAAACCGGCTTCGGAAGGAAGCTTCTTATGTGAAGCTGTTCGGCAAGAGCATTGGGGAGCTGGTGCTGATGCCTGTAGACGAACTGGCTTTGTTTTTCGAGGGCATCGAACTGACAGATAAGGAGGAGGCTATCGCAGGAAGGCTGCTAAAGGAGATTCATAGCCGACTTCGATTCTTGCGGGGTGTCGGATTGGGGTATCTGACCCTGAACAGGCTGTCTTCGACCCTTTCCGGAGGCGAAAGCCAGCGCATTAACCTGGCCACAGCTCTGGGCAGCAGTCTTGTTGGTTCCCTCTACATTCTCGACGAACCCAGCATTGGCCTGCATTCTCGTGATACGGAGCGTTTGATAGAAGTTTTGAATGGGCTGAAAGCCCTGGGCAATACCGTGCTGATTGTCGAGCACGATGAAGAAATCATCAGGGCAGCAGATCATGTGATCGACATGGGGCCCATGGCGGGGAGGCATGGGGGAGAGCTTGTATTTGAGGGATCCCTCGATGCCCTTATAAAGGATGAATCGAGCCTTACGGCCCGTTATATGAATGGATTGGAGGAAATTCCCCTGCCTGCTGTCCGGAGGCCCTGGAGCAATTGTCTCCAGGTGCTTGGAGCCCGTGAAAACAATCTTCAGAATGTAGATGTGAAATTCCCCCTGAATGTCCTCTGTGTGGTAAGTGGTGTGAGTGGTTCGGGAAAGTCGTCCCTGGTTGGTCGCATCCTCTATCCCGCTTTGAATAAACGCATCAATGGGGCAGGGGATAAGCCCGGCCGCTACGATAAACTGGATGGAGACCTGCATTTAATCGACCGGGTGGAGTTTGTGGACCAGCATCCGATTGGAAGATCGTCCCGGTCGAATCCGGTGACTTATCTTAAGGCCTATGACGAAATACGCAAGCTCTATGCCGATCAGCAGGCCTCGAAAATCAATGGCTACAAGGCTGCTCATTTCTCGTTCAATATCGATGGAGGACGTTGTGAGGAATGCCAGGGTGAGGGAGAAATCAAGGTCGAGATGCAGTTTATGGCAGATGTTCGCCTGAAATGTGAAGCCTGTCACGGCAGGCGATTTAAGGATGAGATCCTTCAGGTGGAGTACAGGGGGAAGCATATCTTCGATGTACTTGAGATGACGATCAATGAGGCCATCGATTTCTTTTCGGAGTCTGATGGCCATACCGAGAAGCGCATCGTAAAAAAGCTCAGACCTCTTCAGCAGGTCGGACTGGGCTATGTTAAACTGGGCCAGTCGTCGAGTACCCTGAGCGGAGGGGAAAGTCAGCGTATTAAACTGGCCTATTTCCTGAGTAAGGAAGGCGATGGAGAAAAGCTGTTCTTTATCTTCGATGAGCCAACTACGGGCCTGCACATGCACGATATCTCGCTCCTGCTTTCTGCTTTCGATGCATTGATTAAGCGGGGGCACACAGTTTTAGTGATCGAACACAACATGGAAGTGATCAAGTCGGCCGACTGGATCATTGATCTTGGTCCGGAAGGTGGCGAAGAAGGGGGCCGTGTGGTCTTTGAGGGACGCCCCGAAGACCTGAAGGC
>PDRI01000087.1 GCA_002748055.1 Bacteroidota bacterium | reverse complement strand
TCCATGGTCATCTGGATAATCGGATTTGAAGCAGCCTTCGAAACGGCCAGATGAAAGCGGTTGTCGAGGTCAGACTCAAGTTGGGTGTTATCGGGGTTGCAGGACCTGAATTGCGCAATATTCCCCCGAAGTTCCGCCAGGTCTTCATCCGTCCTGTTCCTGGCTGCATAGCGCGCAATCTCCGGCTCAAACATCTGCCTCACTTCAATGATCTGGGCAATCAGGTTCCGGTCGAACTTGAGATCGTAATACAAATTCAGGGTCTTGATGGCATCCTCAATATTCAGCTCGGACACATACATGCCACTGCCCTTGTGGATATTGATCAAGCCCCTTGCGCTTAAACGCCTGAGGGCCTCCCTCAGCGCTGTACGGCTCACACCAAAAGACTCACACATCTCCCGCTCTGTGGGTAATTTTGAGCCTACAGGCAGTTTCTTTTCCCGAATGGCGTTTTCAAGGGTTCGTTCGATTCGTTGGCTTAGGGTTAGTTTGGTCCCTATGTTCTGAAAGATGTCTTCCATATAATAGCTTGGGACGTAAATATACATTTTTTAGGAATGCCGGAATGTATTAAATTTGTCATACATCATTCATCTGATTTTAAAACAGGATTCGAGGCTTATGATTTTAATTGCAGACAGTGGTTCAAGCAAAACGAACTGGCGACTGATCGACGGACAGAAGGAATACAGCCTAAATACAAAGGGAATCAACCCCTACCACGCCAGGCCTGATGAAATAAAAAACGAACTCGAAAGCCTCGACCTGGGAGTTAAAGAAAGTGAGATCGACACCGTTTGTTTCTATGGCTCGGGGCTTGCGAACGATGAAATGAAAGCGGTGGTTCGGGAGCATCTTCTAAAGCGATTTGGTGTGCATGCCGAATATGTGATCGAGGATGATCTGACCGGCGTGGCACGTGCCCTCTTTCAGCAGGGTGAAGGCATTGCCTGCATCCTTGGAACGGGATCAAATTCGGGCATCTACCGGGATGGGGCTATCAGAGACAAGGTCCCTGCTCTGGGGTATTCGCTTGGAGACGAGGGCAGTGGTACCGACATCGGAAAAAGGCTGGTGAATGCCCTGCTCAAAAGAAACCTGAATGAGAAGCTTGCCGAGAAGATCATGCAGGAGGAAGGCATCAGGGTCGATGAGGTACTCGAACGGGTTTACAAGCAGCCCCATGCCAACCGCTACCTGGCCTCGATGGCCAAAGTTGCAGCCCGCCACATTCATGAACCCGAAATCAGGGCGCTGGTCAGCGATGCCTTCAGGGCCTTCATCGAAAAAAACATTGCCCGCTATGACAATTATCATGGCTACCCGCTGGGCTTTGCGGGTTCCATTGCCTATCATTTCCGGGAAGTACTGCAGGAAGTCCTCGCAGCACTCGATCTGAAAAGCACCAACATTATCGCAGCCCCCATCGACGGGCTGTGCCGCTATCATCTTGAGCTTCTTGAAGCAAAGCAACGGGAGATGGTCTCCATCACCGAATCGACATCCCGCTACGACAATCTCGACAAGATGAGTGTCAGGGAACTGCTCGAGAATATCAACAGGGAAGACAGTGCGGTCCCGGTGGCTGTACAAAGGGTTATTCCCAGGATTGAACAACTGGTGGAAGGCGCTGTGAAGCGCCTCGAAAAGGGGGGACGCCTTTTCTATGTGGGTGCAGGAACCAGTGGACGCCTGGGCATCCTGGATGCCTCTGAGATTCCTCCAACCTTTGGCGTTCCTTTCGACATCGTGATCGGCATCATTGCCGGAGGCGACGGGGCCATCAGGAAGGCAGTGGAATCGGCCGAAGACGACTGGAAGGGGGCCTGGCGCGACCTGGAAAAATACAAGCCGGGGCGGGATGATGTCATTGTAGGCATTGCCGCTTCGGGCCGGACACCCTATGTAATCGGTGCCGTAAGAGATGGACGCGAGGCCGGACTGCTTACGGCCTGCATCACCAATAATCCAAACAGCAAACTGGCCGCCGAGGTCGACATAGCGATAGAGGCCCTTGTCGGACCCGAGTTTGTAACAGGAAGTACCCGCATGAAGTCGGGGACTGCCCAGAAGCTGATTCTGAATATGATTACAACCACCACCATGATCCGGCTCGGAAGGGTGAAAGGAAACAAGATGGTCGATATGCAACTGACCAACGAGAAGCTGGTCAGACGTGGCACCCGGATGATTTGCGAGGAAACCGGCCTCCCCGCAGAGGAAGCCAAAAGACTTCTCCTTTTACATGGCTCGGTACGAAAAGCGGTTGAGGCTTTCCAGGCTTAACCCTTCTTCCCCCCGCTTAAGCACAAAAGCGGGCTGGTATCAGTCGTCGGAGAAGTGTTTCAGCATCTCTCTGTAGGACGAAAACACCCTGGCCCGGGATACAAAACCAAGGTATTTCCCCTCCTCCAATACAGGGATGTTGTAACGTCCGCTTTCGCTAAAAACCCTCGCCACCTCTTCCATCTGGTCGCTGCTTTTCACCGTCCATTCCGGCGTAACCATCAGGTCGCGGATTCTGGTACTGTCGTACATCTCCTGGTTGAACATGATGTGGCGAATGTCGTCGAGCTTTACAATGCCCTTGAGAATCTGATCATCGTCCACTACAGGGTAGATATTCCGGCTCGACTGGGTAATCACCTTAATCAGATCGCGCAGGCTGTCGTCGGCGTTTACGCTTATAAAATTCGTTTCGATCAGATCGGTGACCTTCATCATCAGGAGGATGTTCCTGTCCTTATGATGGGTCATCAGCTCGCCACGCTTGGCAAGCTGTACGGTATAAACCGAGTTCTTCTCGAATAAACGCACCGTTCCAAACGACAGGGTCGATGCAAGCAAGAGGGGAAACAAAAGCTGATATCCACCCGTAATTTCCGCCACCAGAAAGATGGCCGTCAGGGGGGCCTGAATCACGCCTGCAATCATACTGGCCATGCCGACAAGTGCCAAATTACTGATAGAAACATCGATGCCCATCCGATGCAACACAAGCCCGAAAAGCAGCCCCATATTGGCGCCCATGAACAGGGAAGGCGCAAAAATCCCTCCAATGCCCCCGGCTGCAAAAGTCAGGGTCGTGGCAATGACCTTAATCCCGATGAGCAGAAGCAGGTAAAGCACTGTGAGCACAAAGCTGTGCTGCCAGGATTCAAAAAAGGTATCCTCGAATAAATGCAGGTATTCGCCCCTTAACCCCTGGTTTACGGCATCATAGCCCTCACCATAGAGGGGAGGAAAGAAAAAGAGAACAATACCCAACAGCCCCCCTGCAAAAAGCAGGCGCTTCCAGGGGCTCTGAAAGCCCTCAAAAAAACCGGACACCTTGATGTAGCTCCTGGTAAAATACGCTGAAAGCAAACCCACCAATACACCCAGAACAAGGTAGTAATGAATCTGGGCCATCTGAAACTCCTCCATGAGCCGAAAGGGATAGAGGGTATGCTGACCCAAAAAAACATAGGAGGTCATGGCTGCAGTTGCCGAGGCAATCAGCAAAGGAATCGTCGCATACATCGTGAGGTCAATCATAATGACCTCCATGGCAAAGGCAATTCCGGCAATGGGAGCTTTAAAAATCGCCGACATGGCGCCTGCACAGGCGCATGAAACCAGGAGGATCGTTTCCTTATAGCTCAGCTTAAAGAGCCTGCCGATATTCGAGCCAATGGCCCCTCCGGTTGCCACAGTCGGCCCCTCCAGACCTACCGAGCCACCAAAACCCACGGTCAGGGTGGAAGTAATGATCGAAGAGTAGAGATTATGCCGTCTGATGATTCCGTTGTTCTTGGAGATCGCAAAGAGCACTCCGGGGATTCCATGCCCCACCGGTCTCTTATTGATGTAGCGAATAAAAAGAACAACCAAAGCGATGCCCACAAGCGGCGAAACAAAAAGGTAGAAGCTGTTGTGTTCCCCCTGAAAGAACTGCAAGAGGCTGGTTCTGGTAAAATGAACCAGATTCTTAATCACCACCGCAGCCAATCCAACCCCAAAACCCACAATGGCCGCAAGCAAATAAAGGAACTGATGTCCTTTTAAGTACCTGGCTTTAAAGTGGTTTACCTTCCTGAGAAATGCAATTTCGGGCATAGCAGAACAAAATTAGCATTTTAGCCATCAGTTCAAAAGCAAAGAGCCCCCCGAAATGTACTATCTTTGCCGTTGCTTCGTTTTTCAAGCGTATGAAGGCTATCAACTGCAACACCGGGCAACTGGCCCTCCTCATTTTAGTGCTGCTCATTGGAAGCAGGGCCGGCCTGCATGCCCAGAGCGGCGACAGGCCCGACATTCCCGACATCAAACGTGTCACGGTTCTCCATCCCACCAGAGATGTACTCATCCAGTGGGAAGCCAGTGAGGACAGCGATGTGGAGCACTACAAGATCTACCAGCAGCAGGACGATGAAAGCTTTGTGGAAAAATTTACCATCCCCGGCTCCGTATACGAATATGTGCATTTAACCAGCGGACTGGAAAACCTGACTTACGCAGTGACGGCCGTTGATTCGGCAGGGAACGAGAGCCTTTTTGCCGACAACATCCACCGGGCGGTGGAACTCAAGACCTCTTTCGATGCCTGCGAACCTGCCGTAAAGCTTCAGTGGAGCCCCTATCTGGGCTGGGAAAACAAGGTTGCCGGCTACCTGATCCTGGGTGGAAATACGGCCGCCTGTTCCGATACCCTTGGTTTTGTGCATCCGGCCAGCGATCATTTTCTTCACACCAAAGCAGAGATAGGCCGCCTGAACTATTACTGTATAGCCTGCGTCCACCTGAGTGGAATCACGTCCTATTCACCGGTCGACAGCCTGCTTCCCGAATACCCTCCTCCCCCAGCCGAGCTGCGCATCGACGAGGTAAATGTCCTGGATGCCACCACGGTCGAAATAAGCATTTTCAGCAGGGAGAGCGGAGAGCTCAATAATTTCAGGCTCATGCGCAGCAACTCCCCGACCGCGGCCTACAACGAAGTCGAAACCCTTTGGTCGGCGGCCGACGGACTAAATAAAATAGAGGATCAGCTGCCAACGGATCGCAAAAGCTACAGCTACATAGTCCAGGCCCTGTACAAACCGCCGGATTGTATCGATGCCCGTGTCATTGCCAGCTCAAATACCGGGAACAACATCTTACTGGAGGCCTCGCTGGCAGAGCAGAACAGCGTTCTGACATGGACGCCCTATGAGGAGTTTCCAAATGGACTGGCATCTTACCGGATCTACCGCGAATCCGGCGATGGGACAAGCCTCCTGGTCGGGGAAATTGCAGCGGGTTCCACGGAATGGACCGAAACACTCAGCTCGCTGATGGATGGAAGCCGAAAAGGCGAGCTCATCTACTACCTCGAGGCCGTTGAAAAGGAAGGGCCTGAGGGCTATGGCATCAGCCGCTCGAACAAGGCAAGACTGCAGCTGCCCTCCAGGATCAGCATGCCAAACGCATTCACGCCTAAAAGCGGGGACATAAACGCCCGGTTCAGGCCCCACATGGACTTTGCACCCAGGGACTACAGCATGCTCATCTTCGACCGGGCCGGCAGGAAGATGTATGAAAGCAGTGAGCCTGGAGAGGGCTGGGACGGCCGTTTCCAGGGAGGAGAATATGTAAGGGAAGGGGTCTATATGTACGTCGTGGAGTTCACCGACTACAGCGGAAAAAGTTCCCGCCTGAATGGGCCGGTCAGCGTGCTTTATCGCTGAAAAAAATTCCTATTTTTGCAGGAATGTCCGAATTCTCAAGCAAGGAAGAACAAAGGGTAAATGAGCTGCTCGAAAAGCTGTTGAGGAATTGTGTGTACTGCAAGACCGCCCAGGATGAGAAGCTCATCCGGAAGGCCTTCAAGATGGCACACGATGCCCACCAGGGCATGCGCCGAAAGTCGGGCGAGCCTTACATTGTTCATCCCCTTGAAGTTGCGCTTATCGTTAACGAGGAAATCGGGCTCGGTGTCACGGGCACGGTCTGCGCCATCCTGCACGATGTGGTGGAAGACACCGACCTGAGCCTGGAAGACATCGAGAATGCCTTTGGAAAAAAAGTGGCATCGATTGTGGACGGCCTTACGAAGATTTCGGGGGTCTTCGATAAGGAGTCGAATTCCCTGCAGGCCGAAAACTTCAGAAAGATGCTGCTTACCCTCGCCGAAGATGTCAGGGTAATCTTTATCAAACTGGCCGATCGCCTGCACAACATGCGAACCCTGGGGGCACTGCCCAGGCACAAACAAATGAAAATCGCAGGCGAGACGATCTACCTCTACGCTCCCCTTGCACACCGCCTGGGCCTCTATGCCCTGAAATCGGAACTCGAGGACCTCAGCCTCAAATACCGCTACCCGGAGGTTTACAACGAGATTGCCGAAAAAATCAAAATGACGGAAGGGCGAAGGCTGCACCTGATCAACCATTTTTCCCTGCCCATCATAGATGCCTTGTTGAACAACGGTTTTAAGTTCAACATCTCGGGGCGGCCCAAATCCATCTATTCGATCTGGCAGAAGATGCACCAGAAGAATGTGACCTTCGAAGAAATCTATGACCTCTTTGCCATCCGGATTGTATTCGAACCCAAGGAGGGCATTGCCGAAAAGACCCAGTGCTGGAATATTTACTCCATCATCACCGACATCTACGCCCCAAAGCCCGAACGTATCAGGGACTGGGTATCGACCCCCAAGGCCAATGGTTACGAGGCCCTTCACACAACGGTCATGGGGCCAAACGGAAAATGGATGGAGGTGCAGATTCGCTCCGAACGAATGAATGAAATTGCAGAACGCGGGTTTGCCGCGCACTGGAAATACAAGGAGAAGGGCTCACCCGAGTCGGAACTCGACAAATGGATTAAACGCATACGGGAGACCCTGGAATCACCATCGGGCAATGCCATGGAATTCCTGGACGACTTCAAGCTGAATCTGTTTGCCTCCGAGATCATGGTCTTCACGCCCAAGGGACACATCATCACCCTTCCCCAGGGGGCCACGGCTCTTGATTTCGCCTATGAGATCCATACCGAGATTGGCAACAAGGCCATCGGCGCGAAGGTGAACCATAAACTCGTTCCTCTGGGCCACAAGCTCTCGAGCGGCGACCAGGTGGAAATGCTCACAACCAGTGTTCAAAAGCCCACCCTGGAGTGGTACCAGAACGCAACCACCGTGAAGGCCAA
>PDRI01000086.1 GCA_002748055.1 Bacteroidota bacterium | reverse complement strand
GCCCTGGGGATTAAGCGCGAGAAAAAGGCCCTGGGCTATTCGGTGCAGGAGGTAAAGACCGAGGACATGGTTGAAGCCAAGGAGATCAACCTGCTCAACTCCCTCTCGGGAAAGGTGGCTGGTTTGCAGATCAGCAAGGTGGGTTCCGGAGCAGCGGGATCGTCCAATGTCATTATCCGGGGCTATACCTCTATCAAAGGCGACAACCGGCCGCTCTTTGTCATCGATGGTATCCCGGTAGAAAATACCGCCATTGGCGAGGCAACCCAATGGGGTGGTTTCGACTACGGCGACGGTATTGCCGACATCAACCAGGAAGACATTGAAACCGTATCGATCCTGAAAGGACCGAGTGCCGCGGCACTTTACGGAACCAGGGCCGCCAACGGGGCCATCCTGATTACCACCAAGAAGGGAACCAAACGGAAGGGGATCGGGATCAACTTCTCCTCGAACTTCACCTTTGAAGAACCCATCGGCCTGCCCGACTACCAGAATACCTACGGAAGGGGAACCGCCGGCAATTTCCTCTTCCAGATCGACAACGGCAGTCACGCGATTTATCCGGTACTGGATGCCCAGGGCGACCCCTACGTGAGTATTGCCGCACTGGAATCCTGGGGGCCCCAGATGAATGGGGAGATGGTAAACATCTGGAATGGCGAGAAAGTAGCCTTCAGCCCCCAGCCGTCCAATATCAGGGATTTCTTCCGGACCGGCTTTACCTCGACCAACAATATCGCACTGACCGGAACGCATAAGGATGCCACCGTAAGGGTGGGGTTTGGGAACATGGCCAACAGGGGCCTGCTCCCAAACAGTTCCATCGACCGGGTCTCTACCAGCATCTCGGGGAACACCACCCTGGGTAAAAAGATGCGCTTCGAGGCCCGTCTGTCCTATGTGCGGACCACCGTTAAAAACAGGCCAAACCTGGCTCAGTCGCAAGGCAACACCATGTACCAGCTGATCAGGATGCCCCGGAGCATCAGGCTGCAGGATCTGGAAACCTATCGCGACGAAAACCTCTTTGCCCGTCTGTACACAGGAACCCTTTCCCACCAGCAGATACACAACCCCTACTGGGTCGTAAATCTGAACCAGAACCAGGACCTGAACGAGCACGTCACCGGTTACTTCAAATACGACTATAAGATAACCAGCTGGCTGACTGCCATGGTGCGTGCCGGACTCGATGTGCGGAACATCCGCACCGAAAACCAGACGGCAACCTACAACCCCTCCTCACTCAAGGTTGAGGAAGAGCCCGACGGCACCCTGCGTATCAATGATACAGGGGATGCCTACAGCCTGGGATTCTACAAAACCTATTCCGTTAACAGTGACTTTCTTTTCACGGCTCACAAAGAGCTGTGGCCAGGCTGGAACGGACGGGTCAACTTCGGGGGTAGCATCTACCATTTCGAGCAGAGCAGTCTGACCTCCTTCGGACAGAGACTCAAGGTGCCCGATCTGTTCAACCTCTACAGCACGAACCTGATTACGACCAGCCAGGGCTTTGCCCAGAAAGAGATTCAATCGATCTATTACTTTGCCCAGCTGGCCTACCAGGACGCGGTCTATATCGACCTGCAGATGAGGCACGACTGGGACAGCTCCCTCACCCCCTACAACTGTCGCTACGACTACCCCTCGGTAAGTATCAGTTCCATTCTGACCGAAACGCCCGGACTGGAATTCCTGAGGAACGATGTCCTGTCCTTTTTGAAGATCAGGGCCTCACTGGCACAGGTGGGAAGCGGCACAGGCCCCTACCAGACCCTGCTTACCTATTCACTCCAGAACGGGATGGGTAACTCGATCGACGGAAACGGAATCGCCACACTGGGAAATACCCGGCCTGCCTACAACCTGAAGCCCCAGAAAACAAATTCCTGGGAGGTGGGAACCGACCTGCGTTTCTTTGGAAACCGCTTAGGACTTGACGTGTCGTACTACAAGATGAATACCAGAAACCAAATCATCGTGATCGGCTCGACCCGGACCAATGGCTTTACCTCTCAGATGGTAAATGCCGGAAACATCCAGAACTCGGGGGTTGAAGTAACCTTCGTAGCCACACCGGTGAAGGTGGGGGACTTTTCCTGGGAAAGCCGCATCAACTATTCGAAGAACCGCTCCGAGGTCATCGAACTGGTCGAAGGCCTGGAAAACTACTGGCTGGGAATGGAAAACTCCATCACCATTACAGCGAAAGTGGGTGACGCCTTTGGGAATATGTACGGAAAGGGATACAAGCGCGATCAGAACGGAAACCGGATCATCGACTCCAATGGCTTCCCCATGACCGAAGGCAAGCTCCTGGGGAACTACCAGCCCGACTGGCTTGGTGGTTGGCAAAACATCCTGCGCTATAAGGGCTTTAAGCTGACCGCCCTGATCGATGTTCGTGTAGGCGGGGACATCTACTCCCGTTCGAATGTCCATTCGCACCGGGCCGGAAACGCCAAAGAAACCCTTGAGGGCCGCCAGGCCTGGTACGACACCCATGAGCTGGTTTCCTATCAGGATACCGAGAACAACCAGTGGAACTGGAAATGGAAGCCGATCGCAGGCGTGGCAGAAGACGGCTATATAGCAGAAGGCGTCGATATCACCGGTGCAAAGAACACCAAACCGGTAGATCCCCAGGAATACTGGTCGCACGTCGCCTCGAGCACTCCCATCGCCGAGGAATTCATCTACGATGGCAGCTTTGTGAAACTGAGAGAGCTTACCTTTGGATACGAGCTTCCACGAACCCTGCTTAAAAAGCTTCCCTTCAACCGGGTCTTTGTCTCCTTCGTAGCCAGGAACCTGGCCTACCTCTATAAAACCACAGAGGACTTCGACCCCGAATCGAGCTACAATACCTCCATCCTACAGGGACTGGAATCATCGGCCTTCCCGAATTCGAGAAGCTACGGCTTTAACCTGGTACTTAACTTCTAATGATGACAAGCATGAAAAAGATACGCTTTGCCCTGGTCCTGGGGCTCCTGCTTATGGTGAGCTGCACCGACGACTTCATGGAGATGAACACCAATCCCCTTACCATCAGTTTCGACAATACGCCAACCAATATGCTCTTTACCAATGCACTAAAGCGTGGTGTACTCGACTATTCCATTTATCAGCGGGGTGAATTCCTCTATGCCAACCTCCTGGCCCAGTATTGGGCAAACGCCGTAAGCGGTTGGCCAACTGATCGTTACAATATGAATGACGAGTGGATACAGGCTTATTGGGACGACTATTATGCGGGTTTTGGCATGGATGCCTATATGTGCCAGCTGAAGCTGGAAGAAGATGTCGAACTGAACGTGAACAAGATCAGCATGGTCAGGATCTGGCGGGTCTGGATCCTGCACCGCATGACCGACTATTTTGGCCCCATGCCCAACTCCGAAGCCTTCAAGGCCAACGAAGGCATCCTAAAGCCGGCCTACGACTCTCAGGAAGAGATTTACAACTACATGCTGAACGAATTAAAAGAAGCTGTCGCAGATTTCAATCCCGAACAGAAGGCCAGCTTTGGCACAGCCGACATCCTTTTCGACGGAAACATCGACCGCTGGACCCTCTTTGCCAACTCCCTTCGGATGCGCCTGGCCATGCGCATCTCCGACGTGGAACCGGAACTGGCCAGAGAGCACTTTGTGGAAGCCTATACCAACGGTGCACTGGGATCGAATGACGACAACGTGCTGATGACCTGTTACAACACGACCTATCTCGAGAAAAATCCCCTCTGCACCGTTCTGAGTTTTGCCAACGAAAGGCGCATCAGCAAGACCATGGTTGACTATCTCAACCTGAACGGAGATCCGCGCAAGGCCAAGATTGCTCAATACCCCTACAACGGGCTGCCGAACGGGATGACCGACGCTCAGCTGGGAACCATCATACATTCCGAGTACTCGAAAGCCGGAATCAAGTACTTCAGGGGCGACTACCCCACAGAGATTATGAAATACTCGGAGGTATGCCTGCTCCTGGCCGAAGCTGCCCTCAAGGGCTGGATCAGCGACAATACGGCCAAAAACTACTACGAGATGGGGGTTAAGCAATCCATGCTCTATCACAAGGCATCTGTCGGGAGCTACCTTAGCAAGCCCAACATCGCATGGGACGAAAGCAAGGCCCTGGAACAAATTCATCTGCAGAAATGGATCGCCCTGTTCCCCAACGGCATGGAGGCCTTTGCAGAGATCCGCCGAAGCGGTTATCCGCGCTTGAATGCACTTATGGCACCGCCCAGCCAAACCTCTACCGACGGCAAATACCCCTGTCGCATTGCCTACCCCTACAGTGAGGTGTCCTGGAACAGGGAAAATGCCGAAGCAGCAATGAATGCCGCAGGTTTTAGCGGAAACAACATGACCTCCCTGCTGTGGTGGGATGTCGCTGCAAATTAGTTCTGTAGTGATCCCCTAAACCACTGGAAGGGGATTGCGGCAAAGCAAGCGATGGAAGATCGTAGCAGATTGATCGGAAAGAATTATTTTTATGAGTATGATTGAATAAACTGCACCTTATTATTAACTAAAAAAAAGGAATCGTATGCGTAGACTTTTTACATTAATCGCAGTGTTTCTGGGATTAGCTTCAGCAGGCTATGCCCAGAAATTTACTACTCAGTGGAGTAGATCTGTGAGCGACAACTCAATGCCCGAATGGTTCGGGAGCTCCCACACAGAAAGAGGCCTGGCAGCAACACCAGAATACCTCTTTGTGGTAAGCAGGAACAACGAGGCCAATATGGCCGTGAAGGTTCTCAACCCCCTGACCGGTGCCGATCTTGGTGAATTGGATGTTACCGGAGTAGCCCCGGGGGCTCTTCCCCTGAATGATGTGGAGACCAGTGACGACGGTCAGATTCTGGCCTGTAACCTGGCCTTTTACCATGAGCAATGGGCCGCAAACGGAACCTGGACATTCACGATCTACAAGTGGAGCGACAAGGATGCTGCACCAGTGGCCTACATCACCTATGACAACCCCGATGAACTTCGCCTGGGCGATTTCTTCACCGTAAAGGGCGACCTCACCGGCGATGCAGTCATTACAGCTGCTGCGGGAGGCACAAACAAGGTTTTACGCTGGTATGTAAGCAACGGAAACCTGAATACAAGCCCCGACCTGATCGAGCTGAATGGCCTGGTCGAAACCAAGAACAACACGGCTGGATTGTACGGCCTGCCAAAGGTTGCCCCCCTTGGTGTCACCTCCAGCGACCCCTTCATCTACAGCTCGAACAAAATTTTCCCGACGAAATTCAATGCAGACGGATCCAACATCATAGAGGAACTGAATGAAGGCAATTTCTACAGCGAAAACATGGCTCCCGGTGCCGATGAAAATGCTGTCATCACCTTCGAAGACGATGGCAAAACCTTTCTGGCTACCGCTTCTCTGATGGGTTCCAGCAGTACAATGAACAATGCCCAGATCAAGGCCATTGATATCAGCAACGGACTGGCCAATGCTGCTGATCCTTTCTTCAGCAAGGGCCTGGGCATTGCCGAGAATGCAATGTGGAACGGTGATGTAGCCAGCACTGTTATCGATGGGGTCACCTATGTTTTCCATCTCTATGCCAACACCGGCCTGGCTGGATTTTCCTTTGACCCCAATGCCGAGCCCGAGGTTAAAGTTCCGGTTACCGCCCAGGGCTGGAGACGCTGTGTTCAGGATTCAATCAATGGCAGGTCGACCAGACCGGACTGGCTGAACGAAAACACCAGAACCCTGGCCTATGGCAACGGCCACCTCTATGTTCCGGTTTGTGCTGCAGCCAATGCCGAAGGGCGTATCCTGATCCTGGATGCAAGCGATGGCAGCCTGCTGGCCAGGGAACTGGATGTAAAAGCTGTAAACGAAGCCAACGATTTTGAGCATGACGGCAACGTCCGCATTGCCGACGTAGAGGTTGATGACGCCGGACACATCCTGGCCAGCAACCTGAGACTGACCGGCACATCCTTCAAGATTTTTGCCTGGGACGACGAAGACAGCGCTCCCTACCTGCTGGTAGAAGTTACCCCGCCCTTTGGCGACGAAGATCCGGCTGCTACCTGGCAGCAAACCGCTTATTACATGGATGTTAAAGGCGATATCAAAGGCGATGCCGTAATCATTGCTGCCCGTTCCAACTATTCATCCGTTTACAAGTGGGTCATCAAAGACGGTGTGGTACAAAACGAAGGCAATCCCTACGTCCATGTCCTCAATTTACTTCCCGACGACGGACACTGGGGAGCCTATGGTTCAGCAGCCCTCGAATCATCTGATGAAAACACCAATATATGGGTTGATGCCGACCTGATCGATCCTACCCGCATCAACGCCAGCGGCGAAACGCTTAGCGTAATGCCTACGGCGGTTTCGACCAGCGAGACCCAGCCCCACAGAACCACGGTTAAATACCTGAAATATGCAGGGAATGACTACATCCTCGAGTGGAACTGGGTCTGGGCCGATCACACCCGCCTGATCAATGTTTCCGGAAACCTCGAAACATGGGACGATGTGGAATTCGAGGAAGTAGGCAGCTACATGGGCCAGGCAGAAAATGCGGCAAATCTGGGCGACTGCGATTACTTTGTCGACGGTGACACCCTCCGCATCTATACCCTCTCGACCAACAATGGAATCAAGATGGACAATGTTTTCGAATATGGCCCCGAGGTTGATGTTCCGGTAACCGCAACAGGCTGGAGAAGATGTGCCATTGATTCAGTCGATCAGGTTTCCACCAAACCCCAGTGGCTCGGACTCAATGCCAGGGCTGTTGCTGCCACCAAAGAACACATCTATGTGGTGAATACAGCCGAAGGCAACTACCCGGGCGAAATTCTCATCCTGGATGCCGGCAACGGAAGTCTGCTCGAAAAGACCCTCAATGTGGCTCCTGTAAATCAGGGGAACAATACCGGGGGTGATTCCGACATCCGGATTTCCGATGTTGAGGTAGATGACGCCGGACATATTCTGGCTTCGAACATGCGCACCGCAGGTGCCTTCAACATCTATGTCTGGGAGAACGAAGAAAGTGAGCCCGAGAAGCTTGTAGAGGTTACACCTCCGATCGACATTGAAGATCCTTCCATGACATGGCAGCAGACCGCCTACTACTTCGATGTCAAAGGCGATGTCAAAGGCAATGCCGTCATCGTTGTTGCCCGCGCCAATACAGCGACCACCTACAAGTGGGTGATCAAGGA
>PDRI01000032.1 GCA_002748055.1 Bacteroidota bacterium | reverse complement strand
TACTCGAAGAAAAAGACAAAGTCCAAGCGTGTGCACCGGAAGATGACCCGCAGGCTGTTGGAATGTGTGAAGCGGAATATTAAGCACATAGACCGCATGCTTGACGAAGCTGAGAAGCGAGGGGACCGGTTCCCGTTGACTCACCCTCAACAAAGATTATTCTGGATTATCCGCACAGCCTACGATCAGCAGAAGTACATGTATGATAAGGATGTTCATAGTTGCCCGGACCGTATCGTTAGCATCTACCAGCCTCATGTACGTCCCATCCCCAGGGGAAAACTCAAGTCCCAGGTTGAGTTTGGTGCTAAGCTGGGAGTGAGCCTGGATGATGGCTTTGCCCGGATCGACACCTTGAGCTGGGACGCCTATCATGAAGCCGGAGATCTAATCAAACAGGTGGAAACATACAAAGAACTACACGGCCATTACCCTGAACTGGTTCAGGTTGATAAGATCTACGCCACCCGTGAGAACAGAAAATGGCTAAAGGAAAGGGGGATCAAGATTACAGCCCCACCATTGGGCCGAAAGCCAGTGAAGATTAAACAGACGCCATATCAGAAAAGGAAAAAGAAGCAGGAAGCAGCTGAAAGAAATCACATTGAGGGCAAGTTTGGACAAGGAAAAAACGGATACAACCTGAACCAAATCCGGGCTAGCCTGAAGGATACTTCAGAAAGCTGGATCGCATGCATATTTTTCGTAGAACCTCATCCACTATGAGGCTAATCATTTTTTTGGCGCTATTTTGAACTGGCTGGACAGGGCTTTGATGGATCTCGCAGGAATCGCTGAAACAAATCACAAACTATGTGAGCTAGAATACGTAGAAGTAAAATTGGTCGGCTGACTTTTTCAGCGGGCCCTATCTATGAAGACTCTCTCAAGCTCAACAGAATCCTCAAAATTAATTTGATAATCGCTGGAAATATTCTCTGAGAATATCCGGAAATGAAGCCGAAAAGCACCGCATAAAGTAAGCTTTTCAAGGCATTCTTATTCATTTGATGCAACTCCTGACTGTACCTCTCCTAAAGTAATATCAAATTGCCCCCCTTCAGCTATCTCTAAATCATCTTCGAGATTGATCTTAAGAATACCGTTGTTCACAATTTCAAGATGTCCTCCTGGTCGTACTTCGATTTTTCCATTTATCATTTTTCCTCCGCTTATTCTAAGCGTAGCATTGTTCTGAACCACAATTGTACTCAAGTATGACATAGTTGTCGTTCCTTGAATAATCAGAGTCCCTCCTGAAGATACTGTGATATCACTACACACCTCAGAATCGTTGGCCCAGGAAGTGGTCGAACTAATAGTAATAGGATTCTCTTCATCATAGCAATATCCTTCACCAATATTTGTCCTATACATGCCTCTTCCAAAGGTGGATGCTACGAGGTCCCCACTCGCTTTATTGATCTTCAGATCCGTGACTATCACCCGAGGTAAATCTCCTGCGATTTCCCACTCAGTATCGTATTTTGATTTGAAGAAGACACCTATATCAGTTCCGATGAAAAGGAGTTCATTAAGGAAATCATATTCGAAACTCTGCATTGGAACATTAGGTAATCCGGTGTATGTATGATTTGTCCAGTTATTACCTCCATCATCAGAAAAATAGACTTTTTTATCGGATTCGAATCCGCCAAAAGTCACCCATATTTGATTCCTGTCTAATGGATGTACATAAAGATTTGTTGCCGGTGCAATTTGGACAATATCATTTATATCGGTGTAATCAAGTTCCTGGCAATTTGTGCCATTCGGACATACATATAGGTGTGTCGATCCCCAAATGTTCCAAGCAGAAAAGAACAATGTTGAAGGATCACTTTCGCTGATGGCATAGTCTGTCACCGTATTGTGGAGCTTTGCTATAGAAGTCCAATTTTGTCCTTGATCTGTGGATTTAAAGACTTCAACAGGAGGTTGTCCAGGAATTGTTGTCCATTTACTATAATACAATATATTAGAATTTGTTGGATCCATCTCTACTGGTGTATCGTAATGAGAAAGGTATAAAAGGGCTGATGAATTCCTATCAAACCTTTTATTTGCAGTAGTATAGTACACATTATGATTTGATTGGTCGATAAGAGTTGTACCGCCATCTCCTCCACGAATAAAGGTCCATGAACCATCTGTTTTTCTTTTGTACGAGCCACAGTCCTGTGAACCTCCAGCTATTATCTCTGGATTTTGTTCAGTGATGGCAACCGAATAGAACTCATTCAAAGCGAGATCACCAGTTATCCTTTGCCAATTGGCACCATCTGCTGTGGAGTAATACACTCCTCCATCAGTTGCAGCATATACAAGATTGCTTGAGGGATCTGGGAAGCACAAGTCACGGATATCATCATGAATTAAATTTGAGGTAAGACTCGATCCAAATGTATCTCCCTGGTTACTAGATCTTCGTATAGTTACTCCGCCTGCATACACATCCCCATCGGGGGCTACCCAAATTTTTGTCAGATAACCTGTTCCTTGAAGCCCATCGTCAGATACTTCGCTCCATGTTGAGCCACTATCTAGGGACTTTTCAAGTTTATTTGGAGGATTAATACCGCGCTTGGATGCATCTGAATAGAACGCATAGACTAAGTTTTGATTGTTTTCATCAACTGCTACTTGTATACGAGCATCAGGAAAAACGCTTTGGAGGGAACCAATTTTAGATGTCCAGGATGCACCAGTGTTTGTTGACACGTATAGCGTGTTTCGCCCGCTAACATAAATTGTTGAAGGACTATCAGGCTTGAAGGCCATCTCATAATAAATATGAGATTTATCAGTAAGGTAAGTGCCAACTTGCGACCATGATTCTCCAGAATTTGTTGACTTATAGATACCTTTTGTAGTTAACGCAAATACAATGGAAGAAGAAGTTGGGTGAATTAGAACCTTTTGGAAGATATCTGTCGTTGGAATCCCAGTAGTATTCAATTTTGTCCATGTTTCTCCTCCATTAGTTGTTTTGAACAAACCTAGGGAATACTGACTAACTAAACCCAGCATACTTCCATTTGCAGCCCGGACTTGCGTCGCTAAATATATCACATCGGTGTTTGATGGATCTACAGCTAGGTCTGTTACGCCACCTAAAAGAACATTTTCGGTAAGACAAACCCAATTAGTTCCGCCATTTTTACTTTCCCAAAGTCCTCCATTGCTTGCACCAACAATGATATGATCAAAATCACTTGGATTTACCCAAATGGCAGCGACAAGTCCCCTTCCGATGGTTTTGTTTGTACCTCCCGGTCTGGTATATGGCCCAAGACTCTCCCAAGAAAATGATGATGTTGATTTCTTGGCATTTGTTTGAGCAATATCAGTAAACCTAATTGAGCTTTCTGCCATAGCATTTGCTAGCTTCGAGAAGCTCCCCGAACTATCAACACGTGTTCTCCAGTACCATTCCCAACGATAAAATCTCTTTTGGTCTTCCTCTGACAGAGAATTAAGAATAGTATTATCATCTTCAATTGAGGTGATAATATCCTTAAAATTAGAATTGTTATCCTCTAAAGTCGAGCCCAATCTTTGTCCATTAATATCTGTTAAGATTAAAGCAACAAGAAAAACGGCTATAATACATCTCATAATTTGTCAATTTTCGGTGTAACACAAATTTCAAATATTGAAAAACGGCTATTCGGTTAACACCATTCTATGTGATGCAATTTCAACTCCATCAACAATAAGGTTGTAAATAAAAATGCCAGGAGCGAGTTCAGAAGCTGGTATTTGAATTTCATCAGCACCTGTTTGCACAATCTTATAACTTTTAACTTGATGTCCCTGTAGATCATAGATATTAACTCGGGCTGATGATTTCATTGAAGGGATGGAATACTGGATACGTGTAATGTGGTTAAACGGATTTGGAGTGTTTTGAAGTAAGGAGGCTTTTGTCATTTTATCGCCAAAGCCAGAATCTACTGAAGTTATTGCCTCCACCTTGTTTGCTCGTTTACTGAGTAAGCTATTTAACCTATCAAGCTGTTCCTGCTGTTCTTTTACAGCTTCAACAAGCAAAGCAACGATGTCATTGTAGGATACTACTTCGCTCCCATCTTCCAAAGTTCGAACAGCTTCAGGAAGAACCTTCTTAACTTCCTGTGACAATACACCAGCACTACGTTCTTCAATGTTAGATGTTTCAGCCTTAGTCACCTCGATATCGAGATCTTCTTTTAATGTGGTCTCGCCTAGTTCATCACCACTCTTCAAACTATATGTTACTCCATTGATGCCCTGTATTTTTTCAAGAGCATTTGAAATGGGTTCGATGTTCTTCTTTTTTGTACTGTCGGAGGTAATGTAAGCGTTCACAGAGTATACATTCCCATTTCCTAGAACCCAAAACTTGTAATACCCACTTGGATTCATGACGCAAAGATTCTTCTGATTTGTTGAGGTAGAAACTGTGACAAAAGATGGAGAAACAGTTGCCCGTAAATACATTTTCCCCGAGACATTTCTGAATCTTAAGCCTTTTGCATGTGAATTCCCAAAGTATAGGTAACCTTGATCCGAATCACTGTCAAGACGCATACTACCTGACCCAAATAATGTTTGACCACCTGACTCAACCTTTAATTGAGCAGAAAGAGAAGATGAAATACCAGCAGCAAGAAGGAAAACAATGAATCTAAGATTTTTCATTTTTTGATTTTGTCGAATTATGAAAACAATCTATCGTAGGTATTACAACCGAGAAGTAAAAGAGTCCAAATAGTGCCTGAGGGTTTTGAGAAAAAAGCAGCAATCGAAACCAGCCTGAACTATTTATAAAAAAGCGGCAACGAATCTCCGGGAATTTTGAAACATCAACAAACCCGGGGGTTTTCACAATTTTCACCCTCTCCTTGTAAAGTTACAAATATTATTCTGAAACCACCCCCTTAGGTCATGAACTTTTTCCGTTGGAAAACAACGAATTGAAGTCTGCTTTACCGGGGATGAGATGAACGGAGATGGAAGCCTGCTACTTTTATGGGGAATCGAGAAGCAAATGGGATGAATAATCCTTAAATTTGTGAGAATAGCACCCTGGCCATTCAGGCTGTTTCCTGTTTCTTTTTCTTTTAGCAATCGTGTTCAATATGACACCGGAACCTTATAAAATAAAAATGGTGGAACCCATGTTCCCCTCCACCCGTAAAGAACGCGAAAGGTGGATTCGCGATGCCCGCTACAACCTCTTTAATCTGAAGAGCCATCAGGTTTTCATCGACCTGCTCACCGACTCCGGAACGGGTGCAATGAGCCAGGAACAATGGGCTGCCATGATGACCGGCGATGAGGCCTATGCCGGAAGCCGCTCCTTCGACCAGCTCCGCGATACCATTCACGGACTTACGGGGTTCGACTATGTCCTGCCCACTCACCAGGGACGGGCAGCCGAGAACGTCTTGTTTTCTGTATTGGTTAAGGCCAGGGATGTGGTCCCCGGAAATGCCCATTTCGATACCACCAAGGGCCACATTGAGTACCGTCAGGCCACTGCTTTCGATTGTAGCATTGATGAAGCAGCTGACACATCCACCTACCATCCTTTCAAGGGGAACCTCGATATTTCAAAGCTCGAAAACGTATTTCAGGTCTATGGTAAAGAACGCATACCCTTTATTCTGGTAACTGTTACATGCAATTCGACCGGCGGTCAGCCGGTAAGCATGGAAAACCTCAGACAGGTCAGAGCATTCGCCGATAAAGAGGGTGTTCCGGTCTATTTCGATTCGGCGCGCTTTGCCGAAAATGCCTACTTCATTAAAACCCGGGAACAGGGCTACGAGCAACACAGCATCAGAGAGATCATTCGAGAAATGTTTTCACTGGCCGACGGGATGACGATGAGCAGCAAGAAAGATGGCATCGTGAACATGGGTGGCTTCATCGCACTCAAAGACAAAGACATATACCAGCAGGCCAGTACCTTCAACATCATGTTCGAAGGCTATGTCACCTACGGCGGCATGTCGGGCCGCGACATGGCTGCACTGGCCAGAGGCCTGGAGGAAGCAAGCACCATGAGCTACCTGGAAAGCCGTATCGAACAGGTGGCCTACCTTGGACAGGCCCTTCACGATGCCGGGATTCCCGTACAGGAACCTTTCGGAGGGCACGCCATCTTTGTCGACGCCGGAAGGTTTCTCCCCCATCTGCCGAAGGAAGAGTACATTGCCCAGACCCTGGCCCTTGAACTCTACCTTGAATCGGGTGTTCGGGCCGTTGAAGTCGGCACCCTGCTGGCCGATCGTGATCCCCAGACCCGGGAAAACCGTTATCCCAGGCTGGAACTCATGCGGCTGACCATTCCCAGAAGGGTTTATACCCGTAATCATATGGACTATGTGGCCGAATCGCTGATCAAAATCTACAAGCGACGGGATTCGATCCGGAGGGGATACCGCATCAGCTATGAGGCCCCGATTATGAGGCATTTCACCATCGAACTTGAAAAGATTAGCGACCAATCCTGATGCACGCTCCGTGCTGCTTTGCGAATTAGGGATTAATACCGACCTTTGCCGCTTCCAATGAAGGACCTTAGCAGCGGCAGCGTCGGTCGCAACATACTCAGATTCGCGGCGCCCATGTTGTTGGGACAGATGTTTCAGCAGCTTTACAGCTTTGTCGACCAGATCATCGTTGGACGCTATCTGGGCAAGGAAGCCCTCGCTTCCGTCGGTGCCTCCTTCCCCATAATCTTTACCCTGATCGCTCTCATTATAGGGATAGCTACCGGTGGCACCATTGTCATCTCTCAATACTTTGGCGCAAAACAGTTCGACAAGCTAAAGCGGGCCATTGATACCATCTTCATTGTCATGGGGGCCAGCGCTGTTTTGATGACCCTTGTGGGCATCAGTTTTGCAGAGGAGATTTTCAGGCTGATCAAACTCCCCGAGGAACTCCTGCCTACAAGCATCCGCTATTTCAGTATCTATGTGAGCGGCCTGGTGGTGTTCTTTGGCTACAATAGTGTGGCAGCAGTGCTGCGCGGCCTGGGCGACTCCATAACCCCCCTCTATTTCCTGGTACTGGCCACCGTATTGAACATCGCCCTTGATCTCTTATTCATCATTAAGCTGGGCTGGGGGATTGAGGGAGCAGCCATTGCCACGATCATTGCCCAGGGGATCGCCTTCCTGGTAGCCGTGTTCTACCTGAACAACAACAATCCGCTCATCAAATTCAATCTCAGGGAATTTGCCTTCGATCGCCAGATCTTCAGGCAAAGCCTGCGCATCGGACTACCAAGCGGCCTGCAGCAAACCATTGTTGCACTGGGCATGATGGCCCTGCTTGGTATTGTAAACGGCTATGGAACCGATGTGGTAGCTGCCTATACTGCAGCCGGACGGCTCGACAGTCTGGCCGTTATTCCATCCATGGTCTTTTCCCAGGCCCTCTCGACCTTTGTAGGCCAGAATCTCGGTGCAGGAAAAGCGGAGCGGATAAAAACCGGACTGTACAGGACCATGCTTATGGCCTCGGCCACTTCCATCGTGATTACCATCCTGATTGTCCTATTCAAAATCCCCCTGATGAGCCTCTTCACTACCGACCCTGCTGTGATAGAGGCCGGTGGCCTGTATCTGACGATCGTGACGGCCTTTTACCTCATTTTCACAACGATGTTCATCTATGGCGGCGTTATGCGTGGAGCAGGCGACACCCTGATGCCCATGTTTTTTACCCTGTTCTCGCTTTGGATCATCCGAATCCCGTTGGCGCTTGTCCTGAGCAAAGCCGAATTCCAGGTTTTCGGGCTGCTAGTGAAAGGGGCCGGATTGGGAGAAGCGGGGATCTGGTGGTCGACCCCTGCAGGATGGACCGTTGGCGCCCTCCTTTCGGTTATTTACTATAAAACAGGCCGATGGAAGAAGAAGTGCATCATCGGTCCCGGGAAAAGCCCCTCGGAGTAAGCCGCTAAGCCTCCTGTCCGGGCCGGGCAAAGAGCAAAGAGCCAAGAGCAAAAAGCTAAGAGCAAAAAGCCAAGAGCTAACAGCTAAGAGCTAACAGCTAAAAGCTAATGGCCAAGGGCTAATGGCTAAGAGCTAAGAGCAAAAAGCCAAGAGCTAACAGCTAAGGGCTAAAGGCAAAAAGCCAAGAGCAAAAAGCTAAGGGCTAAAGGCAAAAGGCCAAGAGCTAACAGCTAAGAGCAAAAAGCTAAGAGCTAAGAGCTAAGAGCTAACAGCTAAGAGCTAACAGCTAAGAGCTAAAGGCCAAGAGCTAACAGCTAAGAGCTAAAGGCTAAAAGCCAAGAGCTAAGGGCCAAGAGCTAACAGCTAAGAGCTAAAGGCTAAAGGCTAAGAGCACAGAGCTAAGAGCTAAAAGCTAAAGGCCAACAGCTAAAAGCCAACAGCCAACAGCCAGGAAAAAGGCCGGGGCTCTGGACAACTACTACAAGCTTTTTATTATTTTTACCTCTATATCAGTGTTGTTTATGATCAGATCCATGACAGGATATGGCAAGGCCGAATGCCATTTGCCGGACAAAAAGCTTACGATTGAAATCAGATCTCTGAATAGCAAGCAGATGGACAGCAGTGTGCGTCTTCCATCCCTGTACAAAGAGAAAGAACTGGAAATAAGGCAACGCATTGCCTCTTCCCTCGAACGGGGAAAGGTCGAATGCGTATTCTATTACGAGAGCAATGGGGAAACCCCGGCGGGCAGCATCAATGTGGCAGCCGTAAAAAACTACTACGAGCAACTCTGTCGGATTGCGGATGAGCTCGGACTGAGTAGCAGCTCCGATTTGCTGAGCACTGTTATGCGGATGCCCGAAACGATAAAATCGGAGAAAGCATCACTGGAAGAGGAAGAATGGGCCAGGGTGGAAGATGCGTTGAAAGCGGCCATTGCACAGGTCGTGGATTTTCGCACCCAGGAAGGTCGCTCACTGGAGGCGGATCTCAGAGAAAGGGTTCGTGAAATTGAAAACAGACTCACCCGGATCGAAGCCTATGAAGCTGAGCGCATCGGCAAAATCAGGGAAAGGATAGGCAATAACCTGGCTTCCTGGATTGGGAAGGACAAGATAGACGAAAACAGATTTGAACAGGAACTCATCTTCTACATTGAGAAACTGGATATTTCAGAAGAGAAGGTCAGACTGACCAACCATTGCCGCTATTTTTTGGAAACCCTCACAATCGGAGAGGCTGCCGGTAAAAAGCTTGGTTTCATCGCACAGGAAATGGGAAGAGAGATCAACACCCTGGGTTCCAAGGCCAATCACGCAGAAATCCAACGCCTGGTTGTCGAGATGAAGGATGAACTCGAACGCATCAAGGAGCAAATTCTGAACACCCTGTAATGGAAGGAAAGCTACTGATATTCAGCGCGCCATCAGGTGCGGGAAAATCGACTGTTGTTGCACATCTGATGCAAAAGTTCCCGGCTCTTTCCTTCAGTATTTCTGCCACCAGCCGAAAAGCCCGCAAAGGGGAGCTTCATGCACGGGACTATTATTTCATCCCCGTAGAGGAATTCAGGCATTTGATCGACAACAAAGCCTTTATCGAATGGGAAGAGGTCTATGAAAACCAATTCTACGGCACCCTGAAAAAGGAGATCGACAGGATCTGGGCCCAGGGAAAACACGCCGTTTTCGATATTGATGTTGCCGGAGGCCTGAACCTGAAAAAACAATTTGGCGATCAAGCGCTGGCTGTTTTCATTCAGCCCCCTTCTCTCGAAGTGCTTGAGGAGCGGCTCCGGGGAAGAGGAACCGACGACGAGGCCTCTCTTCAGAAAAGACTGGGGAAAGCGGGTCTGGAAATGGAATCGGCAGAGAATTTCGATCATATACTGGTGAACGACAAGCTGGAAAACTGCCTTGCCGAAGCCGAAGAACTCATTCGTCAGTTCCTGGAAATCTGAACACTATGAATACCGGTCTTTATTTCGGCTCGTTCAACCCCATCCACATCGGACACCTGGCCATTGCCAATTACATCCTGGAATACAGCGCGCTCGACCAGATCTGGTTTGTGGTAAGCCCGCACAATCCCCTGAAGGAGAAAAAAAGCCTGCTGAAAGGCTACCACCGGCTGGAAATGGTTGATCTGGCCATAGGCGATGACGACCGCATGCGATCTTGTGACATTGAGTTTGGGATGCCCACGCCCTCCTACACCATAGACACCCTGACCTATCTTCGGGAAAAGCACCCGGGGCAGTCGTTCCAGCTCATCATGGGAGCCGATAGCCTGCGCAGTTTTCATAAGTGGAAAAATGCCGGGAGCATTGTCCGCTCCTGTCCCCGCATCATCTATCCCAGACCTGGTGCAAGCACCTCGGCCGACCAGCTCCCTCTCATCAGTCTGGAGAATACCGTCATTGTTGATGCCCCCCTCATCGAAATCTCTTCAAGCTTTATTCGCGATGCCATTCGCGATGGGAAAGACATCAGGCACTTTATGCCGGCAGCATCGTACCGGTATATGCGCGAGATGCATTTCTATGAATGAGAAAGGCCTGCCATTCAGCCAGCCTGTCGGGCTTCTTTGACAATCTCCATCCCCCTGCGCATAGCCTTTTCGTTGGCCGGCAAAAGATGATGATGACGCTCGGGGAGAGACTTCTTAAGCCCCTGCAGGGCATGCTCCAGATCTATGACGGGATTCACCTTGATAAAGGCACCCAGAACAACCATATTGAAAGTAATGGGCGAATTCAGGCGAACTGCCTCTTCAGTTGCCTCGACCTGAAAAACCCGGATATCGGTGCGTTCGGGGTGATGGACGATCCCGTTAGGGTCGTACAATAAGAGGCCGCCGGGCTTCACCGTCGACTCGAACTTATCCATGGATTGCTGGTTCAGTATGATCGCTGTATCGTAACTATGCAAAACCGGAGAGCTCACCCGGTCATCACTCAGAATGACCGTCACATTGGCCGTTCCACCCCGCATTTCCGGTCCGTAAGAGGGCATCCAGCTCACTTCCTGGTCTTGCATAATTCCTGAATAGGCCATGATCTTTCCCATGGAAAGTACACCCTGGCCGCCAAAACCTGCGATAATGATTTCTTCTGTCATACAAAGAGCTTTAATGAGCGCTGCTCTATTTCTCCACCATTTTTCCATCGACTTTGATGTCTCCAAGGGGATAGTAGGCAAACATGTGTTCCTCCATCCACTTGTTTGCATCAACGGGCGTCATTTTCCAGCCGGAATTACAGTTGGAGACAAATTCGATAAACGACAAGCCCTTCTTTTCGCCTTGATTTTCAAAGGCCTTTCTGATGGCTTTTTTAGCCTTTCGTACCGCACCGGGTTTATGCACAGCCTGACGGCTGACAAAATGTGTTCCCTCCAGCATGGCAACCATCTCGGTCATCCTGTAAGGAGGCCCCATTGTTGCATTCTCGCGCCCGTAAGGAGAAGTAGAAGACTTCATCCCTTCCAGGGTTGTGGGAGCCATTTGTCCCCCGGTCATCCCGTAAATCCCGTTATTCACGAAGAAAATACAGATGTGTTCGCCCCGGTTACAGGCATGAATGGTCTCGCCCGTTCCTATAGCAGCCAAATCGCCATCACCCTGATAGGTGAAAACATATTTTTCGGGCCACAGACGCTTTATCCCTGTGGCAACAGCCGGTGCACGGCCATGCGCAGCCTGGCTGAAATCAATGTTCATGAAATCGTAGGCCAGAACCGAACAACCAACCGGGGCAATCCCAATGGTTTCTTCCTGAATACCCATTTCTTCGACAACCTCCATGATCAGACGATGGACCGTGCCATGTCCACATCCCGGGCAATACGACAGCGTAGCATCGGTCATCAGGGGGGTGCGCCTGTAAACCAGGTTCTCCTCTTTAATCAATTCTTTTACATCCATCTATAGTCCTCCCAGAAATTTTTCTTGAACTGCTTTCATCACATCCTCCGGCGAATGAATCTTTCCACCGAGCATGCCGTAATGATATACCGGGATGCGGCCATTTACGGCCAGTTTAACATCCTCCACCATCTGGCCCGCGCTCATTTCCACCGAAAGCATTCCCTTTACTCTCCGGGAAAGCCGGATCAGTTCTGCCTTTGGGAAAGGGAAAAGGGTCTGGGGACGGAAAAGCCCCAGTTTGTGTCCGCGGGCACGTGCAAGATCGACCACCTTCTGGCAGATTCGGGCACTGGAACCGTAGGCCACCAGAATGAAATCGGCATCATCGCAGGAAATTTTCTCGAACATCACATCGGCTTCCATCGATTTGTATTTCTCCTGCAGCTTCAGGTTGTGTTCATACTGAAGGTCGGGATCAAGGTTCAATGAGGTAATAATGTTTCGCTCCCGGTCGGCCGTTTTCCCGGTAATCGTCCAACCGGGATCAAAGTCCCTGACCCGCTCCTTTTGTTCGGGCAGTTCAACCTTCTCCATCATCTGGCCTATGAGTCCGTCGCTCAGAATCATGGCCGGATTGCGGTACTTAAATGCAAGTTCAAAGCCCAGATCCACAAAATCGGCCATCTCCTGTACGGAAGCCGGCGCAAGTACAATAAGCCTGTAATCGCCATGGCCACCGCCTTTTACTGTCTGGAAATAGTCGGCCTGAGAAGGCTGGATGGTTCCCAAACCAGGCCCCCCACGCACAACATTCACAATCAGGCAGGGCAATTCTGCCCCTGCGATATAACTGATGCCTTCCAACATGAGACTGATGCCCGGACTCGACGACGAAGTCATCACCTTCTTTCCGGTGCCGGCAGCACCATACAACATATTGATGGAGGCCACCTCACTCTCGGCCTGCAATACGACCATTCCGGTTCGCTCTTCGGGCTTCTGAAGCATCAGGTATTCCATCACCTCCGACTGCGGAGTAATGGGATAACCGAAATAGCCATCGACACCAGCTCTGATTGCCGCTTCGGCAATGGCCTCATTGCCCTTCATTAATGCCAGTTCTTTCATTGAAAAAAGCCTTATTTTTTTTGTCTGTAAACTGTTATCACCCCATCGGGACAAACCACCGCACAATTTGTACAGCCGATACAATTCCCGGATTCAACCATGGTGGCATAGTGGTACCCTTTTCCATTGACCTCTAAAGCCATTCCGATGGTATCGGTCGGACAGTTTACGCGACATACCTGGCAACCTTTGCAGCGTTCGATATCTACCACAATTGCGCCTCGTGCTTTAGCCATATACTCTGGTTTTAATCAGAAATCAAATGTAACCAAACTCCCCTCCTGCCTTCCCAAATCGAAAAACACTGTGACCGGCAGCAAAGAGTTTGGGATAAATGCCCTTATTCCGGGACAGGGTGTGCAAGGCTGAAATGCTTCAATCTTTCCTCTAAAACAGGAAATTGATCCTCCCTTACCTGTGATACACAAGCCCTTAAACCTTCCGTTCTGGAACTCCCCGTAATCCCCAGAGAGATCGCACTAATGCCATAGTAAATAAGCTCCTCGACAAGAGAAGGACCATCAAAACCCGGATAGGACAGCGTAAAATAGAAGCCATCTGCAATATCACTGTCCATATCTTTCTCGTAAACAATCCTGAAGCCATATTGCTTAAAAAGCTTTTTCATGACCTTCGCCTTTTTACCATAGACCCTAACCTCCTCAAGGTAGTTGTAGCTTCCGTTGTTAACCGCTTCAAAGATGGCAGCAAGTGCATACTGAGCGGTATGAGAGGCCCCGGATGAAAGGGAATAGAGGGCTCCGAATACCATCGCGTGGCCAAATTTATCGGAGGTGTAATAGCGCCTCAAATCGGGATAGCGTCTTTCATACAAAGCCGGCGACATGATCAGCATACCAATCCGCTGCCCGGCATAGCTGAAGGCCTTCGAACTCGAAATCAACAGCAGATAGTTATCTGTATATTTTGCCACAGTCGACTGAAATGGGGCCTCTCCCGGGCGAGAAATGTCCTTCCTAAAATCCATGCCAAAATAGGCCAGATCCTCAATGACGCTTACATCATGGGCCTTTGCCACTTCGGCTATAATCTTCAACTCATCTTCTGTGAGGCATATCCAGGAGGGGTTATTGGGGTTAGAATAGAGAATGGAGGAATAGTGCCCCTTTTCCAACTCTTCTTCCACCTTTGCCCCGAGTTTGTCTCCGCGGTAATCGTAAAGGTCAAAGGAACCGTAGTTATGCCCCAGAACCCGACACTGCTGTTTTTGCACCGGGAAACCGGGATCCAGAAACAGGGTTCCGGTCCGGTTGTGATCGGAGCGGTTCACCACCATGAAGGAAGCCATCGCCCCCATCATGGAACCCACTGTCGGCACACAGTGAACGGGCTCAACATCCACATCCAGGAACAACTTGACAAAGCGCGCCGCCTCCTTTTTAAGGGGGGCAATGCCTTCAATATTCGGATAGAGCGAGGCCACCCCCTTCCGAAGCGCAATCATTTCCGCTTCGGTTCCGACAAAGGTCGGGTCAAGTCCGGGCACTCCCATCTCCATCCGAATGAATTCCTGCCCTGTAACTGCCTCAATATCATTTACGATCCGCACCAGCTCCCTGATGGAAGCATGGCCTGCCGAATCAATGCCAAAATCGGCAATAACCCGTTCTACTATTGCTGCATCAATGGGTGTTGCTTTCATGGAAAAAAGCGCTTTAAAATCCGATATGAAATTAGTGAATGGGCAGGCAAACGCTTGTGTCAAAAAGCATACTTCCTATGTGTTATACAAGAGGTTTTCCAAGCCTCACCCGGGCATCAACGACCCGGAATCCACGCTCAGATGCCATGATGGGATTCAGGTCCATCTCGGCCAGCCCGGGACAGTGACTCAACATCACTGAAAGCCTGGAAAGCAGCTCTGCAAAGGCCCGGATATCAATCCCTGCCCGACCGCGGGTACCTTGCAACACCGGATAACTCCTCAGGGATTGGAGCATTTCCATGCATTCTTCCACCCTCAGGGGACTCAGTCCGGTGGCAAAGTCTTTCAGGCTTTCCACGAAGATTCCTCCCATCCCGCAAAGCAGAAGATGACCAAAACCCGGCTCATACTTGGCCCCGGCAAACAACTCCATTCCTTCGAGCATGGGCTGAAGCAGAACACCGTCGAAACCCTCTATGCCCTTCATTCGGTCAAATTCCGCCAATAAGCCTGCCCGGTCACTTATCCCCAGAGCGACCCCTCCAAGATCTGATTTGTGAATGGGGCCAACGACCTTCATGGCAAGTGGAAAACCCATGTCGCCGGCCAGCTTAAGAAGGGTTTGTTCATCCTTCGCGATCCCTTCAGCCACCCTTGGAATGCCTGCTGCATCCAGCAATGCCGAAACCTTATCGGGCAAAAGATAGCCTTCATCTGCCTCTGTCATTATTCGCCTCAGGGCCTGCGTATCCATCTCAAACACTTCCGGCTCTGATGAAACGGGTTCCCCGGTGTTTACCACTCGGCCAAGGGCTTCTCCCAGCAGAACCTCATCAGGAAAGTTTACATGGCCCCTGGAAAGAAATTCAGCGACTTCTGCTGCTGCATTGCTAAGGGACGGCAGTACCGGATAAATCGGTTTACTGCACTGCCGCATTTTCTGATCAAGTACATCATAGGCATCGAACACCGGAACCAGGCCGGGTGTGCCAAAAATCACAACCATGCCATCGATCTCTTCGAAATAATTCTCACAATAGTCGATCGAAAGTCCGAGCTGTTCAGCTGTTCCTGTTGCCAGGATATCGATCGGATTCGCCACCGAAGAACCCGGGAACAGAGCGGCTTTCAGTGCATCGGCATGCGGCCCCTGCAAGTGTGGAACATCCAGTCCCCCTTTTGACAAGGCATCGGTGAGCATCACAGCCGGCCCTCCGGCATGGGTAATGACAGCGAGTTTCCGGCCTTTTAATTCAGGGTGAAGCATCACCGACGCAACAGTTACCAGGTCTTCCCGACCCTGGCAACGAACAATGCCCGCCTTACGAAAAAGGGCATCTACTGCCTGATCGGAGTTGGCCATGGCCCCGGTGTGTGAGGAAGCGGCACGGCTGCCGGCATCACTGGTCCCCGACTTTACAGCTGCAATTCTGCATCCCTTCCGAATCAGTGAGGCAGCATGTTTTAAGAGGGTTTGGGGGTCCTTAATGCTTTCAAAATAAATAAGCTTCACCCTGGAAGAATGCTCAGGGTCATAGGTTTCGTCCATGTATTTCAACACCTCTTCGACCCCGAGCATAGCCGAATTCCCTACTGAAAACACCTGGTTAAAAGTCAAGCCTTTACGCAATCCCGTCTCCAAAATAAAAACGGCTGTTGCTCCACTACCGGAAACAAAGTCACAGCCTCCGGCCTCAAGCCTGGGAATGGGCAAGGTAAAGACCCCCTGATAAGCCGGTGTCATCACGCCGATGCAATTGGGCCCTATGAGGGCTGCCCGATGGCGATTGCAAAGCGCTACAATCTCTTTCTCAATGGCTCCGCCTTCAGCAGTCTCCTCGCTGAACCCTGCCGAAACGATCACAAAGGCCTTTGTCCCCTTGTTTTCAGCAAGTTCGCTGACAACGCTCAGACAGGCCTTTGCCGGAATGGCAATAAAGGCGAGGTCAACATCCGGCAAATCGGCAATGCTGGCAAAAGACGGTCTTCCCTGTATCTCACTTTCCCTGGGATTAATGGCATAAAGTTCACCATTGTAGGTTCCGTTCCGAAGGTTGTAGAATAGTTTGCCCCCTGGTTTAGCGGTATCGTTCGAAGCCCCCACCACTACAATACTGGTGGGATGAATAAGCTGCTGATTGATCATGCAATGCCTTTTTACACTTCTCAAAGATAAGAAGTCCCTGAGGGCTTGGGGCACTATGCCAACTGCCTTAGAACATAGCCTGAAAAAGAAGGCAAGTTGCTACTCTCCCTAAAACCCTCAAAAGATTCGCAACTTGCCTTACACCCCAACAATTACTATTTAGGGTGTAAGACAGGAAATACCCGAAGAAGTTCAATCAAGATTGCTTTTTAACAATTCCAGGGCCGTATTTTAACATCCTCAGACAAGTATGGCCTTCACCTTTACCCCGGGCATTCTTCCCAGTTTACCGGTAAGGGAGCCTATGTTATCGGTATCCCCTTCAAGAACAAGTGAAATCACGTTTGTATCCCTGTCTCTGAGCGGTATGCCCTGGCGCCCGAGCACCACCCCGGCATGATCGGAAATGACCCGGTTGATCCGCCCCGGATCAGCCTCAGGGCCTATGAGGATGATAACAGCTCCAATGCGTTTCTCTGCTTGATTCATAAAGCAAAGGTATCAATAAATCAGCTCTTCTATGGTCTTCAGCGCAGCAGCCCTGTCTGCAGGGTCCGCAGGCAACCCCTCCAGCCGCTTATGAAAACGTAGCAATGCAGATCCCTTCCGGGGCAGACCTCCTTCCGGATGAAGAAGACTCAGCCCTTCGGCAGAGATGATTCCAAGCAACTTGCTGGTCGCCCCATTCCGGGGCAACGACAGCGCATAGAGGCCCTCGGGAGGAAAGAGCTTGTTCTGATCCTCGTGAATCAGCCTGGCCTTTTCCGAATCCCCAAGCAGTTCTCCCAGTACGATGTAGTGATGCAGGAGGTAGGCATTGGCGCGTTGAATATTTCCCTCCCGAAGGGCCCTTCGGATCTTCGTACTCGACACCGTTTCATTTTGAATCTCCTGCTCCGGAATCTCCTCCAGCTCAAACCCCCTCTCCCGACTCATCCTGTAAAGCAGGTCGTAGTTCCCCTCCCTGTTGTGGCCAAAAAAATGATTGAAGCCAACCACAATCGTATGGGCTCTGAGCCGGCCAAGCAGATAGTCTTTTACAAAGACATCGGAGGGAGTTCGGGCAAATCCGGGGGTAAAGGGCATAATCACCAGATGGTCGAGCCCGGCATCTTCAAGGAGCAGACACTTTTCGTCCCGTGAACTAATCAGACGCAGATCCTTTCCATCTGTGTCTGGATAGAGCACCTTTCTCGGATGCGGGTCGAAGGTAAGCAGAACCGATGCCCCTCCGGAATGGCCGGCCAGGCAGTTCAGGCGGTTAATGATGGTGCGGTGTCCGGCATGAACTCCGTCAAAAGACCCCACCGTGACGACCGGAGCCGGAATCTCCGGCAGATGATCCATAGAAAAATGAAGCTGCATTACTCTCCTCTTGTCTTCACAAAATAGGCGATCTTCTCAAGAGAGGTGATCATGTCATATTCATCCAGATAGACCTCCGGAGCAACCTTGAGCGGCACAGTTGTAAAGTTCATAATGCCTTTGATTCCGGCAGCCTGCAGCTTTTCCGAGACGCCAATAGCCTCATCTGCCGGCAAAGTCATGATGGCTATGGAAATATCAAGGGCTTTAACCACTTCCCCGAGCCGGTTCAGCGGATAGCACTTAACCCCGGAGATGACCCGGTCGATCTTGGTATGATCTACATCAAAGGTGGCTATAATATTGAGCCTCGAACGCTTACCCACAAAATAGGTTGTGATCGCCCTCCCCAGGTTTCCTATACCAATAACAGCCACATTGAGTCCTTCCTCCGAATCCAGGATATCCCCGATCACATCAATGAGCTCCCGCACATCATAGCCCTTGCGTTGGATGCTGGTATAGCCAATGAACATGATGTCGCGCCTGACCTGTACAGCTGTATTGTGATGCAGTTCTGACAATTCATGCGAATAGATATGGGTTTTTCCCTGTTCAAGGCAGGCCAGGAGCGTTCTGCGATATTCACTCAGCCGTTCTACAGTTCTTTCAGGTAACTTTGAGGATTTCATATGACAAACAGCACTATTCATTCGTTTAAGTAAGCGGGAGGATCAGGCAGAAGCGGCTTCCCTCTTCCGGAACCGATTCAACCCGGATGCAACCTCCATAAAGTTCTGCAATCTTTTGAACAATTGAGAGGCCGAGTCCCGAGCCACTGATCCCCTTTGTCCTGGCATTCCTAATACGCACAAATTCCTTGAACAATTGTGCAAGCTCTTCTTCGGTCATTCCGATACCCGAGTCGCTCACCTCAATCTCTGCCATTTTGTTTTCAGACCCGACCTTCACCTTCACCTTTCCACCTTCACGGTTGTATTTCACGGCATTCGAAAGCAGGTTATTCAGCATGATGTCCACATCGGAGGGATCTGCTTCAATGCATAGCTGCTCATCTCCCGTAAAATGAACCTCTATGTTGCGTTGAATAGCCATGGGCTTAATCGTGGCCATGGCCATTTTGGCACGTTCCGACAAATTCACACGCTCAATCTTGTCCTCCTTTTTTTCAAGCCTGATCTTGGTAAAATCGAGCAGGTCCAGGATCAGGGAACGCATGCCATCGACTCGCTGCAGGCAACGCTCAAGCAATTCTCCATAAGCTGCCAGGTCATTGCCCAGTTCAGCGTCCTTCATCATCTGCAAATACCCCTCCATGGCATTCAGGGGCGACTTGAGTTCGTGGCTCAGCACAGATAAAAACTGATAGCGGATTTTCTTTCCTTCCTCGTGCATGGTCCGGGTAATCCGCTTCAAAAAGAATTGTTTGGTGATCAGGTCTATACTCGACTTCAGTTCGGCCGGTGTAAAGGGTTTGGGGATGAAATCCCAGGCACCGTCATCTGTAGCCCTGGCTGCCAGCTCAAGCGAGGCATAGGAGGTAATCATGGCCACCACACTATCGACCTTACGCTGCCTCAGAACCTCCAGGACCTGCATCCCATCCATACCGGGCAGTTTGTTGTCAAGCAAAATAATATCGGGCTGGTCCTCCGAGATCATCTCAAGTGCATCTTCGCCGGTTCCGGCCTCCCTGCACTCGAAGCCATAGTCCTCATCCATAAACGGAAAACTCACCGTATGCCTCGACAGTATGCGAGACACCCCCGAGCGGATGCCCGCTTCATCGTCTACCACAAGAACCGAAAGTCGTTCCATGCTACTTCAGCAGTTTTTCGACCAACATCTTAAGTTGCTCCATTCTAAATCCCTTTTCCAGGTAGTGATCGGCCTTGATCCATGATTTACTCCCGGGGCTGTTCAGGTCAAAGCTGATACCTCGCTCCGAAGCCACAGCGGTTGAAATAATGACGGGTATGTCGGGCTTTTTCCGCTTTATGCGATAAGATAGAATGAACCCGCTGTCTTCCTCTTCCATCATCAGGTCGAGGATGGCCAGATCGGGACTTGCTCCGGCAAGATAGCGTTCCGCTTCTTCCCGGGAATCAACAGCGACAACATCATAACCCCATTTCTCCAGGTGATGTTTCACCAGGAAGATTTGATCGGGATCGTCGTCGGCCAGAAGAATGGTTTTTTTCCTATCCATAATCAGCGCTTTCGATTTCGGGGTAGTTTAATTGTAAAACAGGTACCCGTAGGCCCCTTCTCTTTATTGGCATTGGAACGAACATCGATCTGACCACGATGCATTTTCACGATTCCATAGGTGGTAGCCAGCCCCAGGCCGGTTCCCTTTCCAATGCCTTTTGTCGTATAAAACGGTTCGAAAATCTTTTCAAGGTCGCCCGAATCAATCCCCGTTCCCTGGTCACAGATCTCGATGAAAACCCAGTCGTGATTGTCGGTGAGGCTAACCTTAATCTCCCCTCCCGCGGGCATGGCCTCCATCCCGTTTTTCAGGAGGTTACTGATCACCTGCACCATCTGCTCCTGATCCAGTTCTGCACAGGTATTGGTCATCCTGTTCTCCAGAATGTACTTTACCTTTTCGGGTACAACCAATGCGCCTGTACTCAGGCGCATCAGTTCGGGAAGGTCGATCCTTTCATATTTAAGCTGGTTTTTGCGGGCAAAATTGAGCAGCCCGCTCACAATGGACTTACAGCGGCCAGCCTGTTCGACGATCAACTGAAGATCTTCCTTCAGCTGCTGATCGTCACCACATTCGTCGAGCAGCATGTTGCTGTACATAATGACTACTCCGAGGGGGTTGTTCAGTTCATGTGCTATTCCTGCCGAGAGCTGCCCCATATTCGCCAGCTTCTCGCTGTGCTTGAGGGCCTGTTCAACCGTAAGCAGCTTATGCTTGGAATCGGCCAGCTTATGAATGGTATAGTGAAGGCGGTCGATCGACCAGGGCAGACACATCTCCACCTCGGCCAGCCCCTGGGCAATCGCCCTGGCATGGCCTTCACAGGTGTCATATCCGCAAGCCCCGCAATCGAGGTGATCCTGGCGCGAAAACTTTCCCATCTTTATCAATACCTTCCCAATCTCTTCCCCGGAAGGGGCGTTCAGTCGCTGATCATCCCTCACAAAATGCCGATCGAGCGATATGCTTTTCGGATCCACTTCATAGCCGGGCTGCTCTGCAAGGGCCAATCGCTCGTGCAGGTAGTTAAGCACCTGCTTGCGCCTGACAAACTTCTTCCCATTTGGGGAAGTCCCGGGCCCCATAATACAGCCCTCACAGCAAAGCAGCTCGAGATTCATGGACTCCAGCTCACCTGAGGCATACTCCCTGATGGCTTCCTGAAAATGCACCCGTCCCTCTGCCACAATCACCTCCTGATCGCCTTGCTTAGCATCGAGGCTGAGCGATTGCAGCATCCCTCTGGAAACGGGAAATCCCGATCCCTTCAGCGCACGTGGAGGGCTGAATTCTCCGGGCTGAACTTTACTTGCCCGGATACGCTTTCCGGTAAACATCTGCCTTAGTTCGGCAAAGGTAATCACCTCATCAATCTCGTCGGATTCTTCTTTCTTGGCAATACAGGGGCCTACAAAAACCAGACGGGCTCTGCTTCCGAAACAACTCCGAATATAACGTGCAGTAGCCACCAAAGGAGAAACAATGGGAGCCAGCGAACCTATAAGTTCGGGATGGTATTTTTCAATAAAGGAGACAATGGCGGGACAATCGGAAGAAATATAGCCCTTTCCCTGATGAGAATGAACAAGGTCTTCATAGGCCCTGGATACCAGGTCGGCTCCCATGCCTACCTCATAGGCCCTGTCGAAACCCAGGCTCAAGAGCATCCCCACGAATACTTCAGGGCTCCCAAGCTCGGCAAACTCCGAAACATAGCTCGGCGCCACAAGCGCATAAGTCTCCTCACCGGCCTCTAAAAGCGTATACACCCGATCGATTGATCGCTCATACACCTTTGCCCCCTGCTTGCAAACAATGGTACAATTCCCGCAGGCAATACAGCGCTCACTCAGTACCTCAGCCTGTCCATCGACAATCTGAATAGCCTTAACAGGACACTCCCTTACACAGGTGTAACAAACCCTGCAGAGGTCCTTTATGGTATAGACCAAGCCCTTTTTCTTCTCCCTGCTGGTTTCCATTTCAACGCAGAACTTCTCGTTTCGAAAATCTGGTGTGCAACAACTCCTTTGCCTGTGGACTCCCAGGCTCACCCAGATAGCTTTCGTAAATCATCGACGCGGCCTTACTGTGATGGGCAGCCACCAAACTGGCTGCATTGTCGGCATCATAAATCGCTTTGGTCCATGTACGCCGGCTGTTGCCTCCCACAGAAAGGGGCTGCCCTCCCCCATTCACACAACCGTCGGGACAGGCCATCACCTCGAGCAGATCGCAGTGCTTCCTCCCGGCCATTAGGTCTTCCAGGAGATCAACTGCATTCTTCAATCCGCTCACACAGGCCATTCTGATCTCCTCCTTCCCCGCTTTAACAGTCATTTCCCGGAAGGGTCGATGCACCCTGAAGCGATGCAGTTTCGGACTCGAGATATCTTCATGGCACTTCGAATAATAAAGGCTGCGAACCGTAGCCTCGGCTTCACCACCCGAAACGGCCGTCAGTTTGCCCGCACTTCCCGAAGTGGAAAAAGGCTTGTCGGGCTCTTCTGTCTGCAGGGAGGTCAGATCGAGCCCGCTAAGGCGAATCAGCCTGGTTAATTCACGGGCCGTCATAACCACATCGATGACCGGAATACCGGCCCTGGTCATTTCGACCCGCCTGGCCTCTGTTTTTGCTGCCGTACATGAAGAAATCAATACCGAAACCAGCTCCTTCCCTCCGAGATCGACATGTGCAGGCAGGTATTCCCGAATGAGCGAAGCGTTTATCTGGGCCGGAGATTTCAGGGGAGAAAGGTGTGGAAGCAATTCCGGGTAGTATTGCTCCAGGTATTGTACCCAGGCAGGACAGGAACTTGTAATCAGGGGGAAGCGGGCTCCCGCCTTCTTCCGTTCATCAAACACCTTGACCTGCTCCAGGAACATAAGTTCAGCTCCTAAGGCTGTTTCAAAAACGAAATCGAAGCCGTAGCGGCGAAGTGCAGTGTTGATCAGACCACTGATGTCCGCTCCCTCCTTAAACCCCAGTTGCGCTGCCACCGAGACCGTCACAGCAGGCGTGTACTGTACAACCACTACCTTCCCCGGTGCATGGATGTAGTTTTCCAGTTCAGGGAATTGTACATGCTCGACCAGAGCTCCTGTAGGACAGGACAAAAGGCACTGTCCACATGCCGTACAATTGGAAAAATTCAAGGGACGAGCCAGAGTCGTAGAGATATGCAATTCGTTTCCCCGCTGTGCAAAGTCCAGGGTGGAAGTAGCCATCACCTCTTCACAAACCCTAACACATCTGCCGCATAAAATGCATTTGGCCGGATCACGAATGATTGCCGGGCTGGAGTTATCAATTTTATGGCGGCTCCTTTTTCCCGGAATCCTTCTTTCCCTGATGTTCATATCCTTGGCCAGGGTTTGAAGCTCGCAGGAACCGTTCCTTTCACAGTAAAGGCAATCGTCGGGATGGTTCGACAAGAGCAACTCCACATTGGTCTTTCGGGCCTTTAGAACACGGGGCGAGTGGGTAAAGATCTTCAGATCGTGCTCAATGGGATAGGAGCAGGACGGAACCAGGTTCTCGCTGCCTTCAAGTTCTACAACGCACATCCTGCAGGCACCCGAAGGGGAGAGCCCTTCCATGCTGCAAATCGTGGGAACATGCATGCCGCTTCGGTTTAATGCGCTCAGGATGGTTTCTCCTTTCTCCGCATCAATGACCCTGCCATTTACTTCCAGCCTGATTCCCATATCCAGTTTCTATTTGTAATAAACCGCAGCGAATTTGCATACTTCATAGCAGACACCGCAACCAATGCATTTCTCCTGAACAATGAAGAAGGGGTGTCTTTCAGTACCGATGATGGCATCGACCGGACAACGTTTTGCGCAGATGGAACAACCCGTGCACTTATCCACATCGATGACCCAGGTACGGAGTTCGGTACAGGTATTGGAGGGGCACCTCCGGTCGAAAATATGCTCCTCGTACTCCTGCCGGAAATACTTCAGTGTACTCAGAACAGGATTTGGCGCATTCTGCCCCAGGCCACACAGGGAAGTATCTTTCATGACCTCGGCCAGGGACTCGAGCTGCATCACTCCCTTGAAACGTTCAAGTGTGGTATGGCCTTCTTCATCGGCCGGCTTTCGGGTAATACTGTCCAGAATTTCGGCCATCCGTCTCGTTCCCTCCCGGCAGGGAATGCACTTCCCGCAACTCTGCTTATCCACATAGTCCATAAAATAGCGAACCGTATTCACGACACAGTTTTTGTCATCAAGCACCAGCACCCCGCCCGAACCCATGGTCAGATTGTTCGCTTTGAGATTGTCAAAGGTCAGGGGCAGATCGAGCAGGTCCAGAGGCATCATCGTTCCCAGCGGCCCGCCGATATGAAGCGCTTTCAGCTCATTGTCGCCGGTCATGCCGCCAAACATGTCCTCGAGGAGACTGCGAAAAGTCGTCCCCATGGGTACCTCGACCAGTCCGGACATGACAGAGGGGCCGGAAATGCTGTATATCTTCGTGCCGGGGCAGTCCTCCACGCCGATGCTGCTGAACCAATCGGCTCCATTGTTGATGATTGCCGGCAGATTAGCCAGCGTTTCCACATTGTTCACCACCGTAGGTTTCCCCAGGTACCCGCTTGTAACAGGATATGGGGGTTTGCTGGACGGCATACCCCGTCTTCCCTCCAGGCTGGCAATCAGTGCCGTTTCCTCCCCACAAACAAAGGCCCCGGGCCCTTTGCGAAGGGAAATCTGCAGATTGTAGCCGCTTTCAAGGATGTTATCGCCCAGGAGCCCGATCCCTCTAAGCGCGTGGATGGCTTTTTCTATGCGTCCAATGGCCCTTTTATACTCACTCCGGATATAGATGTAGGCCCTGTTGCTTCCTATCGCATAGGAAGCAATGGCAATCCCCTCAAGCAAACGGAAGGGATCCCCTTCCATCAGCGTCCGGTCCATAAAAGCCCCCGGATCACTTTCTTCGGCGTTGCAAATCAGGTATTTCTGATCGGAAGGTGCCTGATAAGCCTGCTCCCATTTCTTACCGGTCGGGAAACCACTACCGGAACGTCCCCGGAGACCACTCCGGGTCACAATCTCACAAACCTCACTAAAAGTATAGCTCCGGATGGTTTTCAGAAAAGCACGGTAGCCGCCGCGAGCGATGTACTCGTCCAGCGAAAAGGGGTCGACTATGCCACAGCCTTCCATGACGACACGGATTTGCCCGCTAAAAAAAGGCAGATCTTTCAGAAGGGGAATACCGGGCCAGAGCTCCTCCTCCCCCATTTGCTTTTGCCCGATCAACATCGTATCGGGCACCACCTGGTGAAAGAGATCATCGAAAAGCGAAGGGACCCGGTCGGGGCTCACTTCCCCATAAAACAGCCTCGAACGCCCCGGCATCTGAACAGAAACAACCGGATCTCTCGAACTAAGCCCGATACTTCCCGACTCCCTCAACTCAATATCAAAACCACGCTCGGCCGCATATTGAGCAATTGCATCCTTTGTTTCAAGCGCACCTGCAACGATCCCGGAGGTAGAACCATTGACCATAATAAGCGGCTTTTCAACCTTTTCCCGCCTCAGCAGGGCGAGGGCTTCCCTGCCTCCGGATTCGAGTTGGGAAGGCCCTTCCTGGGCCAGTTGCAGTAAGAAAGATCTATTTGGATGCATCTTCCTGGTATTGCCTGATAATTTCCCGTACTTCCCTAACTGTCACCCGGGGAAAATAGGTGTCATTGATGGCCATCACCGGCGACTGCCCACAGGCTCCGATGCATGACTGAACCTCCAGCGAAAACATCCCGTCCCGGGTCGTTTCACCGTCATGAATTTCGAGGAGCTTTGTGAGTTCGTTCAGGAGCTCCCGCGACCCGGCCATGTGACAGGCCGAACCATTGCAGAGACTGATGTGAAAGGTACCCCTGGGCGAAAAACTGAATTGATTGAAGAAGGTTGCCAGCCCGTAAACCTTGCTGGTGGGCAGGCTTAAATGTTCAGCTATCCTGGTGATGGCCTCTTCCGAGATATAGCCAAACTCATCCTGCATGGCCTGTAACAATGGAATAAGTGCATTTCTTTTTATCTGTGGAAAACGCTGAAGAATTTCATTAATCCTGGCCTGATCCTTATCCATGTTACAGCTGTTTGCACGCTCTCCGATCCCAAATCTTCAGAGAATGTGGCACACTCAAAGTTATCGAATCTGTTTGTTATTCAAAAAACAGCAAGCTATTTGAACACAGTATAAATTATCAGAGGCTCTTTGCTTTTTATTACCTTTGGTCAGGCAAAAGCAATGACAAACACAAAACCAGAAATCAAAATCTGCATGGGAAGCTCCTGCTTCAGCCGCGGAAACAAGCTCACACTTCAGACGATTCAGCAATTTCTGAAGGATCATGAACTCACAAACAAAGTGATTCTGAAAGGCAACCATTGTTTTGGGATCTGCAGCAAGGGCCCCATTGTACAGGTGGGATCTGTTGTTTATGAGGAAGTGAACCGCGACAGAGTGCTGGAAATCCTGCAGAAAGAGCTGGGAACTTGAAAGATGAAAATATGGAAGCCCTGCTCACAATTAATAAAAAGATTTGCACAGCTTGTTACGCCTGTGTCAGGGCTTGTCCGGTAAAAGCGATCCGGGTAAAGTCGGCCAGTGATAAACCCGATATTATCGATGCCAGATGCATCGGCTGCGGTTCCTGCAGAGCTGTTTGTAAACCAGGAGCCATTAAGCTCCGGGAGGCCCTGGGCGAACTGCGTACGATTCTCAAAAGCGACGAGCCTTGCGCTGCGCTGGTTGATCCCTCCATTGCCGGAGAATTTCCGGATATTACCGACTATCGGAAGTTTGTACAAATGCTGCGTGTACTGGGTTTCGACTACATTCATGAAGTCGCCTTTGGTGTAGATTTAGCGGCCAGGGCCTACAAAAACCTCTTCGCTAAAAACAGGGGTAAATACTATATCATGTCGAACGATCCGGTGACGGTGAGCTACATCCAGAAATACAGAACCCAACTCGTTGCAAACCTGGCCCCGATTCTGCCCCCCGTTGCAATTACAGCGAAGGTCGTCAGGGCACGCCACGGGCAAAATCTGAAGCTCGTATACATCAGCCCCCTCATCGCCAGCAAAAACGAAATACTGAGCTTCGAAGGAGACAGCCAGGTTAACCTCGCCATTACCTTCGTGGAGCTGAGAAAAATGTTCCGTAGCAGCGGCATTCATGAAACCGATCTGGAATACAGCGATTTCGATGCGCCACTGGGTTACAAAGGGTCTTATTTTCCCCTTGCGAACGGCATTATTCAGGCTGCCGAGATTGAAGAACAAATCTGTAACAGCCCTGTGATTACGGTTGAAGGTGAGGGCGTCATGGCGGCGATTGATGAATTCGAAGCTCATATTGGCTCCATCAAGTCGCATTTCAACCTTTTTTACAAGGAGTTCCTCATGGGAAGAGGCACCTCTATGGGTGGTAAAAGGCTCCTCCGCAGAAGCCAGCTCGTTCGCTATGTAAACAGGCGATTAAAGATCTTTGATTTACAGTCCTGGGAACAGGACATGAACAGCTACAGCGAGTTCGACTTTAACAGAAGCTTTAAAAGCGATCCCCAGGAACTGGAGAAACCCTCCGAGAACGAAATCCGTAAGATTCTGCAAAACCTTGAGAAGGAAGGTAAGCTGCATGATGGATGTGGTGCCTGTGGCTACGCCAGTTGCAGGGACTTTGCCATCGCCATCGCCCAGGGCCTGGCCACACCCGAGATGTGCAATACCTTCGCTGCCAGGAACACCCAGGACCATATAGACTCCCTGAAGATCACCAACGAGAAGCTGGCACAGGCCCAGGAGGCATTGAAGAAATCTGAACGCCTGGCCAGACGTGAGCAGGAAGCAGCCCGGGAAGCCTCGGAAATTGTCCGCCGCATGCTGCATAAGCTTCCATCCATGGTCGTCATCTGCGATCAGAACCTGAAAATACTTCAGACCAACAGCTCCTTCATCGACATGTTGGGAGAAGATGCCAGGGAGATCAATGAAATTGTACCCGGACTTACAGGTGCCGATCTAAAAACCCTTCTGCCCTACCAGTTCTACAACCTGTTCACCTATGTGCTGACTCACGACGAGTCCATCCATAACCGCGACATCACCCACGATGGTAAGCTACTGAATGTGAGTGTATTCTCCATAGAAACCGGCAAAATTGTAGGGGCCGTTATACGAGATATGTCTGCCCCCGAAGTGCAAAAAGAAGAGGTGGTAAAACGGGTAACGGATGTCATCGATAAAAACCTGAAGCTGGTGCAGGAGATCGGCTTCATCCTTGGAGAAGGGGCTGCTGAATCTGAACGCATGCTGAACTCCGTCATTGAGTCCTATAATCTGAAAAAGGACAAGGGCACACAATGAGTGGCAAGTTCTATATCGAAGTTGCCTGCGAGCAAAGGAATTATGGAAAAGAACGGATCTGCGGAGATGTGTTTCTGAGTAGAAAGGTCAAGGAGGAAAACAGAACCATTGTTGTGCTTTCCGATGGCATGGGCCACGGTGTAAAAGCCAATGTACTGGCTACCCTGACAGCCACTATGGCAGTCAACTTTACCATGGAGCACAAGGCTGTGGACAAGATTGCCGACATCATCATGAACACACTGCCGGTTTGTAGTGAACGGCAGATGAGTTATTCGACCTTCACCATTGTGGATATTGAACACGACGGCTTAATTACCATCCTGGAATACGACAATCCCCAGACCATCATTCTCCGGGGAAACAAACCCTTTGATCCGAACTGGGCCCATGTGATTCTGGAAAGTGAGAAAAACGCCGGAAAGGAAATCATCACCTGTCAGTTCGAGGCCCTGAAAGAAGACCGCATCCTGTTCTGCAGCGACGGCATTGCCCAGTCGGGCCTTGGTTCGGACCGCTATCCACTGGGCTGGGGACGTGACAATGCCCAGGACTATGCCATCTCTCTTGTTGAGAACAGCCCAAAAATTTCTGCCACCAAACTGGCTGCAAAAATGGTGGCCATGGCGCACCGGAACGATGGATTCGACCCCAAGGATGACACCAGCTGTGCCAGCGTCTATTTTCGCCAGCCCCGAAAACTGATGGTGATAACCGGGCCTCCCTACGAGGAAGAAAACGATAAAGTCCTCGGTGATACGGTTAAAGCCTTTAAAGGCAAGAAAGTCGTTTGTGGTGCTACAACAGCCGACATCATTGCGCGGGAATTGGGCTCGGAGATTGAGGACAGCCTGGAATTCGAAGACCCCGACCTGCCGCCGGTCTCCTACATGGATGGAATCGACCTGGTCACAGAAGGCATCCTTACCATCACGAAAGTCACCCGCATCCTTAAAGAATACGGCCCGTCTACCACGCTTGGGAAGGGCCCGGCCGACCTGATTGTAAAACTGGTCAGGCAATCGGACGAAATCCATTTCATCATTGGCACCAGGGTAAACGTCGCTCACCAGGATCCAAACCTGCCCATCGAACTGGAGATTCGACGTACCGTCGTTAAACGAATGGCCAGGCTCCTGGAAGAAAAATTCCTCAAGGAAGTGAGTATTCAATACATCTGAACCCTATTCCTTTTTTTTGCGTATAGTATTTGGCACGCTTATTGTTCATTAGAGCCTTCCTATTGTATATGTTGTCGATCTGACAGATTGACCGCCTGAACGACGCAATCAGCCTATGATTAACGATCCACATAAACTGATGATTCCCATCGACGAAGAAACGGAGTACATCCCGTTGCTCTCGGAAGAAGAGGAGGAGGACCTCAGGAAAATGAATGTGCCCGATGTATTGCCCATCCTTCCCTTGCGAAATACTGTGCTATTCCCGGGGGTCGTAATCCCAATTACCGTGGGCAGAGAGAAATCGCTTCGCCTCGTACAGGAGGTCTACAAGAAAAACCGAATTCTCGGAGCAATCGCCCAGAAGGACAGCAGTATCGAAGAACCGGTGTTTGACGACCTGTACCGCATCGGAACCGTGGCCCAGATTCTGAAGATTCTGGAAATGCCCGATGGTACCACTTCTGTCATCATCCAGGGAAGAAAGCGTTTCCGCATGGAGGACCTGCTCACAGAGAAGCCATATCACATGGCCAGGATTAGTGCCGTAGAAGACGCCGATGAAGAACCGGCCGCAGAATCCAAAGCTGTAGCAGCAGCGCTTAAAGAACTGGCTATCAAAATTATAAAACTGTCTTCAACGATTCCTACTGAGGCCACCTTCGCGATAAAGAACATTGAGAGCCCCTCTTTTCTTATCAATTTCCTTGCATCCAATTCCGAACTGAGCCTGAAAGACAAGCAAGCCCTCCTGGAGAATAACAGCGTATCGAAACGGGGACTTAAACTGCTCGAAGACCTCTCGCGTGAATCGCAGATGCTCGAGCTGAAGAACGATATTCAGTCCAAGGTAAAAACGGATCTTGATCAGCAACAAAGGGAGTTTCTGCTGCATCAACAAATGAAAACCATTCAGGATGAATTGGGTGGCTCCCCCCAGGATCAGGAAGTTCAGGAATTCAAAGACCGGGCCAAAAAGAAGAAGTGGGACAAGGAAACCGGGCAGGCCTTCGAAAAGGAACTTGAAAAGCTGCGGCGCCTGAACCCTGCCACCGGAGAATACTCTGTACAGGTCAATTACCTCCAGACCATGCTGGAACTCCCCTGGAACGAATATACGAAGGACAATTTCAACCTGAAAAGAGCCAGCCGCATTCTCGACAGGGACCACTTTGGCCTGGAGAAGGTGAAAGACCGGATTCTGGAACACCTGGCTGTCCTGAAACTCAAGGGGGACTTAAAATCTCCCATCCTCTGTCTGGTAGGACCTCCCGGAGTGGGTAAAACATCCCTGGGCCGTTCCATCGCTGATGCACTGAACCGAAAGTATGTCAGAATGTCACTTGGCGGCCTTCACGACGAAGCCGAAATCAGGGGACATCGCAAGACCTACATTGGAGCCATGCCAGGGAGAATCATACAGAATCTGAAGAAAGTAAAGTCCTCTAACCCCGTCTTCGTCCTTGACGAAATCGACAAAGTAGGACGAGATGCCCATGGCAATCCCGAATCGGCCCTTCTGGAGGTTCTCGACCCGGAACAGAACGGGAGTTTCCACGACAATTTCCTGGAGCTTGATTACGATTTATCCAGGGTGATGTTTGTTGCAACAGCCAACACCACCTCTACCATCAACCCTGCCCTGCTCGACCGCATGGAACTGATTGACCTCTCGGGCTATATCGTGGAAGAAAAAATCCAGATTGCCAAACGCCATCTCATCCCAAAACAGTTGGAGAACCATGGTGTAAGTCGTCAACAGCTCTCCATTCCGGTAAAAACCCTGGAATACATCATTGAAGCCTACACCCGTGAATCGGGAGTGCGGCAACTCGACAAGCAGATCGCCAAGCTGGTTCGTGTTGTGGCCAGACACATTGCCTTCGGAGACGAATACAGCAAAAAAACAAGCAAGGCAAGTGTGCATGAAACCCTTGGCCCGCCACGCTATTTACACGACAGGTACGAAAACAATCAGCATGCGGGCGTTGTAACCGGCCTGGCCTGGACCGCCAGCGGAGGCGAGATTCTCTTTGTCGAGAGCTCGCTAAGTGCCGGCAACGGGAAACTCACCCTGACCGGCAATCTGGGCGATGTGATGAAGGAATCAGCCATCCTGGCACTGGAGTACCTAAAATCACATGCCAGCGAGTGGAAGCTCGACCCGGCCATGTTCCGTAAGTACAATGTTCACATCCATGTACCCGAAGGGGCAATTCCAAAAGATGGCCCATCGGCCGGTGTGGCCATGATGACCTCTTTGGCTTCCGCATTTACCCAGCGAAAGGTCAGAAATAAACTGGCCATGACAGGAGAAATCACCCTGCGCGGCAAGGTACTGCCGGTTGGCGGAATAAAGGAAAAAATCCTCGCGGCCAAACGCGCAGGCATCCGACAGATCGCCATCTCGGAAGAAAACAGGAAGGACGTGGAAGAAATAAATGAAATCTACAGGAAGGGCCTCAACTTCAATTATGTCAAAGACATAAATGAACTCATGAATCTGGCCTTACTGAAAGAAAAGGTTTCCCGTCCCCTGAAACTGGACTAACAAATCAGAAGCTTTGCGCATTCTGTACCACGAGGGCCGCGGATCTTGACAAAATAGATTCCGCAGGGCAGGCCCTTTTCCTCCAAATCGGTCACAGCAAAGGTTTCTTTTACGCTTGTCCGGTATTTATAAACCGGCATTCCTTCAAGGTTGAAAACTTCAATCATAGCTAGTCATTTTAATTTCCAAGGCTTCTTCGCACGAATATATGGAGGGAGATGACTGGATGAAAGCCTCTCGGCACTTATTGTATGAATAGCCACCTGCGGATTACGAAACCCCATGATTTCAGGATGAAGGGCTTAGGAGAAATTTGCTTCAAGCAGGCGAATCTTCTGGGAAGGAATCTTTAAGGCTACACTCTCCATCTGATATTGCAGGGTGCAGCTATTGTTTTTTCGATCGACACGGGACAGAAACCTGAGATTTAAAAGATAGGACCTGCCGGCCCGGAAGAAATCCTGGCCCTCCAGCAACAGCTCTACAGCACCCAGGTTCTGTGTGGTTAGTTCGGAATTCCCGTTCGCCAGCAAGATGTGGGTATAGTTCCCGTCGGCTTCACAATAGACGACCTCTTCGGGGTTTATCAAAACATAGCCGGAACGGGTGTTGAACTTCTTTTTAACTGCTGCCGGTTTTCGAAGAAGCTCTGCCAGGCGACCCAGGTCAGCGCTTGTTTTACCATTGACCGAATAAGGAAAGTGTTCAAGGGCATTGTGCAGTTCTTCGTTGCGCACAGACCTCCGGATATAGTCAAGAACAAGCTGATGAATGGATTTTATCACCTCATTATCAGAGGCTGAAACCAACACAAGTCCTGGTTGCCTGTCCTGCCCCCTGATGTACTCAATGAATCGAAAAGCATCTTTGTCGGACATCTTCGTCTCAAGAAGAACCAGATCGGGAACAAGCGCTTTTGTAAGATCGACCGCCTCATCCATATTCCCAGCCAGGCCACAGAGTTCGCAGCCCTCAACGCTTTTGATCAGAAAGGCAAGTAATTCACGTGTTTCTGGCTCATCATCTACAATTAATACACGCAATGGCACATTCATAGATTCCGGGTTGACTCCTTCGGGCAGCAAGATATAAAAATCCCCGGAGGACAAAAAACAATGAGGAAGCACAGCTCTTTCGCTTTTTTTTTGTAACCTTTAAGTTCGATTGCCCATCGAAAGGCATGAAGAATTCACTAACAAACAACAAGAAAGCCAGATTTGGGACCATGCCGGTCTTTATGACCACCATTTCCACCATCCTTGGAGCCATCCTTTTTCTGCGCTTTGGTTATG
>PDRI01000085.1 GCA_002748055.1 Bacteroidota bacterium | reverse complement strand
TGCAGGCTTTTCTGAAACCTTAAAAAATACAAGTAAGTTAAGTGATGATGAATTAAAAACACATTTGGAAGCACTAGATAAGTTTCTTTCTGAAAAAGACATCCACAATACGGCCTTCGGCATCGTACACGAAAAAAAAGTCCCCGAACAAATGCTGTTTTGGGAAAACTTCTTATTTATTACCCGGAACGATTTCAACTGGTATCTGATGCCCAAAGGCGAAACGGTAGATCATTTCTATCGTACAAAGGCCGATATACTATTCGACTTCACCAGAAGCAGCAGTCTTGAACTGGGTTTTCTCGTCGGATTGTCACCGGCCAGATTCAAGATAGGCTGCTACACAGAAGCAGAAAATGACTACGACCTTATGATCAGGCTTCAGCCGGAGCAAAGCAACAGCTATCTGGCCGAACAGATCAAGCATTACGTTTCCATGTTGAATTCCTGAACAAGCCAATACCATGCATATATCTAAGCAGTTCGGAGCTTGTGGAGTAGCTCTGGTAAGTCCCTTCACGGAGAAGGGCAGGATTGATTTCAATGCCCTGTCGATGCTATGCTCCTCCTTGATTGAGAAGGGCATCGATTATCTGGTTGCCCTCGGAACCACGGCCGAAACCCCCACGCTCAGCAAGCAGGAAAAAGGGGACATTCTTCGCTGTATAATCGATGCCAACCAGGGACGCGTACCCATCATGGCAGGTGCCGGAGGAAACGACACCCGGGCTGCGGTAGAGGCCATTAAAGCCCTGCCTGTTAATGGATTGCATGGCGTGCTTTCGGTGGCGCCTTATTACAACAAGCCAGGGCAGGAAGGGCTTTATCAGCATTTTTCCAGCCTTGCGGCTGTTAGCGACCTGCCTTTAGTACTCTACAATGTGCCCGGACGGTGCGCTGTAAATATGTCGGCAAATACCGTTTTGCGGCTTGCGCACGACCATGATGGCATCATTGCCATAAAAGAAGCCTCGGGCGACATGCAGCAAGTCTCCGATATCATCAGGGAAATGCCTGCCGGGTTTAAAGTGTTTTCGGGCGATGATGCCGATGCGCTTCCCATGATAGCTCTGGGAGCATCGGGGCTGATCAGCGTGATAGGAAATGTTTATCCAGGGCAGCTGTCGGCTATGGTCCACGATGCTCTTCAAGGCAAGTGGGATGCAGCGCGCAATATGCATCATCGGCTCAGCCCCATGATGCGGGCCATTTTTAGGGAAGGAAATCCGGCCGGGATAAAAGCTGCCCTGGCCCTGCAAGGCAAGATAGAAAATGTCCTTCGCCTCCCCTTAACCCCTGTCACACTTCAACTGGAGGAGGAGATTGCCGGATTGATGACGGATCTTTGCTAGCCGGCTTCGGGCCTGCCATGGCAGTTTTTGTATTTCTTTCCACTCCCGCAGGGGCAGGGATCGTTTCTCCCGACTTTCTTTTCCACCCTAACAGGTTGCTGGGCTCTGGGCCTTCCGTCTTTTCCCGCAGCTCCGGCTGAAGGATCGTTGTAACGAGGCATTTCGTCCTTGTTCGCCTTCAACCTGCTGAGGTCCATCCGACGTGGGGCCTCGGCCTGTCTGATGCTTTGCGGATCCCGAAGAGGAATATGCGCTTTCATCAGGGTAGAGACCACATCCCGGTTTATCTTGTCGATCATGGCAGAAAAAAGCTCAAAGGCCTCGAATTTATAAATCAGCAAGGGATCTTTCTGCTCATACTGCGCATTCCGCACAGATTGCCTAAGGTCATCCAGTTCGCGAAGGTGTTCCTGCCAGGACTGATCGATGGAGGCCAGTATAATGCTTTTCTCGTATGAGCGCACCAGGTCCTTCCCTTCGGTCTTATAGCTTTTTTCCAGATTGGCAAGAATCTGAAACACTCTGGTTCCGTCCGATACAGGCACTACGATGTTCTCATACACCTCACGCTGATGTTCGTAAACCTGGCTGATAACCGGCATGGCCTGGGCCGAAATACTTTCCTGCTTTCGCTTGTAGGTATCGAGCATAAGCTCGTAAATCTTGTCGACCAGTTCGGTGCTGTCTATGCTTTTGAATTCAGCCTCATCAACCGGCGATTCCACAGACATCACCCGGATCAGTTCAAGTTTAAAGCCTTCATAATCACCCGATTGATGGAAATTATTAACAATGCTTTCCGTCACATCGTAAAACATATTGGCGATGTCCAGGCCGATACGTTCCCCGAAGAGCGCATGTTTTCTTCGCTTGTAGATCACTTCCCGCTGGGCATTCATCACATCATCATATTCCAGCAGGTTCTTTCGAATACCGAAGTTGTTTTCCTCTACCTTTTTCTGAGCACGCTCGATCGATTTGGTAATCATGGAGTGCTGAATCACCTCCCCTTCCTTCAGGCCAAGCCTGTCCATCATCCCCGCAATCCGGTCGGAACTGAACAAACGCATAAGGTCGTCTTCCAGTGACACATAAAACTGGGAGGATCCCGGATCACCCTGACGCCCGGCCCGGCCGCGCAGCTGCCTGTCGACACGGCGCGAATCGTGACGCTCGGTACCAATAATGGCCAATCCGCCGGCCTCCTTTACCCCGTCGGTCAGTTTAATATCGGTACCCCGCCCGGCCATATTCGTTGCGATCGTCACTGTGCCGGGTTTCCCGGCCTGAGCAACCACTTCGGCCTCACGCTGGTGGAGCTTAGCGTTCAGGACATTGTGCGGAATCTTACGAATCTTCAGCATCTTGGAAAGCAGCTCAGAGACTTCAACCGTAGTGGTTCCCACCAGCGAAGGCCTGCCTTCTTTATTTAGTTTTACCAGCTCGTCTATAACCGCATTGTATTTTTCCCGTTTGGTTTTGTAAATCAAGTCCTCGCGGTCGTCGCGTGCAATCGGCCGGTTGGTCGGAATCACCATGACATCCAGCTTATAGATGTCCCAGAATTCTCCGGCCTCGGTTTCAGCTGTACCGGTCATTCCCGCCAGCTTATGGTACATACGGAAATAGTTCTGCAGGGTAATGGTTGCCCAGGTCTGGGTAGCAGCTTCCACCTTTACATTTTCCTTGGCTTCAATAGCCTGGTGAAGGCCATCGCTGTAGCGACGCCCTTCCATAATCCGGCCGGTTTGCTCGTCAACGATCTTGACCTTGTTCTCAATCACCACATACTCCACCTCCTTCTCGAACATGGCATAGGCCTTTAACAACTGATTAACCGTATGAATACGTTCCGATTTAACGGCATAGTCCTGAAGCATTTTATCCTTCAGTTCGAGTTTCTTTTTGTCGGTCATGTCCGATCGCTCAATCTCGGCAATCTCACTGCCAATGTCGGGCAAGATGAAGAACTGCGGGTCGTCGGATGAACCCGTAATAAGGTCAATTCCCTTTTCAGTAAGCTCAACCGAATGCAGCTTTTCTTCAATAATAAAGAAAAGGTCGTCGGTTACTTTGTGCATGTTCTTCGACTGCTCCTGCATATAGAAGTTTTCGGTCTTCAGCAGAAGGGCCTTATTCCCTTCTTCGCTCAGCAACTTAATCAGGGGCTTGTACTTTGGCAATCCCTTGTGCACCTGCAGGAGTTTAAAACCGGCCTTTTCAGCATTCCCTTCTTCCAAAAACTTCCGGGCCTCGGTAAAGGCATGTTGAACAAACTGGCGTTGGGCCTGAACCAGTTTTTCGACCTTGGGTTTGTACTCCCCAAATTCGTGGTTTTCTCCGCGGGGAACAGGACCGGAAATGATCAGGGGTGTTCGCGCATCATCCACCAGCACCGAGTCCACCTCATCCACAATGGCATAATTGTGCTTACGCTGAACAAGTTCTGCAGGATTGTGCGCCATGTTATCGCGAAGGTAATCAAACCCGAATTCATTGTTGGTCCCGAAGGTGATGTCGCAGGCATAGGCTTTTCTCCGGGCTTCAGAATTGGGCTGATGCTTATCAATACAATCAACGCTAAGACCATGAAATTCATAGATGGGCCCCATCCATTCGGAGTCACGTTTGGCCAGGTAATCATTCACGGTAACCACATGTACCCCTTTACCGGTCAAGGCATTCAGAAAAACGGGGAGCGTGGCCACAAGGGTCTTCCCTTCTCCGGTTGCCATCTCCGCAATTTTCCCGCTATGAAGCGCCGCTCCACCAATGAGCTGCACATCGTAGTGAACCATGTCCCAGGTAATCTCATTCCCACCGGCCATCCAGCTATTTTTCCAGACCGCTTTATCTCCCTTGATAAGAACCGATTCTCTGGAAGCAGCCAGTGTTCTGTCGTAGTCCCTGGCACTGACTTCAATCTCCTCATTCTCCTTAAAACGTCTGGCCGTATCCTTTACAATGGCAAAGGCCTCGGGGAGTATTTCGTTCAAGACTTCCTCGTACTTTTCATCGATGAGCTCTCCAAGGCTGTCGATCTCCTTATAGAGCCCCTCCTTCTCACTCACATCTACATCCGGGTCATCCGCCCTGGATTTTAAGGTTTCCAGACGATCATTCTCCCCAGAGACATAGTCGGCCACCTTCTGTTTCAGTGACTCGGACCGGCTGCGGAGTGCATCATGGTCAAGTTTACATACCTCTTCGTAGGCCACCTTTACCATATCTACATACGGGCTTATTTCCCGCATATCCCTGTCGGCCTTATTTCCAAGGAATTTCCCTATAATTTTGCCAAAATCCATGGCCAGATAGTTTAATTAAGTTGAACGTATCGATCGGGCACAAAGCTACACTTTATTTTGCTCCTGCCCCGCAACAAATAGCATATCAGGAACAAAATGTCGGTGCTAAACAGCTTAAAGGGCCTAGTTTTCGCCTCCGTCCTCGTTGCTGCGTATCGACATAATGTCGCGATCGAACATATAGAGATTGCTGTTGCCCACAAGCTTAAGCTTATCGATAAGAGTCTTCACCGACGATTCTTCTTCCATTTGTTCGGTAACAAACCACTGGATCCAGCTATGGGTGGTGTAGTCATTTTCGGCCACACAAACGGCCACGATCTCGTGAATAGCGTTGGAAATATAGCGTTCATGCTCCAGTACCTGATCGAACATGCTCGAAATATCACCAAAATCAGCAGGGGGCTCTTCAATGCCGGGAATGGCTGCTTTGCCATCCATTTCATTCACATAGCGAATCAGCCTGAGCATGTGTTCGCGTTCCTCCTCAGCCTGGGCATAAAGCCATTCAGCTACACCTGGAAAGCCTTGATTCTCAGCCCAGGAGGCCATTGACAGATAGAGTTGGGATGAGTAGTCTTCTTTTACAATCTGTGTATTCAGCAGGTCTTCTACTTTTTTCTTCAACATGGGTAAATCGTTTTATATTAATAACTTATGCTTACATATTTTCGATAATGGCATCTCCAAATGCCGAACAACTCAGTTCCTCCGGATCGTCCATCAGGCGGGCAAAGTCGTAGGTCACGCGCTTCTGAGCTATGGATTTCTTCAGCCCTGCAATAATCGTATCGGCCGCTTCATTCCAGCCCAGGTACTGAAGCATCATCACACCCGACAAGATGACCGAACCTGGATTCACTTTATCCAGCCCCGCATACTTCGGTGCCGTGCCGTGGGTTGCCTCAAATATGGCATGTCCGCTTTCATAATTGATATTCGCTCCGGGGGCTATTCCGATGCCTCCAACGATAGCAGCCAGGGCATCTGAGATGTAATCCCCGTTCAGGTTCATGGTGGCGATGACCGAGTACTCTGCCGGCCTGGTCAGGATTTGCTGGAGGAATGCATCGGCAATCACATCCTTGATGACAATCTTCCCATTCTTTAAAGCCTCGGCCTGGACTTCATCGGCCTTTTGCTTTCCCCCCTTTTCGGCAATGCGGTCGTACTGACTCCAGGTAAAGACCCGATCCCCGAACTCCTTTTCGGCAAGCTCATAGCCCCACTGCTTGAACTGGCCCTCGGTGTACTTCATGATATTTCCCTTATGGACCAGGGTAACAGAAGGTAAATCATTCCTGACGGCATACTGTATGGCAGCTCTTACCAGCCGATTGCTTCCCTCCCTGGAGACCGGCTTAATCCCGATGGATGCGCTCTCCGGGAAACGGATGGTGGACACGCCCATTTCATTTAAGAGGAAGCTTTTTACCTTCTCTCCTTCGGGTGTGCCGGTCAGCCATTCTATACCGGCATAGATGTCTTCCGAGTTCTCCCTGAAAATTACCATATCCGTTTTGGAGGGATCTTTTACCGGGGAAGGCACGCCTTCGTAGTAACGAACAGGCCGCAGGCAAACATACAGATCCAGAATCTGACGCAGCGCCACATTCAAGGAGCGAATGCCTCCTCCCACAGGCGTTGTAAGCGGCCCTTTGATGGCTACAAGGTGCTCATGAATCGTATCCAGCGTTTCTTCCGGAAGCCATTTCCCGGTTAATTGATAAGCCTTTTCCCCGGCATAGACCTCCTTCCAGACAATCTTCTTTTTGCCTCCGTATGCTTTTTCAACAGCGGCATCAAAAACCCTTACCGAAGCCGCCCAGATGTCGGGGCCTGTACCGTCTCCCTCAATAAATGGGATAATCGCATGATCGGGGACCTGCAGACGGCCCAGTTTATTCGTTATTTTTTCTCCTGTCATCTTCAACGTTTAATAAATAGGTTAACGATATAAATTACAATATTCAAGGACTAATGTTCACTGATCGAAATCGAGGCCAAAACGGGCTTTCATGGCAGCCAGCTGGGGATTCATCTCGGCCAGAAACCTGAATCGGTCTTCATCCGTATAGATTTTCTTCTCTGTTCCCTCATCTTCTGCCACCTCTACTTCAAAAAACAGCCGGCTTATTCCGAAGCGCTCTTGCAGGAAGTCTTGCAAACCAGGTCTGACACTTCGTTGAAAATAGTCCTTCTGGGTTTCACTATTCAGGCGCAGGCCAATTACATTCGCTCCACGCAAAGCGGGTTTGCAGCTGCTTAGTGTACTATGAATCCGGGCATCACCTTCCATGCTTGCTGCATAACTGGCCCAGATCCTGCTCAGGCTTTCGGGCTCCAGAACCAGTCCGGGTTCCTTTTCTGGCGCGGAAACAGGAGCCGGGGTCGCAGGGCCGGTCGAATTCGGATCGCGATCCTCCCCTTCACCCCGCAGGGAAGCCTTAATGGAAATACCAGCCTCCCGAACGACCATGTCTCCCTTTATTGTAGCGGGTGGACTATCCGGCAGGGACTGGTCACCTGGGGAATTCCTTTCTGGTTCAGTTGTTGGAAGCCTCTTTTCAGGCTCAGCTGTTTCAACTCTTTTCGGCGGTTCAGCTGTTTCAACCCTTATTGGTGGTTCAGCTGTTTCGGCTTCT
>PDRI01000084.1 GCA_002748055.1 Bacteroidota bacterium | reverse complement strand
CCGTTCGAGGGTGTCAATATCCGAATGGATGTAGCGGGTCCGGATGTTGAGCCTGATCAGATAGGCCGATAGTTCTTCTGCCATTCGTTTGGTAAGGGTGGTAACCAGGATGCGTTCCTGTTTTTTAATGCGTGCCTTTATCTCCCCGATCAGGTGGTCGATCTGATTCAGGCTAGGTGCAAGCTCAATTTCCGGATCAATAAGTCCGGTAGGCCTGATGAGCTGCTCAACAATGACTCCCCCGCTTTTTTCCAGCTCGTAGTTTGCCGGCGTGGCACTTACGAAGAGGGTCTGGCCGGTTAGTTCTTCAAATTCCGGGAATTTCAGCGGCCGGTTGTCCACAGCAGCGGGCAGCCTGAAACCATATTCCACCAGGTTCCGTTTCCTTGAGTAGTCTCCGCCATACATGGCATGCACCTGGGGCAGGGTTACATGGCTCTCATCAATGACGGTGATGAAGTCCTCGGGGAAGTAATCCAGGAGGCAAAAGGGCCGGGTACCCGCCGGCCGGCCGTCAAAGTACCTGGAATAGTTTTCCACTCCCGGGCAGTAGCCCAGCTCACGAATCATCTCCAGGTCGTAGGTGACTCTCTCCTCGATCCGCTGGGCCTCAATAAGTTTCATGTTCTTCCTGAAAAAGGCGACCTGGGCCACCATATCGTCCTGGATTTCTTCAATGGCTGTTTTCAGCCTGTTTTTCGAGGTAATGAAAATATTGGCCGGGAAAATGACGATCTCCTCCCTGCTGTCGATGCTGTGTCCGGCTATGGGGTGAATGGATTTGATCGCGTCAATCTCATCTCCCCAGAATTCGACCCGAAAGGCCTGGTCCGCATAGGCCAGGTGGATGTCTACCGTATCTCCCCTGACCCTGAAGGTGCCGGGCTTAAACTCTACTTCGTTTCTGGAATAGAGGCCATCTACCAGCTTTCTCAGAAAGACATTCCGGCTGAGGGTTTCGCCTCTTCGTATTCTGACTGTAGAAGCGTGAAAGTCGTCCGGATTCCCAATGCCATAGAGGCAGGAAACCGAAGAGACCACAATTACATCGCGCCGTCCCGAGAGCAGGGCAGAGGTGGTGCTGAGCCGGAGCTTCTCGATCTCATCATTGATCGAAAGATCCTTTTCGATGTAGGTGTCGGTTACCGGAATATAGGCCTCGGGCTGGTAATAGTCATAGTAGCTGACGAAGTATTCTACCGCATTTTCAGGAAAAAACTGTTTGAACTCGCTGTAGAGTTGTGCGGCCAGTGTTTTGTTGTGACTGAGGACCAGGGCCGGCCTGTTCAGCCCGGCAATCATGTTGGCCACTGTAAAGGTTTTTCCCGATCCGGTGACGCCAAGCAGGGTCTGGTAGTGGTCTCCGGCCCGAAAACCTTCTACAAGCTGCCTGATGGCTTCAGGCTGATCGCCGGTGGGGTGGAAATCGGCACTTAGTTTGTACTTCATCGCAGTTTGAATTGCACATAGACGGGAAGGTGGTCGGAGGGGCCTCCGTAGTAGTTCGGTCCACCGTAGCTTGCAGAAGGCAACCAGTCGCCGTATTGCTCACTTTCGTAGAGCATCCATTCTTCTTTAAAAATGCGCGCGCCATCCCATGAAGTGCTCAGTCCCCGGCTCTGTTCAATCAGGTTGTAGGAAACGATGATCTGATCCAGCATGTTCCATTGGCCTTTGTGGCAGTAGCTTCCTTTGTTTTCGATGTTATGCAGATCATAGAAGAGGTTGTAGTGTTCTCCCATCCGGATGTTTTTTCGCTTATTGCCGGCCGACAGTCCCTGAGCGACGCTGGCGTTGGTTGGTTCATCATTGAAATCCCCCATGATGATGATGCGTGGATCGCTTTCTGTTCCCTGCAGTCTGTCCATTTCTCTGCGCAGGCTCATGGCAGCGTACATGCGCTTCTGCCGGGTTTCTTCCTGGCCGCCCGACCTGGACTTCCAGTGATTGACAAAGAGGTGCAGACTTCTGCCGTCGGGAGCCATGCCCTTGACGTAGAGGATGTCTCTGTGCAGATAGCCGGGATCACTCAGATCCCTGACAGGAATCGTTCTGTGCGAGATGTATTTGAAGCGGTCGGGCCGGTACAGGAGGGCACAATCGATCCCCCGCGGGTCTTTGCTGTCCTCATGAACAATCCGGTAGTCTGCTTTTTTCAGTCCTTTCTGCGCACATAGGCCCTCCAGGACCTTCTGGTTCTCGACCTCCAACAGCCCGATTACGGCCGGGTAATCGTCCGGCGAAAGACTTCGGATCACCTTGGCCAGGTCTTTGATTTTTTTCTCATAACGTTTTCTGTCCCACGCTTTTTCTCCTTCAGGGCAGAAGGCATCATCCTCTGTTAAAGGGTCATTGTGGGTGTCGAAGAGGTTTTCGACATTGTAGCTCATGACCGTAAAGCTGGTGTTTGGTTCCTGAGCTGAAAGGGAGAGCGTCACAAAGCACAGGGACAAGCAGAAGAAGAGGGGCGTTTTCATAGGTTTGTAAGCTTGAGGGTAAAGATACAATGATTATCTTACATCTAATTTTAGTTTTGAATGGGACAACGCAGAGATGTACTGGTCAGGCGGATCCAGAAGCTGGTAAAGAAAAACCAGAGTCTGATCAGAGAAAATGAGGAGCTTCGGAAAGCGCTGGATGAATTCAGGGCTCAGAATGGACTTATGAAGCAGACGCTGAAGGATGCTGACATTGAAATCGGAGAGCCTGAGCTTTCTTCGCTGGCCGGGGGAAGCCGCAAGTACGAAATGGCGACGGTTTTGTTTGCCTACATTGGAGGGTTTCGAAAGCTTACCCGCGAGGATGCTTCAGAAAAGCTGATGGATCAGCTCGACGAGGTCCTGATCACCTTCGACCGCATCCTGAAAAAATACGGGATTCAAAAAATCAAGACCATCGGGGATACCTATATGGCCGCAGGCGGCGTTCCGGTGAAAAACATCACGAATCCCATCGATGTGGTGATGGCCGCCCTCGAGATGCATAAGTTTCTGAATGCCCAGGAAGCAGGCCGGGATGCCCGGGTTTGGAAAATGAGCCTGGGTATCCATACAGGCCCTGTGACAGCTCAGCTTATGGGAAAACGAAAAATTTCCTACGATATCAAGGGAGATACAGTGAATATAGCCCACCGTATGCAGTCGGTTAGTGAAAGCGGGAAGGTGCTGGTCAGTGTGATGACCTATGAATTGATCAAGGAGTTTTTCCAGTGTGAGTACTACGGAAAAATGCCGGTTAAATACAAGAATGATTTGGAGATGTTTGTGGTGAACGGGATTAAAGCAGGCTATGCCGCCGACGAAATGGGAACCCTTCCAAATGCCCTGTTTAACACCAGGTTTAAACTCATACAATTCAATGATATACAGGAGATCATACTGGACAAGCTGGAACGGGAACTGCCCTCCTGCCTTTATTATCACAATGTAAAACACACGGTAGATGTGGTTACCGAGGTGGAGCTGATCGGCTGGGCCGAGGGCCTGGACGATGAAGGCATCCTGTTGCTTAAAACTGCAGCCCTGTTTCACGATGCGGGGCACACGGTTTCCTACGAAGACCACGAATACCACGGAACGGTACTTGCACGGAAGATGCTTCCGGCCTATGCCTATTCAGCCGAACAGATCGATAAAATCTGTGAGATCATTATGGCTACAAAGCTGCCTCCGGCCCCAAAAGACATCTATCAGCAGATTATTTGTGATGCTGACCTTGATTACCTGGGGCGAAGCGATATGATTCCTGTTTCCAATACCCTTTACAAGGAGCTTCGCGAGCAAAAGAAGATCGGAAGTCTGAATGATTGGAACAAGCTTCAGCTCAGCTTCATTTCGGGGCACAGCTATTTCACCAAAACCGCCAGGAATCTGCGGGAGGTGAACAAACAGAAACAAATCGAGCGCATCCGGCGCCTGATCACAGAAGACTAGAGGTAACGCATGGCTTCGGGATCCCAGTGCACCTGCTTCTGTTGATCGTAGCTGTCGTTCGCCAGCAGGGCTGCGCCAGCTGCACGAAGACCGAATTCAGGATCTTCCACAATCTTTCGCTCTCCCCGTATTCCCTTAAAGAAATTGTTCAGGTGGTCGTAATGGGCACCACGGTCTCCATAGTCGGCCGGAGCCTTCCAGGTCGTTGTCCCGGTGTTTAGATCGGCCTCTCTTTCGTTGGCATATCTGGCATCATAGGCGGCTCTGATCTTTTGCTGGGTGGCTTCGGTATACGCAACCATGGAATAGGATGTGGGTTTCATGTAGAGTTTTGAACGAATCAGTTTTACACTGTCGAGTCCAACATGCATCTCACCCTCTGTTCCAACCAGTTTGAAGCCGTATCCTCCGCCATTTCCGGCGATGAAATTCACCCGGAAAGCAGCATTAAATGCCGGATGGTTCTTCGTTTCGGGATAATCGTAGATGGTCATTGTGACATCGGGTACATCCCTTCCATCGTTCCAGTAACGCAGGCCTCCTGTTGAGAGCGCCCTAACCGGCCCGTTCGAGCTCAGGATGAAATTCAGGGTCGAAAAGGCATGAACGAAGAGGTCCCCGGCTACACCCGTTCCATAGTCCTTGTAATTCCGCCAGCGGAAGAATCGTTTCAATTCATAGGGGACCTTGGGAGCCTGTCCCAGGAAGGTGTCGAAATCGACGGTGTCGGGAGAGGCATCGGGTGGAATGGCGTAGTTCCAGGCCCCCTCATCGGAATAGCGGTCGTTGAACATCTCGAGGAGGACGAGCTGACCGATGGCTCCGTCTTCATAAAGCTCCCTGGCCTTTTCATTTCCCAGTGAGGACAAACCCTGGCTGCCAATTTGCATGATGCCGGATTTCTTTTTGTAAACATCCAGTAATTCATGCCCCTCTTCGACGTGATGGACCATTGGTTTCTCGCAATAGACGGCCTTCCCGGCTTTGAGGGCATCAATGCTGATCTTCTTGTGCCAGTGATCGGGTGTGGCAATGATGACGGCATCCACATCCTTATTGTCGAGAATCTCCCGGTAGTCGCGTGTTACGGCAATGTCCTGTCCCCAGAGCTCACGTGCCCGGTCGAGACGTCCTTTATACAGGTCACATGCAGCCACCAGTTTTACACCTGGTACTTTTAATGCCGACATGGTATCGTAGATTCCCTGGATACCTGAGCCTATCAGCGCCAGGTTAATATGGTCGTTTGCAGCAAAATGCCGGGGGGCTTCACTCCGGTAAGGAAGAAGAAGTTCCTGATCGTAGGACTTTGAGAAAATCATCGGGCTTGTGGTGGCAGCCACCGTCCCAATAGTGGCTTTTCTCAGAAAGGATCTGCGGGATTGCTTGTCGTATTTCATGCTATTGCGTTTTATTGTTTAGGTTATTCGTTCCAAAGTAAGAAAATCCCGGCATTATTGCGAAATATGGAGTCGATTGTCTTTAACATCTCTGTCAGTTTTCTGTTGAGGATACCAACGCCTACTGTTTGCTCACTTTTCCGGTTCCGATGAGGGCCCCATCCTGGTAGATGTTCAGGAGATAGATGCCGGGAAGCAGCATGGACTCGCGCACCATCTCCGGGCTGAAATGCAGTTCTTGTTCGCCTGCATCAAGCCTCAGCTCTTCCATATACCGGACCTGTCCCAGGATATTGCTGAGCGTTATAGTAAGCTGCGCCGGTTTTTCCAGCCAGAGACTCAGCCTGAAATGGGTGCTGACCGGGTTCGGATAGATGGAAAGGGCGAGAGAGCTGCCTGCCTTGGGATGATTGACACTGTAAGGATGCATGGGGGTGTCGAGCTCTCCATCCATCCATTCCATGCGTCTTAAAATCCAATTTTTCAGGTAGTTGATTTCATTTTCGTAACTATGGCCCACATAGTTGTTGGGCCAGATATATCGCTTTAGAACAGGATAGGTTTCGAAATTGCGTTCCTGGGCATCCGCTAGCAGCGCCGTCAGGGAATCGATCACCTCCACGACCCGTTCGTCGGATAGAATACCCGAGCGATAATGGGCCCAGGACTCGACCATGGTGTTGAAATAGGTGGGATCTGTTTTGAGTTTCTCCCACCAAAAGGGGGGCGACTTGCCGTCTGCCGGATATTCACTCTGCCAGCCATCGATCTCACTGGCACTATAGTAATCTGCATTTCCAAAACCCAGATTGAAGTCCCATACAGGCCCCGCTTTCAAGGGGCTTATGCGGTTCTTCCTGTCCTTGTCCTTATGCAGGTAGGTACTGATCCGATAACCATCCACGTTTCTGGTAAGCTCGTTAACGAGGTAGAAGTCGACAAAGGACTGGATATCGATATAGGGCTGATAGCCAATATAGGGATCCTTGTAGTTAGGTGATCTCAGGGCGTGTTCAAATGCGCTTACGAAATTTTGAATGTAGTTCTGCTGAGCCAAATTAATGGAATCCGGCTTGGGATAGTAGTACTGAATGCGTATTTCGTTGTTGTTCAGGGAAAGATAGGGGGATACCCAATAGTGTTCATCCGCCTTGTCTATGCTGAGGATGTAGCCACCAGTGATAGCACGCCCACTCACCTCATCGCTGGTCAGTTTGCCCACATCGACCCTGAAGGTATCCCGTTTGATCTTTTCGGTAAGGACGTAGACCCCCCTGTAGGTGCTGTTGATGAATACTTCGCATAGCCGGGTTCTGGGGGCATATTGCCCCATCTCAGCTGCGAAGTGATAGGCCAGGACGTTTCTGATGAGGCTTTTATCGGAGTACGGCCCATGAAGCACCCAGTCGTTCTCGGGAGGGAGGCCAAGCAGGGAAACATTATTGTTTTCGCCATTTTCCAGTCTGGTTTCAAAACCATAGCCCTTTTTAGCAAAAGACTGGGAACTGGCCCCACGTATTTCGATGCCAATGTTGCCATCGTAGTCATTGTAGGTTCCAGGCAGGGTATTCATGCCCTCATGCGTGTAAACGATGCCCAGGTGGGCCCTTGTTTTCGGCTCGTCAACGATCGCTCCCTGGCTCTCAATAACCAGGATGGGCAGATTGCTGATGAAGGGGGCATCGGGATCCTTGAACCACTCCGGCAACTCGTGATAGACTGTGGAGGGGGCATCAATACGGGCCAGCAGAAAGGGGGCCAGTGAAAAGTCGCTGGAGTTTGTTCCATGGTTGATTCCCTGGATGGCCAGAACATTTTCGCCATCCTTCAGCGCCGTAAGCGGAATGCGGTATCGGCTTGGCATTCCCCCACCGTACATTGTGGCCTCCCGGTCGATTGAAGGCATGAAATTGAAGGCCGGATAGTTGGTATTTACATTAAAGGACTTTGCCACCGGCTGGCCGTTCAGATAGGCTACAAAGGCATCGTCGAAATCAATGTC
>PDRI01000080.1 GCA_002748055.1 Bacteroidota bacterium | reverse complement strand
ACTGGCACTGGCACTGGGGAACCGGAGAAGCCCTGAACAACGGCACCCACATGATCGACCTCTTGCGCTGGGGCCTGGGTGTGGACTACCCGATAAAGGTCAGCTCAAATGGAGGAAGGTACCGTTATCAAGACGACTGGGAAACACCCGACACGCAAGTCATCAACCTCGACTTCAAGGAAGGAATGACGATGACATGGGAAGGCAGGAGCTGCAATGGCCGATCGGTCGAAGGGAGCCAGGTTGGTGTCATGTTCTATGGCGAAAAGGGCAGCATGCTCTTTCCCGGAGGAAACACCTACAGCCTCTTCGACTTGAAAAACAAGCTGGTAAAGGAGGTAAATGAAAAAAGCATGGCCCTCAGTTCCGATCTTGTGAACCCTTACGAGAATCTCGACTGTATCCACATCCGGAATTTCTTCGAGGGCATCCGGAATGGCAGCGACAAACTCAACGCAGATATTACATCGGGACATAAGAGCACCCTGCTTGTGCAACTGGGTAATATTGCACAACGCGTGGGGCACTCCCTGGAGACCGACCCGGAAAACGGCCATATCCTGAACGATGAAGAAGCCCGGAAATACTGGTCCCGAAGCTATGAACCCGGCTGGGAAATGAAACTATAAGACTAGGGAGATGAAATCCAGAAGATCATTCGTAAAAACCATGGGAAAAGGTGCTGCACTTTCAGCCTTAGCCTTTCCTTCGGCACCCGCACTGGCGAAAACCCTGATGCCGGGATCCGCGGAAGACCTGAAACCGCTCCGGATCGGGATCATTGGTGCGGAAAACTCACATACTGCAGGCTTTGGCAAGATGTTCAATGTGGAGAAAAAATTCCCCGGAGCCGAAGTCAAATATGTCTGGGGAGAAAACGATGCGTTTGCACGGAAGGCTGCCAGCGAGGGAAGCATTCCCCACATCGTCAAAGATCCCCGCGAAATGCTGGGCAAAATCGATGCCCTCATCGTCGATCACCGACACGCCAGATACCACCTTGAGGCCGCGTTACCCTTCATCAAAGAAGGGATCCCGACCTTCATAGACAAGCCCTTCTGCTACAGGGCTCAGGAGGGTAAGGAATTCCTTGAACTGGCCCGGAAGCTTGGCACACCTGTTAGCTCTTACAGCACCATTACCCACTCCAGGGCCACCTTCGATCTAAAAAAGCAGGTGGAGGCTATGGAAGACATTAACCAGGTTGTTCGCTGGGGCCCGGTCGACGTGAATTCTGTTTATGGGGGCATCTTCTTTTACGGCGTACATCTGGTCCAGCCCCTGCTGTATGTCTTCGGCGAAGATGTGGAAAGGGTAAAAGTAAGCACCCAGGGAAAGAAGGGGAATGCAAGCCTGGTTTTCAAAAGCGGACTCTTTGCCACCCTGGTTTTCAAGAACCTGTCCTACGGGTGGGAGACTTTCGTGGAAACAAAAGACGGAATCTCCGAACTGAAACCCCGTGTAGAAAATGACGATCCCGGTATTGCCTACAAAGACATGGTGGAAATGTTCAGGAGCGGGAAAGAACCCAGGTCTCATCAGAGCATCCTGAATTGCGTTTCGGTCCTTGAAGCCCTGGAGAAATCCGTTTCGAGCCAGGAGTGGGAAGATGTACGTATTGTTTCTGCCTGAATGCTAAAAATTCAATGATATGAGATACGCTGCACTAGTATTTGCAATACTCATCCCTCTGGTGCTCCACAGCTGCAAAGGAAGTACACACAAGGATGCCCCCGAATTCGAACCCCCCGTCGCAGAATCCGGCATAGAGGGCCTTCTCTGTCTCGATGGCCAGGCAGTCCGTATAGAGATAGCCGGCGGGGAGATTGTGGCCATCAAGCCCCTCCCAGCGGCCGCGGATCAGCCCGCTTTCTATGTCGCTCCCGGATTGATAGACATCCAGATCAACGGATATATGGGGGTTGATTTCTCGGATCAGAATCTGAGCGTTGAGGGTGTCAGGAAGGCTGTAAAGGCGCTCTGGAAAGCAGGAGTCACCACCATTTTGCCAACCGTGATCACAGGCGACCGGGAAACCACAGTTCACTGCTTCAGCGTTCTTTCCCAGGCACTGAAGGACGAAGAAATAGCCAGATCGGTTCCCGGTTTTCATCTCGAAGGGCCCTATATATCGCCCCTGAAGGGCTTCCGGGGTGCTCACCTGGAAAAATACATCAGGCCACCCGACTGGGATGAATTCATGGGATTTCAGGAAGCGGCAGGTGGAAAGATCAGGCTGATTACGGTTGCTCCCGAAGCCGAAGGGGCCATTCCCTTTATCAGGAACTGCAAACAACAAGGCATACTGGTCTCGCTGGGGCATCACAATGGCAATGCCGAAGAGATCAATGCTGCCTGCGAGGCCGGGGCTTCCCTGGCCACCCATCTGGGGAATGGCTGTGCCAACATGATCAACCGTCATAACAATCCGCTTTGGCCACAGCTGGCCAACGACAGCATTTCGGTCTCACTAATCGCGGATGGCTTTCATCTGAACAAGGAGGAGGTAAGAACCTTTTACAAGGTCAAAGGCCTGAACAAGACCCTCTTGATTTCCGATGCACTCGATCTGGCAGGCATGGAACCCGGAACCTATGTCCGGGGGGAAAGAAGCGTGCTGCTGACCGAGAATGTGGTGAAATTTCCGGCCGAAAACGTACTGGCCGGTGCAGCCTCGCCCATTAGTGCCTGCGTGGGAAACATGATGGCCTTTACGGGCTGCAGCCTGGCCGAAGCCATACAGATGAGTACCACGAACCAGGCCCGCATGCTGGGGATGGACCATCTGGGAGAAATTGCGGAAGGGAAAAGGGCCGATCTCGTACTGTTCAGCATGGAGGATGGCAAGATGATCATCCAGCAAACCATTATTGCCGGAGAGGTCGTCTATTCCCGGAAGTAGTTCCTGTGTGACTGAGCTGACAAGGGCAATCGAGGACCATCAGGCCCGGACGATAGCCCCTGGCAGAGGAAGCGAAGGAAGCAGGCTAAGGAGGCTAAAGAAGCTATGGAGGCAGAGGAGGCGTGAAAAGCCCTTGAAAAGGGGGCTCCAGGGAAAGGGGGTTGCGCCTGACCTGGCACATACCGACAACAAACCAACAGAATAAAAAATGAAAACAAATCGCAGAAATTTTCTCAGAATAGCCGGACTTGCAGGTGTCGGCGTGGCAGGACAGGGAATCACAAAGGCTTCCGGCCTGGCCGGGATGCCGGGTACTACAACGCACCAGAGTCATCAGGAAGCAAGCCAGCACTTTAATATGTGTGGCTATGCAGCCCCCAAACTGGAAACCGTAAGGATCGGTTTCATCGGACTGGGAAACAGGGGACCCCATGCGGTGGAAAGGATGTCCCACATCGAAGGGGTGGAAATAAAAGCCCTCTGTGATATCCGCCCCGAACGCATTGATATGGTAAAAGAACGGATGGGAGAAAGCAGGCACAATCCGGTGATATATACCGGAAAAGAGGAGTCCTGGAAGGCACTTTGCGAGCGGGACGACCTTGATCTGGTTTACATCTGTACCCCCTGGTACCTTCATGCCCCCATGGCCATTTATGCCATGAAGCAGGATAAACATGCCTGTGTAGAGGTTCCGGCTGCAAAAACCATTGATGAATGCTGGGAGCTGGTAGAAACATCCGAGCAGAAGCGAAAACACTGCATGATGCTTGAGAATGTCTGTTATGGGTTCTTCGAGCTACTCACACTCAACATGGCCAGACAGGGATTCTTTGGTGATATCGTACATGGAGAAGGGGCCTATATTCACGATCTGCTCAAGAGTAATTTTTCCAAGGGTCATTATTACAAACAATGGCGATTGATTGAAAATCAGCGAAATGGAAATCTGTATCCCACACATGGCCTGGGCCCCATTGCTCAGATCATGGACATCAACCGTGGCGATCAAATGGACTACCTGGTGGCCCTTTCCTCAAAAGATGCCATCATGGAAAAGACGGCTAATGCACTGGCTGCAGAGGACAAATTCTTTGTCCCTTTCTCGGAAAAAAGCTACAGAGGGAATATGAATACAACCACCATCAGAACCAAGAGAGGCAGAAGTATCATGGTCCAGCACGATGTGAGCTCGCCCCGTCCCTACTCCAGAATTCATCTGGTAAGCGGCACCCAGGGAATCGCACGTCAATATCCTGAACCTGCCCGAATTTCACAGGGACATGAGTGGTTCACAGACGAGGAATTCAAAGCCGTAGAAGAGAAATACCGGCCAAAAATTGTTGAAAGAGTGGGCGAACTGGCCAAAGAGCTGGGCGGTCATGGGGGAATGGATTTCATCATGGACTGGCGTACCATCGACTGCCTCAGAAACGGCCTGGCCCTTGATCAGGACGTCTACGACGCAGCCCTTTGGAGCTCAATTGCCCCCCTGAGTGAATGGTCCGTTGCCAACCGCTCCAACTCCATTGATGTACCTGATTTCACCCGTGGGGCATGGAAGAAAAACCCGGTGGTAGACATCTCCCTCAGGCAGGGTGGAGATACAGGGGTGCTGCTCTAACTATCTGTTGATGACAGGAAGAATGATCCGGGAGGGGTGATCCGGCCCGTGGTAAACGGTTTGTTCAGCCACTGCCATGGTAGTATCGGTAGCAAAGTTCTTACCTGTATTCAGATTCCGGTCGAATCGCGGAAAATTACTGCTGGAAATTTCCACCCGCATCTGGTGGCCCTTCAAAAAAACATTTGAGGTGGCCCACAAATCGATGCTGTATTCGTAGATTTTGCCGGGAACAATGGGCGAAGGGAACGAGTCCGGATCCCGGTGATCGGCCCTGATAATCCCCTCACATATACGCATGGCCCTGCCATCGGGATAGACATCTACCAACTTCGCCGTAAAATCGGTGTTCACAGCAGAGCTGGATGCAAATACAACGGCCTTCACAGGTCCGGTCACCTCCAGGTCCTCCTTCAGGGGAGCAGTCGTATAAACCAAAACATCGCTTCGTTCTTCCACCTCCCGCATATCGTATGGCCCCATTTTTCCAATGGTGGGTACGGGGTCTTCCGGGTTGTAGATAAACTGATCCGTGAATGCTTTCCTGGCAGGCTTCCGGCCAAGATGGCCATCGCCATGCATAGAGTTGGCCTGTCCCCCGCTATGGAAATAGAAATCCTGGTAATCGGTATCCGGAAGGGGCCAGTCGTTTTCAAAACGCCACTGGTTAATGCCCATGACAAAAATCTTTACCGGAGGATCATCCATCGTTCCATTCTCCATTCCCTTCAACTGGCTGTCGAACCACCGGAGCATGAACGGAGTCTCTTCCTCCCTAAAAAAGGCCGCCTCTCCAAAATCCAGTTCTCCCACCTCTCGCGCCCCTGTAGAATGCACCCAAGGGCCAATCATCAATCGCTGTTTCCTGCTAATTTCAGGATCCATTCCGGGGGCAGTCATCTTCAGATAGTTGTTGATCGTAGCCCCCAGGAAAATGTCGAACCACCCCCCGATGTTAAAGACAGAAGCCCGAATACCTGAATAAGCTTGCCCCACACTGGTCCGATCCCAATAAGGATCGTGGCCGGGATGCAATAACCAGTCCCTCAGGAACGGAATGCTCCACCCCATGGCCTCTCCCTGTTCCACAAGCGGCAGGCTCATCAGAACACTGTCCATATTCCCCGAAACAGTCTCAGCACTTACAAGGGCAGGCCTGGTCATTTCAATGCTCCAGGGTGTAAACAGATCGAGTCTGAAAGCCCCGTTCTGATAAACCACTTCGTGAAAATCCGAGAAGCTTACCTTGGGAATCATACTTATCAGGTAGGGACTCTGAAGGGCTGCGGGAATCCACTGAGTAAACCCCACATAGGAACCTCCATAGGTCCCTATCTTTCCATTGCTCCAAATCTGCGTCCCTGCCCATTGCTGGGTGTCATAGCCATCAATGCCCTCCGACTGAAAAGCATCAAATACACCCTCGGATTCGCCCCTTCCTCTGGTATCCTGGGTCACCACCACATAACCCCTTTGAGCAAAAAAATGGGCGTGCCTATTCCCCGCCCCACCCTTCCCGTAGGGAGTTCTCACCAGCAAAACCGGAAACCTCCCTTCAGCATCGGGCCTGTAAATGTTGGCGGACAGCCTTACACCATCGCGCATAACGACCTTAACATCAAGCTCTTCCTTAACCTCATATTCCGGCTCCGACTTTAGCTGTCCGAAACAAGCTGCTGACATCACTGCAAGGAGGATGCCCATGGCGAAATTCTTCATCGTTCCTGTCTTTTTGATCATCGCTAAAACTCCACACCGATACTCCCAACCCTGCCTTCCGTAGAGGAGATTGTCGGCTTGTTTTTCTTCTGTTAAGCGAACCTAACTGACCCGTGAAGGCAGGATTGAATTGTAGTTTAAAAGCGGCCGGTCAATGACAAGCCTACTCCGAAACCCCGTCCCAACCGGCTATGCGGGCAAGAATCCACCACATGGCAAAGGCCTTTCGGTTGGCTGTAATGTGTTGTGAATTGTGTGCGCCAAAGGCCACTTCTCCACCGGGAGCCTTCCGGTTTTCATACCAGCCGGCCCCCAGCTCATGCTTATCCTGCCAATCGCGGTAGAAATTCCCACCGTAGGCAGCAGAGTTACCATCATCACCAGCATCCTCCCAATAGTTGCCTTCCATGTCGTGCGTGTCAATGCCATAATAGTCGAGACAGAACAGGCCCTTTTTCCTGGCATATTCCAGAATAATCTCGGCCTGATCCCTTGGATTGCCCTCCCCGACATTGTTTTCCAGGTTGGCATGGCCGGTCATCAGGATAAAGGTAACAGGATGCTTCCTTTGCCCCTCTCCCGTTCCAATCCTGCTGCCACCTGGTCCGTACTCGCTGACAAGCGAATCAATTCCAGGCAGGTAATTGGTGGCAGGAAGGTGTCCTCCAATATTGCACCACGACCACATGATCACATTGATATGATCGTTTGCTTTGTCGTCCAGGAAATTCCGGGTAGCCTGAATGAAGGCGGTCTCATCTCTGCTCAAATCGGCGGCATCGACCCCCGGGGCAGCATAATCGACCATCGCATAGTCGTTGAAATCCAGCTTACCGGCTTCCGGGGTATTCACGGTAATACCAAAAAGCAAGTCATCGCCCTCCTTGTAATCGGGCAGTCCAAACATGCCCCTGGTAACGTGGGTACCGTGTGAGGTGTGTTGGTAAGCAATGTGCAGGGAGTCTCTCGCCTTTTCGAGGTAGGCAGGCGGAATAGCTCTCAGAACAGCCTCTGTGGCAATGTGCTGATCAGCAATAAAGGGTGCGTCCGATGTTATCGAAGCCTCTACTTCAAGGTCTTCACTGGTTTCATTGCTTGTGCCTGTCCTGCCCTGCCGGCAACCAACGAAAAGCAGGCAGCCGCTGAGGAGAAAAAGCATCAATTTCTTGTGGAAAGCCATTTCAATAGGTTTTTCAGGTTTACAATCAGTTAACAGATGTGGCCATGCAGTGCTCCGGGTTAAA
>PDRI01000079.1 GCA_002748055.1 Bacteroidota bacterium | reverse complement strand
AAAAAAAGAAAAACCCCAGTGTTTACTGGGGGTTCAGCTTTGTAGCGAGAGGCGGAATTGAACCGCCGACCTCATGATTATGAATCATGCGCTCTAACCATCTGAGCTACCTCGCCATCCTTGTGTGAAAGCTTCACAATGAACTTTCGGGGTGCAAATATACATTAATTTCTTTAACAGGCAAGTGATTCGGGCCGGGAGAGAAAGCCGCTGAGCGGGCATTATTTTCTGCTTATTGGGGGCATTGGCTTGCAATTTGCAAGGGCTAAAGCTGAAGGGGCTTAAAGCAAACCTGAAAGGCCGTCTGCCATGGCTCCCAGGAGAAGGGCGCAGGAGGCGGCGCCGGCATCTACGACCCCCTTTGAACGTTCACCAAGCCGGCGCGAACGACCGATGTTTGCGACCATATCGGAAGTGGCATCCCGGCCGCTTTCTGTGGCTCGTTTCATTTCCATCAGGCAGGCCTTAAACCCTTTTCCATCTTTCAGGGCTTTCTGGTAGGCTGCTATACCGGGATAAAGGGCATCAATCAGGGTTTTGTCGCCCGGTTTTGCCTGTGTGAGCAAGCTCATGTCGGCCTTTGCTTTTTCAAGGGCTTCACCGAAGTCAGTGGCATCAATGCTTGTTTTATCGGAAAGGCTTTTGCCCATGCTTCTGAAAAAACGGCCATAAAGCGGTCCCATGGAACCGCCAATGCGCATCATCAGGACACGGGCAAGGGTTAGCAGGGCCTGTGAAAGATTACTTCTTTCCTGTTCAGGGCTTTCAAGTGTCAGCCTGAATCCCTTGCTCATGTTGATGCCATGATCGCCGTCGGCAATGGCCCCATCAATTTCGCAGAGGTATTGCTTGTTTTCCTGGATGGCTTCGTTCATCCTTTCAAGGACCTGAACCGCTTCACTGTTTTTTACCACTTCCATTGGCTGTAAAGATAAGAGAAAGCAACGATGGAGGCAAAGAGGCAGATCGCTGTGGATGTTTTCCGACTTTTTCAGAGGGTTCCTTATTTAGTGCTGCATCATTGTTGATAGATTTTGGGGCATGAAAAGAGCAATTCTATTCACCCTGTGCCTTCTTGCCGAAGGCTTCCTTGTGGACGACAACAGTTTTGTAACCCCCTGTACCATGCCTGGTGTGGATGTCCTGAAGGGAAGTGGTGCGGCCATCTATGGATCGAATGCGGCTGTCTATGGATCGAATGCGGCCAATGGGGTGCTTGATTGAACGAAAGTCGATGTCAGGGGAATGCAGCTGCTACCAGCGCAGTGACCAGGGACAGAATAGGAGTGATTTAGGTGAGCCGGGGGGGGCGGAAGGCGAATTCCGGAAACGAAGCAGAGGTCGAATCAACAGCCATCCGGGGATTTTTGCTACTTTTGGGGGCAAAACACCCATTTTCTTGTTATGTTTCGCTTAAGTCTGGTCGCTTTGCTGGTTCTGCTGGCCGCCCCATTTTCCTGTGACTATCCCGATGTCGAAAGCTATATCCAGGCAGAAGAAGTGCTGCGCTGGGAGCCCGCTATACATCGTTTTGATTCGCTGAATGCTATTGAGGACTCGGATGAGACGACACTGCTGGTTACAGGCAGTTCCAGTGTGCGCTTATGGGATGGCGTTGCCACCGACCTTGCCCCCTACAAGGTAATGCAGCGTGGCTATGGGGGAGCCAAACTTTCCGATTATAACTACTATGCCAAACGGATTATCAAAGCCCATCGCTTTAAGGGGATCGTGGTTTTTATTGCCAATGATATTCATGGGGGAGATGATGACCGGAGTCCGGAGGAGGTCCTGGCCCTTTTCAGAAAGCTGAGCAAGCAGATTCGTGAACAGAACGGCCGTACCCCGGTGCTATGGGTGGGCATAACACCTACGCCCTACCGTTGGGAAGTCTGGCCGAATACCAGAGAGGCCAACGAGCTCATTAAGGCCTATTGTAAATGGCGGAGGCCTCTGCATTTTATTCCGACCGAGGATCTTTTCATCGGGCCCGATGGCTTGCCCGATTCCTCCCTTTTCAGGGCCGATATGCTACACCTGAACGCAGATGGCTACAGGGTTTGGGCAGAGCGCATTAAAGAAGGTCTTGCCGGGGCCGGTATCGAGCCCTGATCCTTATTCCTTTTATCATGAGAGAAGGTAGAAAACTACTGGAGTACAAGGACCTTCAGGTTCATGTAGAGACCACTCCGAATACCGAACTGAAGGAGCACTTGTATTCGACTGTGCTGGGAACGCCGGGAGGTTTACGCTACATTCATTGCAGCCTCGAAGACAGGTTACATGCACCGGGTGAGAATTACTTTATGTACCTGCACAAGCAGGATAAGATGCTGGGTTCGGTTGGCTTTGTAGGTCGGCATACAGAAACGGCGGGAGTCCGGCATGATTCATGGCTAATCCGGTATTTTTCCATTAAGGCCCCCATGCGGAGTGTGCCCAAAGCCGAACGAAAGAAGAATTCGGCAGATACCCGGGAGGGAAGGCCTACCGTACTGGGTCGCTTTGTGAAACCGATTTTTAAAGAGCCCTCTCAGCTCCGACCCGATGAGGATGAACAGGGCCCGGCCATTATTTACGCATTCATAGAAGAGAAGAATATTCAGTCCTACAATTTTAGCGTGCAGATGGGTATGGAGTGTCTTGGCGAGGCGGTTGGCTTTCCCTTCAGCAGGCTTTGGCCGAAGCATTCGGCAAGGATTGAAAGGCTCCCCCGGGAGGAAGAGCAGGATATGCTGGCCCTGATCCGGGATTTCTACAGCGACCATGTATTGTTTGTTTCGGATCCCCTTTTCAGGGATGGGCACTATTGTGTGATCAGGGAAAAGGGGAAGGTTGTGGCCGGCCTGCAGTACTACCCCATTACCTGGGTCATTAAGGACTTTGGAGGGGCATTTACCAACCGCGTGATGAAGGTGCTGGGAAAAACGGCCTTTGTAAAGCGCCGGGCCAACCCCGATAATTTTCGCTTACTGGCCTATGATGGTCTTTACTGTGCACCGGGGAAAGAGGATGTCCTCTATGAATTAATGGAAGGGGTGCTGGCCAGAGAGAAGTGCTATATGGCCCTCCTGGAAATGGACAAGGAGTCGGGCCTCTACAGCCTGTTAAGGAGGAAGAAAAGGTTTGGTCTGCTTTATCGAATCTTTGGAGAGTTCAAGGCCAGGGTTATGGCCACTTTTATCCGAATGCCCGGGGAAGCGGTTGCCGAGATCAAACGAAAGCCCTTCTACATACCAACCTACGACAATTCATGACCAAGCCTTTAAAAGAATTCAGATTCCATTGGCTAAAGCCATTGTACTGCTGAGCATTCCCACGGTGCTGGAGATGATCATGGAATCGGACTCATTGTCGGAACCACGGCCTTGGTTTCCCGCCGTATTGGGGAAAAGCGCAGCCAGGCTGCACGGAGTTCGGCCTTGAGAATCACTTTTTCAGCAGGCCCTGCGCCAGCCGGCCAGATGCTTAGTTCCGATTTCTAAAAGGATTCCTGCTAAGCTTGCTTTCCCAGGGCATGACGGCCCAGGATGCGGGTAACCAGGGTGGAAAAGCTTACAACCGATACCGAGCTGATCGGCATCAGGATGGCTGCGACAATGGGAGAGAGCTGGCCGCTCAGGGCGAAGGAGATGCCAATGATGTTGTAGAGAAAGGAGATGGCGAAGGAGGCCTTTACGATTCTTAGTGCAGTCTTGGTAAAACGAATAAAGCGTGCCAGGGAGGGAAAACGATCTGCTTCGAGAACTGCATCACTGGCAGGAGAAAAATGGTACACCCTGTTGGCCAGAGTCAGGGCCACGTCACTTTGCATCAGGGCCCCTGCATCGTTTAGCCCATCTCCCGTCATAAGGACCCGATGGCCTTTTTCCTGCAAGCTTTCAATAAACCCGGCCTTTTCGACAGGGCTCTTCATAAAGTGCAGGTTTTCGGGAGCAAACCAGGTTTTTAGGCGGTCTGCTTCTGCGGCATTGTCTCCGGAGACCAGGTAGAGGGAGAAATCTGTTTTCAGCCTGTTCATGACCTCTGAAATGCCCTCTCTGAATTGGTTCCGGAAACTGAAATACCCCGCGTAGTGCTTGTCGATACTGACATGCACTATCGATGCCCGGGGAATAGTTCCGTCTTCGGGGCCATGCTCATCAGCCTGCCGGGCTTTTCCGCAGACATATTCGGCCGCGCCCAACCTGATGTCCATGCCATTGCAACGCCCATACATGCCTCGTCCCGAGACTTCCACAAAATGATCCGGAGCCTGATAGGGGAGCTCTTTGAATTCATGAACCAGGGCGACACTCAGGGGATGGGTCGATTGGCGGGCCAGGGAGCAAAGGGCCGATAAGGCCTGTTCCGACAGTTTTTCGCCCCTGTAGCTGATTTCACTCTCATTCGGCCGGGTGAGGGTGCCGGTTTTATCAAAGACAATGCTGTCGATGTGCGACAGGCGTTCGATGACATCCGTGTTCTTTATATAGAGCCCCCGCCTGCCAAAAATGCGCATGGTATTCCCGAAGGTAAAGGGGATGGAGAGGGCCAGGGCGCAGGGGCAGGCAACGATGAGGACTGCCGTAAAAACGAAAATGGCTTCCTGCCCTTTGCCTTTGAGCAGCCAATAGATGAGGCCCCCAAGGGCGATGCTGATGACAACGATGGTGAAGTAGCGGCTGATGCGATCGGAGAGCGATTTCAGAGAATCGCCGGGTTTATCATAGCTTCTGTCCTGGTTCCAGAGTCTGGTCAGGTGGCTCTGGCTCACTTTCTTGCTTACTTTAATGCGGATGAGTTCACCCATCTGCCGGCCACCGGCATAGATTGGGTCGCCGGCCTCTTTGCTTACGGGTGTCGATTCGCCCGTAACGAAACTGTAATCAATGCGGCCGGTTCCCTCGATCAGTACCGAATCGGCGGGAATCAGTTCCTTGTTGCGGATGATGAGTTCATCCCCCTCATCGATGTTCTCCAGCAGGATGCTTTCCTCCATTTGTCTGTTGATGCGGGTCACCGCAATGGGGAAGTAGGACTTGTAGTTGCGTTCAAAGGAAAGGGCCTCGTAGGTTTTGCTCTGGTACCACTTCCCCACCAGCAGAAAGAAGATGAGTCCTGCGAGGCTGTCGCAGTAACCTGTACCTGTCTGCCACAGAATTTCGTAGCTGGATACGATGAAGAGCACCGAGATGCCCAGGGCAATGGGCAGGTCGATGCTGATATTGCCTTTTCGCAGGCCCTTCAGCGAAGAGGCAAAGTAATCGCTTCCGCTGTAGAATGTTACCGGGACAATGAGGAAGTAGCTGAGCAGGCTGAAGAGCAGTTGAAGGGAGGGCTCGAGGGGCTCACCATTGAAATAGGCTGGTAAACTGTAGGTCATTACGTTCAGAAAGGCGAAGCCTGCGATGCCTATTTTAATAAGCAGTTTTTTCTGGCTTTTATTCTCTTCTTCCCGGTCGGTCAGGCTCATCGAAAGATCGGGAATGTAGTGGATGGAGTGAAGCAGTTCTACCAGTTTACGGAGGCTGATTTGCCTTTCATCGAAGGTAATATCGAGCTCTTTTCGGGTAAAATGTACGTGGGAATTCCGGATGCCCTTATGAAGCTTTTGCAGGTGTTCCAGCAACCAGATGCATGAGGCACAATGGATGACGGGGATGTAAAACCTGAGTCTGGAAATGCCCCCTTGCGAAAAAAGGATGAATCTTTCCCTCATTTCTTCCTTATCGAGGAAGGCATACTTATTCCCCAGCGCTGTGGTTTCGGCCTTGATGCCCGGTTGTTCGTCTATTTCGTAGTAGTTATAGAGCTTATGGTCGTTCAGGAGCTGATAGACGCTGAGGCAGCCGTTGCAGCAGAAGGCCTTTCCCTCCCATACTACGGGATGTTTTCCGCAGTCGGCACCACAGTGCACACAGCTATGTTCTTTTCCGTCCATTATTCTTTTGGGCCAAAGTCTCTGGCATGTAGCTGAAGGCTTTTGGTCCGGGCTTCCTTGTTTAGTTTTTCCTGAAACTTATGCTCGATCTTGTCTTTCCGGGGGCTCAGAAAGGGGATGCCCAGGTCGAGTCCGCGCAGAATAAAGAAGATTCCGACAATGACAACCAACACCGGGATAAGCTTGTTGATCTTTTTTCGGGCTGCCCCGCTGAGTATGTTCCCGGCGATGCCGAGGGCCAGCAGTACGGGCAGGGTGCCCAGTCCGAAAAGCAGCATGAAAAGGGCTCCAAGGCCGGCCTTTCCGGTTCCGATGGCTGCGGCAATGGCCATGTAAACAAGCCCGCAGGGGAGGAGGCCGTTCAACATGCCAATAAGGAACAGGCTGTTGTAGGACTGTATAGCAAACATCCTGGCTATGGTCGATTTGAGTTTTCTTCCCCATGCCGAGGAACTGTTCTCCATGCTGTACTGGTTTTTAAACAGACGAGGAAACAGGACAGCGACGACCATGAGGCTTCCCATGATGACGGAGATCTTCTGCTGAAATCCGATCATTGCAATGCCCTGGCCCAGCAGCCCGGAGAGGAAGCCCATCAGTCCGTAGGTAGTCGTGCGGCCGAGGTTGTAGAGCAGGCCGCCGAGCACTTTCCCGCCGGGGGTGTTTCCGTGCAGGGGAAGGGCGAGAACAATGGGGCCACACATGCCGATGCAGTGCATGGAGCCTGCCAGTCCGAGGATGAAAGCAGATATCAGAATCTCCATGAGAATGCCATTCTAGGGAACGAAAACCGCCTGCTCTACTTCGTAGCGTAAGCCATTGTAGCGCCATTCCAGGCTAAGGTAATAACGGCCTGCCACCAGCTCACTCAGGGGGATGCCCAGTGGGAAATCAGCAGCCGGGGCCCAGGCCTGCAAATCCAATTTGCTGTTTGAAGGCCTGTAGAGCCGGTATGCGATTGTATCGAGCTTCGATTTAAGCTCTTCGCTGATGTCGATTCGGAAATATGCTTCATCGGCGCCTGCCTTGATGGCATTCAGGTAAGGAGCCGACCGGGCTTTTACCTGCATCTGTTCGTTGTAGTCAACGCCCTTTTCATAGTAGTCTTCGTGCACCAGATTGATTTCCTGTCGCAGGGCGAAGGCAATGAAGGCGGCCGATGCCAGTAAAAAGAGAATCAGGAACAGGAGAATTCCAGTTCCCCAGTTAAATTTCATACTGTGGCTTTTTATGGACCCACAAAGGTCGTTTTGTAGTTCTCGATCAGCTCGCCATTGCTGAATACACCAAATTCGATGTGTGTGACATCGCCGCTTAGCTGACCTGGGTCAAGATACAAAATGAAAGTGGATTCATAGCTGTCCTGGTCCTCTATTTCCATGGCGCCACCGGCCAGGGTAATCTCCCCTTCATGAGAGATGAGCCTTAGTTCCAGGGGGAGGCGCTCATGGGTCTTATTCACAATTTTGATATTGTAGAGGTTGGAGATGCGTCCATCCGGATTTTCCTGGAAGAGGAGACCGGGTGTCCGCAGGATCGTGGTCTCAATTTCGGGCCTGGTGAGAAGGGT
>PDRI01000078.1 GCA_002748055.1 Bacteroidota bacterium | reverse complement strand
CTTGATCAAACAAATATAGCAAACTTGCGTTAAGGAGGGTATGACAGGTATTAGAGAGCGTTTCAACAAATGGAAAGAAGGCAGGAACAAGTGGCAAAAAGCCGGTGACATGGTTTTTTGGGTCCTGCTTGTGTTATTGCTGATACCAGGGCCACGCAAGACCATCATTACCGGGCTAAACAGCGTGACCCTGCATTTGAAAAACCCCAGGCTTAAGACAGAAGAAAAGCATGTTCAGCTCGGGGCTGAAGATTTTCAATGGTCAATGAAAGATGCAGAGGGAACAAGCTTTAGGCTTGAGGACTTCAAGGGAGAGGTCATCTTTCTGAACTATTGGGCCACCTGGTGCCCTCCCTGTGTAGCCGAATTGCCCGAAATTCAAAAGGCCTTTGACAAACATGGGGATAAAGTCCGTTTCCTGCTGCTCACCCTCGAGAATCCGGCTCGTGTAGATGCCTTTATGGCGCGGCACGACTATAAACTGCCCGTTTACTATGGCAATTCGGACTTGCCGGATAAACTCAAGGCCCGGGGCATCCCCACAACCTTCATCATCGACCGCAACGGATGCATTGTAAGCCGAAAAACCGGTGCCGCTAACTGGGACTCCCGCGCCACCGACCGTATTTTCGAAGCGCTGCTCAAATAAGCGGGCAACTAACTGGTCTTCCGGTAATTCAGAACCGCCAGCGAGAGCATAACTGCGGCATACACCAACATACGGTAGAATTCCCCTGCCACATCGACAAAGTCCGAGCCCTTGAGCAGAATCATCCGAATCACCTTCATGAAGTAGGCTACCGGATTAATCACATTAACCTTCCTGGCCCATTCGGGCATCGCCTCAACAGGGGTAAATACGCCGCTCATCAGGATAAAGGTAATCATGAAGAAATAAGCCACAAACATCAGTTGCTGCTGGGTTTGTGACACTGTAGACAGGAAGAGCCCAAAGCCGAGGATCAGCAAGATATAGACTGCGGCCAGCAGGAAGAGCAGCCCCAGACTACCCACCATGGGCAGGTTGTAGAGCAGTCGTCCGACTACCAGGCCAAAAGCCAGTTCAAAAATGGCAATAAGCCAGAAAGGCAGCAATTTGGCCACAATAAACTGGTACTTCCGAATGGGGGTCACATTAATCTGTTCGGTAGTCCCCATTTCCTTTTCCCGTACCAGGTTCAATGCAGTCAGAAAAAGAGCAATCATGGTCACCAGAATAACCAAAATCCCCGAAAACATGTAGATCTTGTAGTCGATCAAGGGGTTATACCAAAGCGTACTACTCATATCGACGCGCTCAAAGCCTCCATCCAATCCATGGCCAAAGAATTCTGTTCGAATCTGGGCATTGCATGAGCTGACAATCTGCGAACAGTAAAAATTGATCAGGCCGGCCTCGGTCGCATTAATCGCGTTCACCGTCAGTTCAAGCTCAGTGTAGCCCTCTCGGTAGAGCTTTTGTTCAAACCCAGCCGGGATCTGCAGGACCACATCCACCCTGTCGGCACGGATCTCCGCCAGCGCAGCCCCATAGTCCTGGCCTGCATGAGAAATACTGAAGAAAGGTGAAGCCCTGAAACGGGATACCAGCAAGCGGGATGCCGCAGAAAGGTCCTGATCAACTACAGAAAGCCTGATGTCCTTCATCTCGAGACTGGCAGCATAAGTGAGCAGGACCATCTGTACCACCGGAAGTATAAAGATAACCGGAAGCATGAACCGATTTCGGAATATCTGCTTAAACTCTTTGACCAGTAATGTTGCCAGGATTCTCATAAGCTATTCCAGTCGGGTTTTAAACCGGCGCGCGGCCGCAAGAATAAAAAAGACCGACATTCCTGTCAATATCAGGGTTTCCTTCCAGACATCCATAAAGTCGGTTCCCTTGAGCATGATGTTTTTAACAATCACGATGAACCAGCGTGCGGGCATCACTGTAGAGAGCCATTGAAGCAATTCCGGCATATTGTCGATGGGAAAAATGAAGCCGGACAGCAACATGGTTGGCAACATGAGCCCCAGCAGGCTCAATACCATGGCCATCTGTTGGGTTCCGGACACCGTCGAAATCAGCACACCTAAAGAGAGTGCAAGAATGATATAAAGCAAACACTCGGCCAGTAAGAGAAACAGACTCCCCACTACCGGCACGTCGAAAACCAAAAAACCGAGCAAAACGATGGTTAAGGCGTTCACAAAGGAAAGCAGAACATAAGGCGCCACCTTCCCCAGGATAATCTCCCAGGGTTTCAACGGAGAGGCCAGCAGCAACTCCATGGTTCCATACTCCTTCTCGCGGGCAATGGTCACAGAGGTCATCAGCGCCGAAATCAACATCAGAATCAGGGCCATCAAACCGGGAACAAACATGTAAACCCCTTTTAATTCTTCATTGTAAAGCATTCGAACATGCCATTTCAGCTCCAAAGGTATTTGCAGATTCGGATCAAGGGAGCTAAACCAGGACTGGAATACGCCACTCAGGTAGCTCTGAGCCAGCTGGGCCGAATTCGCATCAGATCCGTCACTGATCACCCTGATAGCCACCCCCTCACCAGTCCTCAGTTTTTCCTCAAAATCCCGGTCAAAAACCACCACCAGCCTGGCCTGTCCGCTCTCGAAAAGTGCATGAACCCCTTCTTCATCGGAGACCATCCCGGCCAGGCTGAAATATCCCGATGAAAGAAGCTTACGACAAGCCTCCTGAGTGACCGCATCATGAGAACGGTCCCAGATGCCAATCTGAACCTCACTGATCTCGTTACTCACAACATAACCGAAAAGGACGATCATGACCACCGGTAGTCCAAACAGCATAATCAGGGTTCGACTGTCTCTGAAAATATGCTGGAATTCCTTGCGTGCGAATCCGAGAAACCTGCTCATGACTTCCCTCCCCTGGCCAGTTTTAAGAAGACCTCATTCATAGTCTCAGCCTCGTATGCCGAGCGCAAAGCTGCCGGACTGTCCAGTGCTTCTATGCGCCCGTCAACCATAATTGAAACCCGGTCGCAGTATTCGGCCTCATCCATGTAATGGGTGGTTACAAATACCGTAATGCCCTCCCCGGAAGCTGCATGGATTGTCTCCCAGAACTGCCGCCGGGTAAGGGGATCGACCCCACCGGTAGGCTCATCGAGAAACACAATCGCAGGACGGTGAAAAATGGCCACAGAAAAGGCAAGTTTTTGCTTCCAGCCCAGCGGTATATCGCGAATCAGGCGCTTCCTGATGTGTGCCAGTTCAAGTTGCCCGAGCAGCTGGGCCTCCCTTTCCCGGATGTATTTCCGGCTTAGTCCGTAAATCCCGGCATAAAGACGGATGTTCTCCGACACAGTCAGGTCTTCATAAAGGGAAAATTTCTGCGACATGTAACCGATATTCCTTTTGATTTTCTCCCGCTCCGTATAACCGTTGTAGCCGGCAACCATGAGCTCACCCGAGCTGGGATAGGACAAACCACAGAGGATGCGCATAGCGGTGGTTTTTCCGGCACCGTTTGCACCCAGAAAACCAAATATTTCTCCTTTCTCCACATGGAAGCTGAGCTGATCATTTGCTGTAAAATCACCAAATCTCTTCACCAGATTCTTCACCTCGATGATATGTGCTCCCTGCTTATTCATCCCATACTTAAAGCAATAAACCGATCCTCAATGCCAGACTCCATGGCCTCAACCCTAAGCCCGTCACAAACCAGAGAACGAAGGGCTGTTTCCAGTCCGGGCGCAGCCTCATGGGAAAGCGCGGTAATATGCATGCAGTCGCCAAAAAGCCACGCACTCTTACAGCCATCAAGCTCCCTCACCTGCTTCAAGAGGGGATAAATTCCCCGGCTTGCCCTCAGACAAAACATGGGCAATTCCCCAGCCCCGATTTGCCTGGGATCACCAACATCGAGCACCCTGCCTTTTGCCAGCAGGGCCACCCTGTTGCAACGCGCTGCCTCGTCCATATAGGGTGTCGAAACCAAGACTGTAATACCCTCTTGTTTAATCTTTTGCAGCATATCCCAGAATTCTCTTCGACTAACTGCATCCACCCCGGTAGTCGGTTCATCGAGCAGCAATACGGAAGGCCGGTGAATGAGGGCGCAAGACAGAGCCAGCTTTTGCTTCATCCCCCCTGAAAGCTTCCCTGCCAGACGCTTTTTAAAAGGCTCTATGTGCTGATAAACGTCCCTGATCAGCTCAAAATTTGCTGCGATGCTGCTACCAAATATCCGGGCATAGAAGGCCAGATTTTCTTCGACAGTCAAATCCAGATAGAGCGAAAAACGACCGGGCATGTATCCAATGCGTTCCCTTACTTTGCGGTAGTCCTTCACCACATCATAGCCTGCAAGCCTGCAAGTACCCCTGTCCGGGGTAATCAGAGACGCAATGATCCTGAAAAGCGTGGTCTTACCGGCACCATCCGGCCCAATCACCCCAAACAGTTCCCCCCTGTCTATGCACAGATCAATCCCTTCCAAAGCCCACAACTCATCAAAGCACTTCCCGATATTTTCAATTTTGATCACCTTTGTCCTTGTTCCTTTCGCTTTTCCCGGGCTTCCTTAGTCCTCTTTTCCCGGGCTTCCTTAGTCCTTTTTCCCCGGGGCTTCCTTAGTCCTTTCTTCCCCCGGCTTCCTTAGTCCTTTTCCGGGGGCTTCCTTAGTCCTTTTTCCCCGGGCTTCCTTAATCCTTTAGCCTGACCTCCCCCGGCATTCCGATCCTCAATGCTCCATCATTTTTCACACTCACCTTCAGAGCATAGACCAGACTCACTCTCTCCTCTCTGGTCTGAATTGTCTTCGGCGTGAATTCTGCCTGAGCTGAAATCCATTCCACTGTTCCACTCAACTCATCCATGCCCCCGACCCCATCGATAAGAACCCGAACCTTCTGGCCTTCAGAAAACATCTGCAGTTGTTTCCCGGAAATGTATGCTCTGAGGACCAGTGTGTCCAGACTGGCTACCTTGAACAGCGGCTGACCGGCTGCAACGATTTCCCCCTGCAGCCTGAAACGGGAAAGCAATACACCATCGAGGGGACTTTTAACAAGCGACCTGGAAATCTGGTCGTCAACCTGGGCAATCTGAATATCCAGGGTTTCAGCTTCTGCATATACAGTCAGTTTTTGCGATGCGAGGCTTTGAATCTGGGCTTCCAGATAGGCAAGCTGTCCCTTCAGGTCGTCGAGCTGTTTACTTGTAGCTGCATCCCCTTCTACCAGGTGCTCAAGCCTTTCCACTTCCCGCTCCAGATTGGCCTGTTGAACCCTTTGCGCTGCCAACTGCGCATCCAGGGTATTCAACCTTGCCCTGATCGAAGCCTTTCCCGACTGCAACTGCTGCTTTTTAAGTGCTAGCTGAACGGTATCAATCAGCAGGACAGGTTCACCCGTTCCAAGCCGTGTTCCCTCTCTGGGACCAAACCAGCTTACCGTTCCGGAAGTCTGGGCAGAAACCAGTACCTCCTCAGCCTCGAAATTGCCATAGGCATCGGAGACTTCATCATTCCTTTTGCAGGAAAGAGCCATCAGCCCTACTATGCCTGCGATTAGTATTTCTTTCATTGTCCTTTCTTTTTCAGGGTTCAAAGCTCCCCCCTGATGGTCAATAGATTTGTCCTCGCCCGGGCCAGCTTTATCCTGTTTGCATCTCTGTTGATACGGGCCATGTGTTCTTCATTCAATGCCTCTACATATTCTATGGCTGTGATTACGCCTTCCTCCAGCTGCAGGGCTGCGGTAGAAGCCAGATCGCTTTGCAGGCTCAGAATAGCCTCATCTGTGATTAATGCTGTTTCGAGCCGGGCTATCCTGATTTCCTCGACAGACAGGCCCAGCTCAAGCTCCTTCTCGAATTGTTCGCGCCGATTGGAAAGCATCTGCTGTTGTTCACTAAGCTGTGCCTGTTCACGCCGGTTTTGTCTCCAATCCCAGATATTCCATCTGAGACCGGCTCCCAACAGATAGTAACTGTCCCATTCTGCACCCAGGATATTGTAACCGGGGTTGCCATATCCCAATTGTCCATAGGCATAAAGAATCGGCATACGCTTTTGTGCAATCAGCGCTTTTCCAGCCTCCAGGCGGGCCTCCTGAAGTTCGAACCAGCGCTGCTCCGGCCTGCTGTCCACCTGGTGATCCCCGGCCTGCGGTTCATCCCCCCGGGTCAATTGTTCCGGCAGAACCAATACCGTATTTTCTGCGAGGCTGGTATCACATAAAATCGAAATGGCAGCCAGACAGGTCGAAATTCCTTCCCGGAGTTCAGCCTCCTGCTGATCGAGCTTCAGTAATTCAAGCTCGACCACCTTTAGGCCCGAACCGAGCATGGCCCCCGCTTCGAAGGCCTGCTTCATCATCTGCCGCCGCGACTGCAGATTGGCTCTGAGCAGATCAAGGTTCCGCCTGTTCTGCTGCAACAGAAGAAGCCCGAAATAATAGGTATTCAGGGATGTTTTCAGGCTGTGAAGATCAACCTCCACTTTCTGAAGATCGGCTGCCAGCTGCGCCCTCTCCATCTTCTTCCGGGAACGCACCAGACCACCGTCATACAGGGTTTGCTGAACATCAAGATTGAGGCCATACTGGTCCTTAGGGGCCTCTGGCAGATCCACTTCAAAGGGAAGCCCTTCCATCGAAAAGGCAACCACATCGGACTGGTAGCTGGCCCTGGCATTCAGATTCAGTGCAGGTTTCCAGGCAGAAGAGGACTTTTCCATTTCCAGTTGTGCGATGGCTTTAAGTCGCTCCCTGTCTGCAGCCCTTGGGGCCTTCCGGCGAAGCAGTTCATGGCAGATCTCCAGCCTGAGGCTGTCCTGTCCGCGCACTTCAGGAAAGGAAAGGATCAGGGCAAGCGAACAAAAAAGAATGGTCGTAAATAGAATTCCCTTTCTCATGGTTCCTCTTCTTTCATAAGTTTATTCATCAGTCCTTTTAACAGTGATTTCCGCTCTATCATGGCCTGCTTATAGGCCTCCTGATCACCCTTGTAGAGTATTTCCGATACAATGGGCTTTGCAGCGAAAGGAAAAACACAGAGACTTACAACATTCATGATCAGTTGCCGGGGGTCCATCTCCAAACCTCCTATCCTCTCCCGCTTCATCTTGGTGAGTGCCACCTCAGGATTTACTCCCAGGCTGAGAAGAATCTGGGGCATTCGTTCCGGATTCGTAGAGAGCTCATGCAAAACAAAAACGGGAATCTGTGGCCTTTCCAGCATGGTATCGATCACCGTATCGATAAGCAGGGGGATGTATTCCCTGATTGGCAGATCCGACAATAGCGAGGCTGCCAGCTTGGGCACGAAAGAAGCCAATGCGTTGCGGAATACAGCTTCGAACAGTTGGTCCTTTGTGCGAAAGTAATAGTTCAGCAGCGTCCTGTTGATGCCCGCATCATCGGCTATGTCCTGCATGGAGGTACCTGCCTTGCCATTCTGAAAAAACAATTTCTCTGCAGAAGCTATGATTTTGAATTCTGTATCAAGGGACTTCATGGTATTAACAATAGTGTTTGACTTTTTCGTTAAACGCTTTTGTAAAAATAGAACTTCCCTTTAC
>PDRI01000077.1 GCA_002748055.1 Bacteroidota bacterium | reverse complement strand
CCGAACGAAATGCCATCAATGCGGCCTTCCCGATTATGGAAGCCCGGGATGTGGAGGCACTGGCCCTTGAAACGGGCGATGAACTTGAAATCGACCTGCACAGCGGTGCTATGAAGAATCTCAGCAGGGGCGGTCAGGGCATGGCCCGGCCCTTCTCCGAGGTGCAGATGGATATCTATAAACGCGGAGGGCTCTTTTAACCCGGGCTCTACCGATGATTGTTTCACGTGAAAAAGGACAGACTATGAGACTGATTATACCGGAGGGTTATAAGCCCCTCATTAGCTTAAAGGAGACCGAGAAGGCGCTGGAGATGATGAAGGACCATTTTGAGTCGGGGCTGGCCTCCGATTTGCGCTTACGCCGGGTGACTGCCCCCTTGTTTTTATTGCATGGTACCGGCCTGAATGACGATCTCAGCGGGGTGGAGAAACCCATCAGGTTCCAGATTAAGGATATGCGAAACGAGATGGCAGAGGTGGTTCAGTCGCTGGCCAAATGGAAGCGGATGATGCTCCGCGACTATGACATCCGGTTGGGTTATGGGATCTATACCGATATGAATGCGCTGCGGCCCGACGAAGAGCTGGATAACATGCACTCTGTGTATGTCGACCAGTGGGACTGGGAAAAGGCCATTTTGCCGGAGCAAAAGAACCTGGACTTCCTGAAGAAAACGGTCGAGCGGATCTGGGATAATGTAAAACGGAGCGAATTCTTTTTGCATACCTTCTATCCTGCCGTATCTCCCTCGCTGCCCGAGGAGATCACTTTTATACATTCGGAACAACTATATGAAATGTATCCCGGGCTGCCTCCCCGGGAGCGCGAGTCGAAGATTGCTGAGAAATACGGAGCTGTATTCATCATCGGGATCGGTTATGACCTGCCCGATGGCAGGCCGCACGACAGGCGGGCTCCGGATTACGACGACTGGAGTACGGAAACGGTCGATGGTTTCCGCGGGCTCAATGGCGACATTATTGTGTGGAATGAAGTGCTCAAATGTGCAGCCGAGATTACCTCAATGGGCCTTCGGGTCGATAAGGATGAACTAATGAAGCAACTCGAGATTACCGGCGATACCGATCGCGTGGAGTTTTTGTTTCACAGGCGTTTGCTAAACGATGAACTGCCATCCTCCATCGGCGGCGGTATTGGCCAGTCGCGTACGGCCATGCAGCTTCTGAAAAAGGCCCATATCGGAGAGATTCAGTCGGCCATCTGGCCGGGCGAAATGGTGGCTCATTGTCGAAAGAGCAATATCCGGCTGATATGAGAACCTTTGTTGAGAAAGTCCTTGACGCTCCTGTCGGCGCCATTGTGTTTCGCTGCCCCGACCTCATTCTTTCGCACGACAATACGGCCAGCATTAGAAAGACCTTTGCGAAGATGGGTGGCAAGGCCATTAAGGACCCGTCTCAACTGGTGGTTGTTCTCGATCACAATGCGCCCCCCACAAATGCGGACCTGGCCAATAGTTATCAGGCTATCAGGGATCTGGTTGCCGATCAGGGAATTGAAAAGTTTCACGATGCGGGCAATGGAATCTGTCACCAGTTGATGGCAGAACATGCCCGGCCGGGCATGCTCATCGTGGGCAGCGATTCACATACCTGTACATCCGGGGCCTTTAATTGTCTGGCAGCCGGGATCGACCGGACCGAGGCTGCCGGGCTCTGGAAGCGTGGTGAAACCTGGTTTCGCGTGCCCGAGACCCTGAAGATTACACTAAAGGGTTCGCTGCAGGAGGGGGTCTTTGCCAAGGACCTCAGCCTCTGGATTATTGGAATGCTGGGTTCGGCCGGTGCAAACTACATGTCGATTGAGTACCATGGTCCCGGCCTGGCCACCCTGGGCATGGCCGACCGTATGACCCTGGCCAACCTGGCCTCGGAAATGGGGGCCAAGAACGCTGTTTTTCCGCCCGATCGGGTGCTGACGGACTTTCTCGCTTCCGATTGTGAGGGGATATGGGCAGACGAAGGGGCATCCTATGCCCGGGAAATAGAGATTGATCTTTCCGGGGTATTTCCCCTTGTGGCTGCTCCCCATCATGTCGACAATGTAAAAGCCCTTTCCGAGGTGGCAGGATTGGAAATCCAGCAGGGTTTGATTGGAACCTGCACAAACGGACGTATCGAGGACCTGAGGGAGGCCGCAAAGGTCCTGGATGGTCAGCAGGTCAGGCCCGGATTTCAGTTGTTGATTGTTCCGGCCTCGAGAAAGGTTTATCGCCAGGCCATTGCCGAAGGCCTCATCGACCTCTTTCTGGAAGCCGGAGCCAATGTCCTGAGTGCTTCCTGTGGCCCCTGCCTCGGGACAGGCCAGGGTATACCTGCAGATGGAACCAGGGTCCTGTCCTCGGCAAACCGTAATTTCCTTGGCAGGATGGGGAACAGGAAAGCCGAGATTTACCTTGCCTCGCCACGGGCTGTCGCCCTTTCGGCTGTCCATGGAGTGATTACGGATCCGCGTCCGACAGCGGGAACCGAGAGCTTTGCTTTTGGCCACGTCCGGGAAGGAAAGCCTGCCATCTCCCCGGACGATCCCCGACGTGTGGAAGGGGTCTGGGACTATAGTGATGCCGACAATATGAATACCGATCAGATGTTTGCCGGCAACCTCACCTACAGGGTGGCAAGCTCCGATCCGGAGGCCATCAGGCCTCACCTCTTCGAGGGCTTTGATCCGGCTTTTGCAAGGGAAGTCTGTGCTGGCGACATTCTGGTGGCCGGCGACAATTTTGGCTGTGGCAGTTCCAGGGAACATCCATCGGTTGGTCTGGCCCACGCAGGTGTTCGTGCCGTCATTGTGAAATCGGTGAATCGGATTTTTTACCGCTCGGCCATCAACCAGGGGCTGCCTGTGATTGTTCATCCCGAGGCCGTGTCAGCCTACAGACGGGGCGACAAGGTACTTGTTGACTTTAAGCAGGGATTGGTTTATGTTGGTGGGCAGGAATTCAGCTTTGAAGCCCTGCCCGAAAAACTGATGGAAATCCTGGAGAAGCGTGGGCTGGTGAACTGGATCCTTTCTCTCGGGGACTGAGTCATCCCGGGGCACTGGGAATTCACCTGCAATTTATTATCTTTGCATCGCTTTTTATCCGGGGGCCTCTTTAGTCCCGGTTCAAGCTGGTCCTGTAGCTCAGTTGGACAGAGCAACAGCCTTCTAAGCTGTGGGTCCCAGGTTCGAATCCTGGCAGGATCACAAAAAAGCCGCCCGGCATTTGACCAGGCGGCTTTGTCATATCCGGGAAAGAAGGCTATTCTTTCGCAATCCGGAGGATTTTATTTCCGGCTTCAGTACTTACTTTCAGTAAATACAGGCCCCTGTTTAATTTGCTCATGTCGAGCTCCAGTTTGGCACTTTCCCTGAATTCAAACAGCTCAAGTGCCTGTCCGTTTACGCTATAGATCATCAGCCTGATATCCCGGTATTCATGACCAAGATCCAGGGTGATCCAGTCATGTGCAGGATTCGGATAGACTTTTATATCGAGATTTCCGCTCATTGAACGATCGATGCCGACACCCGAAACGCTTACGCAGTCGGAGGTGTCTGTACATGATCCCTGGGTCAGAATAAGCGCAAAATTTCCATTGGTCCCGGTAACCAATACCCGGTCGGTGGCACCGCTGATCGGGGCCCCATGGTCGCAGTCGTACCATTGATAGGTGCCTGTCAGGTCTGTCGACAGGGTGTCGCCCGATTGATGAATAGCAACGGGTTCTGGCTGATCGTAGCTCACCTCTACCGTGCAGTTCATGCGATTGCCGTAGCCGTCATCGACCGTGTAACTCACGGTGGTAACACCCGCTTCAAACAGCACATTGCTGGCATCCCCTATGCCCGTGCCGCTCGTAGCCCCACTCAGTACATAGGTCACTACCGGTGTTCCGCAAGCGTCATGGACATCCCTTAGGCCGATGTCGGTGACCCTCCCGTCACAGGTGATGACGTTTTCCGGACAGGTGGCTGTGGGTGCAGTGAGGTCTTCTACGATCACATGCTGGGTCTGGGAACTGGTGTTCCCGTTTCCATCGTCATAGGTCCAGGTGAGGGTATAACTGCCCTGTTCCGTGTAAACCACCGGATCCTCCGTGCTTCCTGTAAGGCTACCTTTGCAGTTGTCGGTTGCTGTGGGCGGCGTTAGTATGAGATTGCATTCGCCAACGGCATCCTCCAGACTGGTTTCATCTGGCACCGGGGCCGTGACATCCCTGATGTTCACGGTCTGGGTCTGGCTGCTGGTATTTCCATGGCCGTCATCATAGACCCAGGTAACGGTGTAGCTGCCCTGAACTGTGTAGCTCAGCGAATCTTCGGTCGTTGCGCGAATTGTTCCAACACATTCATCCCCTGCCGTTGGGGGGGTGAGTGTGACTGAACACTCTTCGTTGATCTCGGGTAAACTGGCCACATCGGGTACGGGTGCCTTGCTGTCCGTTATGGTTACGGTCTGGGTTTGGGTACTTGTGTTCCCGTTTCCATCGTCATAGGTCCAGCTCAGCGCGTAGCTCCCGGGTTCACTATACACCACGGGGTCGCTTGTTGTAGCTGTAATGCTGCCTGAACAATTGTCGGTGGCCGTGGGCGCTGCGAGTGTGATGCTGCATTCGGCCACAAGCGGCTCCAGGCTGGCTTTGTCCGGAACAGGTGCTGTCAGGTCCTCGATATAAACATTCTGGGTCTGGGTGGTTCTGTTTCCGCGTCCATCATCGTAGGTCCAGGTGACAATGGTCCGGCCCTGGGTGGTGATCGGGAACTCTACATTGGCGACCCCTTCGATTTCGCCCAGGCAATCGTCTTTGGCTGTAGGGGGCATGGTTACTTCTACCGAGCACTCATCTTTCAGATCGGGCAGGCTGGCAAGATTTGGCACCGGCGCAGTCTGGTCGTTCAGAATGATTCTTTGGGTCTGGGTCGAGATGTTTCCGTGGCCATCATCAAAGCTCCAGCTAACGATGGTCGTATCCTGAACATTCAGGGGAAAGCTTACATCGGGCACCCCTTTTATTTGGCCGCTGCAATTGTCAGTGGCTGTCGGTATTTCCGGGCTTGCAACCGAGCATTCGGCTATTATATCGGGCAGACTTAAGGCATCGGGCACAGGTGCCTCGGTGTCGGATATGATAAGGTTCTGGTTCTGGCTTATTGTATTGCCGTTGCCATCGTCGAAGGTCCAGGTGATCACTGTCGTTCCCTGCTTGCTTACCGGGAAGCTTTGCTCCGTTGTCGCCGTGATGGTATCGGCGCAATTATCTATGGCCCTGGGAGGCGTGACCGAAGTGATGGAGCAGGCATCTTTGAGATCCGGGAGCTTGTTGACAAGCGGTACCGGATCCGATACATCATCGACAATTATGATCTGGGTCTGCGTGCTTCTATTTCCATGGCCATCGTCAAAGCTCCATGTAATGGTGTCGCGGCCCTGGCCGGTAAAGGGAAACAGGGCATCCGTTGTGCCTGTTATGCTGCCGACGCAGGCATCAGTAGCCGTGGGAGCTTCGGGTCTGCCCACCGCGCATTCACCTGTCAGATCGGGCAGGCTTGCAAGGTCCGGCAGGGGGGGACTGGCATCATTAATGACAAGGGCCTGGGTCTGTGTGCTGATGTTGCCATTCCCATCGTCGTAGGTCCAGGTGATGATGTGCCTACCCTGTGTGTTCATCGGGAACCGGCTTGTTGTCGTGCCCTGAATACTGCCCGAACAGTCATCTGTGGCCGTAGGAACCGGGGGTTCGCTTATCGAACACTCGGCACTTAATACGGGAAGCGTATCCAGATCGGGCACCGGCGACCCGGTATCCACCACCCGAATGGTGATCGAACTCGGGCAATCATTCGGGTCGGTGCTTACAGCTGTAAAGGTTGTGGTCGTGGCAATCTCAAATGGGACACCATTCCGGACCCCATTGTCCCAGGAGACAATGCCTCCTCCGGGAGATGTGGCACTGAGGGTAAGCAGCGTGCCCGGGCAGAGCTCTGATGCCGGAGAACGTTCTATATTCATCGGTGTGCAAAGAAGGGTGATGACCACCAGGCCATCTCCATTGTTTGCTGCAGCTGTGGCTAATACATTGTTGGAGGATGACCAATACGAGCCGCCGCCACCGGCGTTAGGGCCGGATTTTGAATAGCTGCCGCCCTGGCCTCCGGTGTAGCCACCGCCACCGCCACCGGCATCATAGCCGGCTCCGCCACCCCCGCCAAATCCACCGCCGGAATACGCGTCACTATAAGGTTTTCCACCTATGCTTCCATTTGCAGGACAATGGCCACCTTCTCCAAACTCCCTGGCCGGGACTGGTTCACCGTCCGAAAGCCAGCCGCCGCCGCCCCCACCATACCATCTTTCGCTTTCACCCTGCGCCCCGCCACTTCCGGGATGGCTATTGTACACCAGGGTGCTTGTGCTTTGTCCATGCATGTATTCGGCAAATGGAGCACTTGTATTGTCGGAGGCACCTCCGCCTCCTCCGGCAGCCTGGATCAGGCCATTGCTGTCCCAGACATAGGAAGCGCCTCCGCCTCCACCGCCTTCTGTGTTGTGGTCGTCGCCGTGCTGGCCAACAACGATGTAAAGCTTTTGGCCGGCCGTGAGTTGGTATTCGGCACTAATTCTGGCGCCAAAACCGTAATCTGTAGCACCTTTGCCCCCCCTGGCCCCATCGGTCCGGATCTGGTATTTCCCGCTAAGCGGAACGATCCATTCCTGAATGCCCTGGGTATTGATGCTCACCTGGCCATCGAGCGGGCCTCCGTTATAGCCGACATTTACCTGGGCCTGAGTGGGGCCGAAACGCCCCGTGGCACCACAGGGACTGAATACATAGCTTTGAGCCGGGGCCATGGTCGATAGAAATAGCGCCGCAACAATCAGAGAGAATTTACTTAGGTTTAGGTTTTTCATTGTTCGGGTATTTGAACGATGCTTTGCTGTGGATTGATAATGCGATTTGTTCCCATTCCTCACGGAGCGATATGGAGGGCAGGGCTTTTCCGGCTCTACTGTACCAATAGCCGGCATTCCCCAAATCTCCCTCTACACGATGCAGATAGGCATGCACCCATGCTCCCGTGGGACCGGAGTCGTTTTGAGCGATGGTATGTGCGGCATCCCAGTCACCTGCTGCTTCCAGAAGCATTGCTCTGAGCAGGGGATGAATGTCGTCGGGAATCGGGCCCTTGTCCCTCCATTCAAGCAATTGCTCCAGTGTACTCATCTGCCAGTCTCCGTTTTGAAACCGAACCAAGATAAGAAAAATGAAAGTGCAAAAACCGAAGAGATATCCAATATTGTTAATATCTTGAAAATCAGCATAAAATAACTGCCATGCCGGGCTGCTGTATGGCATTGCAGCTTTCGGTGCAAGTGCGGGGAAAGGCGAAGGCTGTGATTTTCGGGGCGGGATTTGAAAGTCGTAGCTCCGGTTCCCGGGGCGCCCGGATTTTTATATATTTACAGTAGTGTCCGACTAAAAAAATAAAGAGAAGGGTACTCCCCGGAGGTTTCCCCTTCATGTTGTAGATTTGTTTTGCACAACAAAGAACAACATG